>JBBDTK010000155.1:0-14437 GCA_040904405.1 Solirubrobacterales bacterium | reverse complement strand
AGCAGCGTGCGCGCGACCGGCAGGGCGGGCGCCAGCGCCGCCGCGGCCGCCGGAGCGGCGCGGTAGGCGCGGACCGCGGAGCGGCAGCCGGCGCAGGCGTGCAGGTGCTCGCGCACGATCCGCTCGCGCTCCGGCCCGGCCTCGCCGTCGCAGAAGGCGGAGAGCAGCGGTCGCATCTGCTTGCAGCGGCTGCCGTCCTCGCTGGCCGAGACGATCCGCCGGAAGCGCTCCCGCCCCTCCGCCAGCGAGCGGTTGATCTTGGTCCGCGAGAAGCCGGTGATCTCGCCGATCTCGGCGTAGGTGTATCCGGCGGCGAGCAGGGTCAGCGCCCGCAGCTCGGCCGGCCGCAGCGTCCGCAGCGCCTCGCGGCTGCGGGCGATCTGCTCGCGCCGCTGCAGCCGCTCGCCGGGGCCGTCCTCGCCGCTCGGCAGCAGCGCGACCCGATCCCTGTCCGGCTCGCCTTCGCGCACCGCCGCGGCCGGTCCCAGCAGCCGTTCGCGGTTGCGGCGGATCGCCATCGCCTCGTGTTTGACCACGGTCGTCGTCCAGCGCACGAGGTCGCGCGGGCGCTCGCTCGGCGCCTTGGTCAGGACGATCTCGAGCCCCCGCTGGTAGGCGTCCTCGGCGTCCTCGGCGCAGAGCGAGTGGCGGCGGGCGACCTGGCGCAGCTCGGCGCCCTCCCGCGCGATCATCTCCACCGCCGCCCGTTTGCGACCCCCTGGCGTCACCGCCGCGAACATGCCAGGTACGAGACGGGACGGGGCGCGGCTCTCCCCCCATTTGGACGGGTGATTGGGCGGAAAAGCCGGAATTTGCGAACGGCGGCGTTTATCCCCGGGACCGCGAGCGCCCCCTGTAGCATTCCGCCGGCGATGAGCACCTGCGTGATCACCGGCGGCGCCGGCTTCCTCGGCTCGCACCTCTGCGAGCACCTGCTCGGCAAGGGCCAGCGGGTGATCTGCGTCGACAACCTCGAGACCGGCTCGCTGCAGAACATCGAGCACATCCGCGACGACGCCTTCGAGTTCCGCAACATCGACATCACCGAGAAGGTCGAGATCCCGGAGCCGGTCGACTTCGTCTACCACCTCGCCTCGCCGGCCAGTCCGATCGACTACCTGCGGCTGCCGCTGCACACGCTCAAGGTCGGCTCGCACGGCACCCACCACATGCTCGGCCTGGCGAAGTTCAAGCGGGCGCGCTTCCTGCTCGCCTCGACCAGCGAGGTCTACGGCGACCCCAAGGTCCACCCGCAGACCGAGGACTACTGGGGCCACGTCAACCCGATCGGCCCGCGCGGCGTCTACGACGAGGCGAAGCGCTACGCCGAGGCGCTGACCATGGCCTACCACCGCCAGCAGGGTGTGGACACGTCGATCGTTCGAATTTTTAATACCTATGGCCCTCGCATGAGAGCCCATGACGGCCGCGCGATCCCGACCTTCCTGCGGCAGGCGCTGAAGGACCAGCACCTGACCGTCTTCGGCGACGGCAGCCAGACCCGCAGCTTCTGCTACGTCGACGACCTGATCCGCGGCATCGTCGCCCTCGCCGAGTCCGAGGTGCACATGCCGGTCAACGTCGGCAACCCGAACGAGTTCACCCTGCTCGAGCTGGCGCAGACGGTGATCGAGGTGACCGAGTCGCGCTCGGAGATCATCCACGAGCCGCTGCCGACCGACGACCCGCAGCAGCGCCAGCCCGACATCACCCGCGCCCGCGACCTGCTCGGCTGGCAGCCCGAGGTCGAGCTGCGCGAGGGCCTGCGCAGGACGATCGAGCAGTCCGGCGTAGAGCGCCTCGCCGGCGCCTCGGACTGAGCCTGAATTGAGCGCCAGCCGGGCCGGCTCCCCGGCCCGCCGGTCCCAATATCCTCTGCGGCGATGAGCGGCGAGACCGAGAGGCCCACCCCCGCCGGCGAGGATGCGCGCACGATCGCGCCCCTGGTCGGTCCCGACGACGAGCGGGTCTTCACCGACTCGGGGATCGAGATCGACCGCCTCTACGACGAGAGCGACGTCGCCCCCGGGCTGGAGCAGCGGCTCGGCGAGCCGGGCGAGCCGCCCTTCACCCGCGGCATCCACGAGGGGATGTACCGCGACCGGCTCTGGACGATGCGCCAGTACGCCGGCTTCGCCACCCCCGAAGACACCAACGAGCGCTACCGCTACCTGATCGAGCACGGCTCGACCGGGCTCTCGATGGCCTTCGACCTGCCGACCCAGCTCGGCCGCGACTCCGACGATCCGCTCTGCAACGGCGAGGTCGGCCGCACCGGGGTCCCGATCGACACGATCGAGGACATGCGGATCTGCTTCGACCAGATCCCCCTCGACGGCGTTTCCACCTCGATGACGATCAACGCCCCGGCGGCGATCCTGCTGCTGCTCTACGAGCTGGTCGGCGAGGAGCAGGGGGTCCCCTCCGAGAAGCTGCGCGGGACCGTCCAGAACGACGTGCTGAAGGAGTACATGGCCCGCGGCAATTACATCTACCCGCCCGAGCCGACGATGCGCCTGACCACCGACATCTTCGAGTACTGCCGCGAGAAGGTGCCGAAATGGAACACGATCTCGATCTCCGGCTACCACATCCGCGAGAAGGGCTGCTCGGCCGTGCAGGAGGTCGCCTTCACCCTCTCCAACGCGATCGCCTACGTCGAGGCGGCACTCGACCGCGGCCTCAAGATCGACGAGTTCGCCCCCCGCCTCGCCTTCTTCTTCAACTGCCACAACAACGTCTTCCAGGAGGTCGCCAAGTTCCGCGCCGTGCGGCGGATGTGGGCGGAGATCGTCAAGGAGCGGTTCGGGGCCGAGAACCCCAACTCGACGAAGATCCGCTTCCACACCCAGACCGGCGGCGTCACCTTGCAGGCCCAGCAGCCCGAGGTCAACATCATCCGCGTCGCCCTGCAGGGCTTTGCCGCGGTCGCCGGCGGGACCCAGTCGCTGCACACCAACGGGTTCGACGAGGCGCTGGCGCTGCCGACCGAGCGCTCGGCGCGGATCGCCCTCCGCACCCAGCAGGTGCTCGCCCACGAGTCCGGCGTCGCCGAGACCGTCGACCCCTTCGCCGGCTCCTACTTCGTCGAGTCGCTGACCGACGAGGTCGAAGCGCGGGCCAAGGAGCTGATCGCCAAGGTCGAGGAGCTGGGCGGCTCGGTCGAGGCGCTGGAGTTCATGCAGCGCGAGATCGAGGAGTCGGCCCACTCCTACCACGAGCGCTACAAGAGCGGCCAGGACATCGTCGTCGGCGTCAACAAGTACGTCACCGACCAAGTCGACGACGTCGACATCCTCCGCGTCGACCCCGAGTCCGAGGCGCGCCAGCTGACCCGGCTGAAGGCGTTCAAGGAGCGCCGCGACGGGGCCGCGGTCGAGCAGAGGCTCGAGGCGCTGCGCGACGTCGCCCGCGGCGAGGGCAACCTGCTGGCGCCGATCCGCGCCGCGCTCGCCGCCGACGCCTCGATCGGCGAGGTCTGCGGCGCGATGCGCGACATCTTCGGCGAGTACCGCGGCGGCGCCTTCTTTTAGGCCGCCAGCTCACCTCCGGCAGCGCATCCGACATTGACCCCGCTCTGGTGTGGTCAATGTCGGATGCGCTGCGATCTCTCCCCTTGAACGGTCGCGCCCAGCCGCAAATTGCGGGGAGGAGGAGCCGGGGGCGGGTTGAAGCGGGGGGGATGATCGAGGTGTCGAGGACGCTGATGAAGTCCGAGCCGGAGCTGGCCGAGTTGGTCGCGACGGTCGAGGGCGTCGAGGTGACGATGGCCGAGAAGGGATTCGGCACCCGGGTGGCGGTCCGGGCCGGCGAGGGCTCCGGGTTCGGCGAGGCCGACCTGGAGCGCATCCTCGACCTGCTGGCCGAGCCCAGGAAGCAACCCTTCAGCGGCGCGTAAAACGAGCTGACGAGGAGCGAAGTGAAGAACCTGACGAAGCACCTGAACCCTGCCACCGCGATCTCGTGCGTGGCCCTTTTCGTGGCGCTCAGCGGCGCCGCCTACGCGACGAGCCACGCCAAAAAGGGCTCGGTCAAGACCTTCCACCTGGCCAACGGCTCGGTGACGACCCCGAAGCTGCGCAGGGGCGCGGTGACGACGCCGAAAATGCGCAACGGGGCCGTGACGACGCCCAAAATGCGCAACCTCTCGGTGACGACGGCGAAGCTCCGCAACGGCGCGGTGATCGGGTCCAAGCTGGCCAACGGCTCCGTGCTGGCGCGCACTCTCGCGAACGGCGCCGTAGGAACCCCAAAGCTGCAGAACCTCGCCGTGGCCGAGAGCAAGCTCGGCAACGGTGCCGTGACGAACAACAAGCTCGGCCCCGACTCGGTGGCGACCGGCAAGGTCCAGGACGGCGCGATCAGCGCCACCAAGCTGAACCCGGGCCTGCTCACCCAGCTGGTCAAGAACGTGTCGTACGCGACCAAAGAGAGCCCGTCGGACGACGACGACTCCAAGACCGTCACCGCTGAGTGCCCCGCCGGCAAGCAGGTGATCGGTGGCGGTGTCCGCCTGCTCGGCGCCGTCAGTCCGATCGTGCTCACCGAGTCGGCGCCCTTCGTCGATGTCGATGGCAGGCGGACGGGCTGGATTGCCGGGGCCCGGGAGGAAGTGGGCTGGCTGGAAGACTGGTCGGTTGAGGCCTACGCGATCTGCGCCGAATTCTGAGCTGGGGCCAAGGCTGAATCCCCGAAGTCGGAGAACCCCACCGACTTTGGGGATTCCGGCAGGGGCCTATCCCGGCAGGGGTGGAACGTCTTGTACTTTTTCCGCGGCGAGGCTCATGGACAGCCGACCGCTGTCTGCGGAAAAAGTTAAGTGGAACCCCTGCAGGGATAGGCTCCGAGGCTCGCCGGAACAGCGGAACCCCTGCCGGAATATGCCCCGAGGCTCACCGGAACAGTGGAACCCCAGCCGGGATAGGCCCCGAAGCTCGTCAGAAGTGAAATACACTCCCGCGCCGATGCGCGAGAGGAACCCGGTCACCCACGAGGAGAAGCTCGCCTACCTGCGCGAGCTGCGCGAGGCGGCGATCCACTCGGCCTCCGGGGAGGCGGTGGAGAAGCAGCACGCGAAGGGCAAGCTGACCGCCCGCGAGCGGGTCGAGAAGTTGCTCGACCCGGGCTCCTTCGAGGAGCTCGACACCTTCGTCCGCCACCGCACCTACGACTTCGAGATGCAGAAACGGCGTCCCTGGGGGGACGCCGTGGTGACCGGGCACGGCACGATCGACGGCCGCACCGTCTTCGTCTTCTCGCAGGACTTCACCGTCTTCGGCGGCAGCCTCGGCGAGGTGATGGCGGAGAAGATGTGCAAGGTGATGGACCTCGCCGCCCAGGTCGGCGCGCCGGTGATCGGCATCAACGACTCCGGCGGCGCCCGGATCCAGGAGGGCGTCGTCAGCCTCGGCGCCTACGGCGACGTCTTCGTCCGCAACGTCCAGTGCTCGGGCGTGATCCCGCAGATCAGCCTGATCATGGGTCCCTGCGCCGGCGGCGCCGTCTACTCGCCGGCGATGACCGACTTCATCTTCATGGTCAAAGAGACCAGCCACATGTTCATCACCGGCCCGGAGGTGATCAAGACCGTGACCGGCGAGGAGGTCGAGTTCGAGGAGCTGGGCGGGGCGATGAGCCACAACTCGAAGTCGGGCGTCGCCCACTTCGCCGCCGAGGACGAGGAGAGCTGCCTCGAGGACGTCCGCTACCTGCTCGGCTTCCTGCCCTCCAACAACCTCGAGGCGCCGCCGCGCTTCGCCCCCGACGACGACCCCGAGCGCGAAGACGAGGGGCTCGACACGGTTGTCCCCGACGACCCTTCGAAGCCCTACGACATGCGCGAGGTGATCTCCCGCATCGTCGACGACGAGGACTTCTTCGAGGTCCACGAGCACTTCGCCAAGAACATCGTCTGCGGGTTTTCCCGGCTCGACGGCTTCCCGGTCGGGATCGTCGGCAACCAGCCCGCCCACCTGGCCGGCGTGCTCGACATCGAGGCCTCCGAGAAGGCGGCCCGCTTCGTCCGCACCTGCGACGCCTACAACGTCCCGATCGTCACCTTCACCGACGTGCCCGGCTTCCTGCCCGGCACCGACCAGGAGTGGAACGGGATCATCCGCCACGGCGCCAAGCTGCTCTACGCCTTCACCGAGGCCACCGTGCCGAAGCTGACCGTGGTCACCCGCAAGGCCTACGGCGGCGCCTACGACGTGATGAACTCGAAGCACATGCTGGCCGACTACAACGTCGCCTGGCCGACCGCCGAGGTCGCGGTGATGGGCCCCGAGGGCGCGGTCAACATCATCTACCGCAAGGACATCGCCTCCTCGCCGACCCCCGACGAGCGCCGCCAGAAGCTGATCGACGACTACAAGGCCCATTTCGCCAACCCCTACTCGGCGGCCGAGCGCGGCTACATCGACGACGTGATCGAGCCCCGCCAGACCCGCCCCAAGCTGATCAGGGCGCTGCGCATGCTGCAGTCCAAGCGGGTCGAGCAGCCGAAGCGCAAGCACGGCAACATCCCCTTGTAGGGACCGCGAGGACTGCCTCCCCGGCGCCCATCACCGCCTGCGGCGGTGAAACTGTGTGCCGCTTCGCGGCAACGATCACTCCGCGGTGCCGGGGGGAGGCGCCGTGGAGGCAACCCTCGCGGTCCCCAGCGCGGCGCTTCGCCGCGCCTGCCAGGTGGCGAGGGGGGCGGCGGTCATCTCCTCCCAGGCGGCGGCCTCGCCGAGGTACTGCATGACGACGAAGTGGAGCAGGCCGGGGAGCATCTCGGGCGCGCTGGCGGCCTCGCCGTCCATCAGCTTCGCCGCCAGCAGGGTGTCGATCGCGCCGACGACGAAGTCGGGGGCGATCGGGGGCGGGCCCTGGCGGCCGGCCGCGCCGTCGCGGCCGCTGTCGAGGGCGCGGGCGAGGCGCTCCATCAGCTCGCGGCGCTGGGCCAGTGCCCGCGGGCCGGCGGCGTGGACCTCGACCAGCAGGGCCCGGGCGACCGCCGGCTGGTTGGCGCAGAACTCGAGCAGCTCGGCCAGCGCCGCCCGCAGCCCTTCGCGCCAGCTCGGCCGGCGCCGGGCGGCGCCGGTCAGCCGCCGGTAGAGCCACTCGCAGGCGTCGCGGTGGGCCTGGGCGAAGCAGTCCTCGCGATCGTCGAAGTGCTTGTAGAAGGTGGCGCGGCTGGTCCGTGCCCGCTCGATCACATGGCGGACGGCGACCTGCTCGTAGCCGAGCTCGGCGCTGGTGACCAGCATCGCCTCCAGCAGGCGCTCGCGCGGCGGGCGCCCCTTGCCGGAGCTGGGGAGGGGAAGGACCGAAGCCGTTTTGCCGTCCGAAAACATAGCCCTTTTGTCTAGGTATAGCAGCTTTCAAAAACGCCGAAGCCTAGAACGCAATGTTTTCTGTATAAAAGGCAGGTAGACATCAGCTATATGTTTTGGTACCTTGCCGGGTATGGCCGACTCGCGATCGCTGTCGGAGCGTCTCTCGAAGCTGCCCACCGGGCGCCACCTGATCCCGCGCGACTTCGTCAGCCAGAACCAGCGCGAGCGGATGCTGCTGGCGACCGCCGAGCTGGTCGCCGAGCGCGGCTACCAGAAGACGACGATCGAGCTGATCGCCAAGACCGCGCGGGTCGCCCTCTCCACCTTCTACGAGCAGTTCTCGAGCAAGGAGGAGTGCTTCCTCGCCGCCTTCGACGAGAGCATCGCCGCCGCCGGCGAGGTCTTCGCCGAGCTGCTCGACACCGAGCGGCCCTGGGCCGACCAGATCGCCGCCGGGCTGGAGATCCTGCTCGAGATGGTGGTCAGCGAGCAGCCGCGGGCCAAGCTCTGCATCGTCGAGGCGCAGGCGGCCGGCGCCGAGGCACTGGCCCGCTACCAGTCGATGCTGGAGCTGGTGGCGCCGAAGCTGCGCGAGGGCAGGGCGCTCAACCCGCGCTCGGACCGCTTGCCGGAGGGGCTGGAGGTGGCGATCGCCGGTGGCCTCGCCTGGCTGCTGCACCAGCGCCTGCTGGCGGATCGCGCCGACGAGCTCAAGGGCCTGCTGCCGGAGATGCTGCAGGTGACCCTCACCCCCTACGTGGGCGAGGCCAAGGCGGCGCGGGCCGCCGAAGCCGCGCAGGCGAGGGCCGCGGCATGACCGATCGGCGCCGCAGACAACGAAGTGCGGGGAGCAGGGCCGGGATGATGTGATCGGGCCGCGCGGAGGACGCGATCCCGCGCGGGAGCGGATCGCCGCCGCGATGATCGGCATGGTCGGCGATCATGGCCTCGCGGCGCTCGACATCGCAACGCTCTGCCGGCGGGCAGGAGCCGGCCAGGCCCACTTCAACCGCTGCTTCGCCGACCTCGACGACTGCTTCTCCAACGTCCACGACGAGACCGCGGCGACGCTCTGCGAGCGCGTCCGGGCCGCCTACGACGACCGCGAGAGCTGGCACGACCGGGTCTGGGCGGCCGGCACCGCGGCGATGCGCTTCCTGCAGGAGGACGCGGTCCGGGCTCGCTTCCTGCTGGTCGCCGTCAACGGCGCCGGCGCCGCGGCGCGAGCCCGCCGCGACCGCCTCGTGCGCGGCCTGGCGGAGCTGCTCGACGGCGGCCGGGGCGACTCGAGCGGGCGTGGAGTGACCTCGGGCTGCACCGCCGAGATCGCCGCCGGCGCCGTCTACGGGACCGCCGTGGCCAGGGTCGAAGCGGGTTCGCTGGAGCGCGGCGAGGAGTTCCTGCCCGAGCTGGTCTACCTGGCGACGATGCCCTACCTCGGCGCCCGCACGGCCGAGGACGAGCTGTTGGTGCAGCCACTGCGCTGAGCGCCGCCGGGCGCTGCGCTCTGGGGTATCGTCGCCGCATGGCGAAAGGGAAGGCGAGGAAGGGGGAGGAGGCGCCCGCCGAGGCCGCCTCGCCGCGCCTGCCCGCCGGCCGCCACGGCCTGCCCCGCGAGTTCGTCGTCCAGAACCAGCGCGAGCGGATCGTCACCGCCCTGGTCGACACCGTCGCCGAGCGCGGCTACAACGCGACCACCGTCGCCCACATAACCAAGGCCGCATCGGTCTCGCGCCGCACCTTCTACGAGCACTTCGCCGACAAGGAGGCCTGCTTCCTCGCCGCCTACGAGATGGTCGCCGACCATATCCGCGCCTCGATGCAGGCCGCCGCCGCCTCCTTCGAGGAGTGGCCGCAGCAGGTGCGGGCGGCGCTGGCGACGATGCTGCGCTTCCTCGCCGGCGAGCCGGCGCTGGCGCGGCTCTGCATGATCGAGCCGGTCGCCGCCGGCGGCGAGATCGCCGCTCGCCACCGCGCCTCGATGCAGGCCCTGGTCGAGATCCTCCGCGCCGGCCGCCCCGGCCACAGCGGCGAGCGGCCGCTGCCCGAGGCGACCGAGCAGACCCTGGTCGGCGGCATCGTCTCGCTGGTCGTGCGCGAGATCAGCGCCGGCCGCACCGACCAGCTCGAGAACCTGCTCCCCGACCTGGTAGAGCTGACTTTGTCCCCCTACGTCGGCCCGGAGGAAGCCGAGCGACTCGCCCGGCCCTCCGGCACCGAGACCGCAGCTTAGAAGCCGGCGGGGTGACGGACCGCGAAGCTGCCGGACATGCTGCGCGGATCCTCGTGCCAGCTGGGGCCGGTTTTGCCGTCGCTGTTGCCCGAGGTGTCCCAGCGGTAGCCGGCGATCACCGCGTAGGTGTGGCCGGCGTTGGCGTAGACGGTGATCCAGCGGCCCTTGCCGCGCGATCCCCAGCGGGCCAGCGGGCCGGAGGGCAGCGGGCTGCTGAGGAACCTGCCGCCGCGCAGGGCGAAGCTGACCGCACCCGAGCAGTCGTAGCCGCGGTCCCAGAAGCGGCGGTGGCCACCGCCGTAGATGTAGGGCTTGTTGCGGATCCTGTTGGCCGCCGCGATCACCCGCTTGACCCGGAGTGGCGCCGACTTCGGCGGGATCAGCATCCCGTTGGCCAGCAGCCGTGCTTTCGGCGTCGGCGTGCACATGTCGATCGCGGCCGAGGTCAGGCCGCCGCCTTCGCAGGCCGCGGACGCGCCGGCAGGCATGAAAGCGAGAACGGCGGGTACAGCTATTGCCAGCAACCCCGCCCTGAGCTTTGAACTGTTCCTAGGCAAACCGATCTCCTTCGTCGGCCTACGGGGTTAGCTGTCGGGCTGGCGCGAAAGGAGCCTGCGCCCCCGCCCCGATTGGGCGGGTTAGCCCCGAAAACGTGGTTCCCCCGTTCCCGCGGCACCTCCAGGCTGGCGGGATTCGGCGTTTCGGTTGTTCTGAACGCGGGCAGCCTACACGATCTCCTGGTCGGACGCTCACAGAACGCAAACATTTAGTTGCCTTTCGCACTTGCATCCCGGATTCCTCTCGGCAGCCTGGCTGCTAGCTTGCGATCTGGGATGGAACTTGCCGGTCGCAGAGCGCTCCTCACCGGGGCAACCGGCGGCCTCGGCCGTGCGATCGCCAGGGCGCTGGCGGCGCGCGGCGCCAGGCTGACCCTGAGCGGCCGCAAGCCCGAGGCGCTCGAGGCGCTCGCCGCCGAGCTGCCGGGCGGGGAACACGCTGTAGTCCCGAGCGACCTCGCAGAGCCCGGCGCCGCCGAGCAGCTGGCCGCCGAGGCGGGCGACGTCGACGTCCTGATCGCCAACGCCGGGCTGCCCGGCGCCGGCCTGCTCACCGACTTCAGCCCCGAGCAGGTGACCCGCGCCCTGCGAGTCAACCTGGAGGCGCCGATGCTGACGGCGCGCGCCCTCTACCCGGCGATGGTCGAGCGCGGCAGCGGCCACCTGGTCTTCGTCTCTTCGCTTTCTGGCAAGGTCGCCAGCCCCCGCTCCTCGATCTACAACGCGACCAAGTTCGGCCTGCGTGGCTTCGCCCTCGCCCTGCGTGCCGACCTCGCCTCGCAGGGCGTCGGCGTCTCGCTCGTCTCGCCCGGCTTCATCCGCGACGCCGGCATGTTCGCCGACTCCGGCGCCAAGCCGCCGCCGGGGATGGGCACCGCGACCCCGCAGGAGGTCGGCGAGGCGACCGTGAAGGCAATCGAGCGGGACAAGGTCGAGGTCGTCGTCGCTCCCCTGCCGCTGCGCGCCCTGGCCCACTTCTCGCTCGCCACGCCGAGCATCGCCGTTCGCGCCCAGAGCGGCGCTTCCGGCCAGAAGGCCGCTCAGGCCGTAGCCGACGGTCACTCCGACGACAAGCGCTGACGAAGGGCCGGGTGGGGTGCCCCTCGGACCGGCGGATACTCAAAACGGCGGTCTAATTAGACCGCCGTTTGTTGGGCCGAGGGGCACGGCCCCCCCCCCCCCCCCCCCGCCCCCCACCCGCCTCTAGGATGAACTTGTGCCCTGCCTCGACTCCTTCGGCGCCCGTTCGACCCTCGAGCTGAGCGGCCGCTCCTACGAGATCTTCCGCCTCGACGCCCTCCAGCAGCGCTTCGACGTCGCCCGCCTGCCCTACTCGCTGAAGGTATTGCTGGAGAACGTCCTGCGGCTCGAGGACGGCCTCTCGGTCAGCGCCGCCGATGTCGAGGCGATCGCCTCCTGGGACGCGGCGGCCGAGCCCAGCGCCGAGATCCCCTACCAGCCGGCGCGGGTCCTGATGCAGGACTTCACCGGCGTGCCCGCGGTCGTCGACCTGGCCGCGATGCGCGACGCGATGGCCGAGATCGGTGGCGACCCGGAGAAGATCAACCCGCTGGTCGACGTCGACCTGGTGATCGACCACTCGGTCCAGGTCGACGCCTTCGGCAACGAGCGCGCCTTCGCCGTCAACGCCGAGCGCGAGTTCGAACGCAACCGCGAGCGCTACTCTTTCCTCAAGTGGGGGCGGGAGGCCTTCGACAACTTCAGCGTCGTGCCGCCGGCGACCGGGATCTGCCACCAGGTCAACCTCGAGCACATCTCCCAGGTCGTCTACAGCAGCGAGCGCGGGGGCACCCTGCAGGCCTACCCCGACACCCTGGTCGGCACCGACTCGCACACGACGATGGTCAACGGCCTCGGCGTGCTCGGCTGGGGCGTCGGCGGGATCGAGGCCGAGGCGGCGATGCTGGGCCAGCCGGTCTCGATGCTGCTGCCGCAGGTGGTCGGCTTCAAGCTCGACGGCGAGCTGCCCGAGGGCGCCACCGCCACCGACCTGGTGCTGACCGTGACCGAGATCCTGCGCCGCCACGGCGTCGTCTCCAAGTTCGTCGAGTTCTTCGGACCGGGCCTGAGCACCCTCGGCCTCGCAGACCGGGCGACGATCGGCAACATGTCGCCGGAGTTCGGCTCGACCTGCGCGATCTTCCCGGTCGACGCCGAGACCCTGCGCTACCTGGAGCTGACCGGGCGGCCGGCCGAGACGCTGGAGCTGGTCGACGCCTACGCGCGCGAGCAGGGGATGTTCCACGACGAGCTCTCGCCCGATCCGGTCTTCTCGGCGACCCTGGAGCTCGACCTGGGCGATGTCGAACCGAGCCTCGCCGGTCCCAAACGGCCGCAGGACCGGGTCCCGCTGGCCCAGGCCAAGGAGGCGTTCCTCGAGGCGATGCGCGAGTTCGACCCCGAGGCCGCGGAGCGGCTGGGCAACGGCCGCGACGAGGCGCTCGAGCAGTCCTTCCCGGCCTCCGACCCGCCCGCCGAGGACCACGACGACGAGCGCGGCAAGCCGCGGCCGGCGCTCAGCGGCGCCCCGGCGGCGACCCTCGCCGGCGGCAGCGGCGACGAGATCGAGGTCGAGCTGGAGGACGGGACGACGGTCGAGCTCGACCACGGCCGCGTCGTGATCGCGGCGATCACCAGCTGCACCAACACCTCCAACCCCTCGGTGATGATCGGCGCCGGCCTGCTCGCCCGCAACGCGGTGCGGCGGGGGCTGGTGCGCAAGCCCTGGGTGAAGACCTCGCTGGCGCCAGGCTCGACCGTGGTCACCGAGTACCTCGACCGCGCCGGCCTGACCGAGCACCTCGACGCGCTCCAGTTCAACCTGGTCGGCTACGGCTGCACCACCTGCATCGGCAACTCCGGGCCGCTGCCGCCGCAGATCTCCGCCGCGGTCGAGGAGAACGACCTCGCGGTCTGCTCGGTGCTCTCCGGCAACCGCAACTTCGAGGGTCGGATCAACCAGGACGTCAAGGCCAACTACCTGGCCAGCCCGCCGCTGGTCGTCGCCTACGCGCTCGCCGGGCGGATGGACGTCGACCTGCTCGAGCAGCCGCTGGGCGAGGGCGCCGACGGCGAGCCGGTCTACCTGCGCGACGTCTGGCCCGACCCGGCCGAGGTCAAGCAGCTGGTCGGCAGCTCGATCGCCTCGGAGATGTTCACCCGCAACTACGGGGGCGTGCTCGAGGGCGACGAGACCTGGCGGGCGGTCGAGGTGCCCGAGGGCGACCGCTACACCTGGCCCGACTCGACCTACGTGCGCAAGCCCTCCTTCTTCGAGGGGATGCCGGCCGAGCCGCCCGGGGTCGAGCCGATTGCCGGCGCCCGCGTGCTCGCCCTGCTCGGCGATTCGATCACCACCGACCACATCTCGCCGGCCGGTGCGATCAAGAAGGCGAGCCCGGCGGGGGAGTGGCTGATCGAGCAGGGGGTGGCGCCGCGCGACTTCAACTCCTACGGCTCGCGCCGCGGCAACCACGAGGTGATGATCCGCGGCACCTTCGCCAACATCCGCCTGCGCAACCTGCTGGTCGAGCGGGCCGGCGGCTTCACCCGCCACTTCCCCGACGGCGAGGAGACGACGATCTTCGCCGCGGCGACGGCCTACACGGAGGAAGGGGTGCCGCTGGTCGTCCTCGCCGGCAAGGAGTACGGCTCGGGCTCCTCGCGCGACTGGGCGGCGAAGGGGACGAAGCTGCTCGGCGTCCGCGCCGTGATCGCCGAGTCCTTCGAGCGGATCCACCGCTCCAACCTGATCGGGATGGGCGTCCTCCCGCTCCAGTTCCCCGCCGGCGAGTCAGCGAAGTCACTCGACCTGACGGGTGAAGAGGTAATAAACGTAGGAGACCTTGAAAACGGTGAAGCCAAAACAGTGAAAGTGACTGCCGGAGAGACGGAGTTCGACGCAACCGTTCGCCTCGACACCCCCAACGAGGTCACCTACTTCCAAAACGGCGGCATCTTGCAGACCGTTCTCAGAAATCTAAAATCCAATCCCGAATCCGTAAAGGGGCGGGGGTGACTCGGAAGTCTGGGGTGTGTGGCTGGCGAGCGCCGGACCAAGCGAGGCAAGGAACTCGCGCTGGCGCGCTCGCACCCCGCCTTCGGCGGGGGTTGCCTGAATAGCAGCGCTATTCAGGCAACTGAGGACGCCGCCTCGCGCAGCGTCCGCCGCCGCCAGATGCGCGCCGCAGGCTTCCGAGGCGCCTCCGCCCCGCAAGGTGGTGCAGCGGGGCCGCGGGAGGCAGGGGGTCCTGTAGGGCGACACTCACTTTGATCACGCCCGCGCCACTCAGCTTGAGCACGTA
>JBBDTK010000154.1:0-14570 GCA_040904405.1 Solirubrobacterales bacterium | reverse complement strand
TAGCGCGCACCGTTCGGGTCGGTGAGGTCCCCGGTTCAAATCCGGGCGCCCCGATATTTCGATCGCAGTGCGACCGACCCAGTTCAAGCCTGGTCGAACTTGGCGATGCTCCACGGCTCTCCGTGCGCACCCTCCATCCATTCCCTGACTGCGGGCAGCGCGAGGATCGCTCGGGCGTACTCCGCCTCGATGCAGTCGAGTTCTACGCCGTACGTCTGAAAGCGCGAGGCGACCGCTCATGGGTCCTGGCTACCAGATCGTCAACGACTGCGGGCGGTCATGGTCGCGGATGGCCCGATCCTTGGTCACGAGGCCAAGGCCGTGCTCGATTGCGGTCGCGTAGATCAGTCGATCGGCAGGGTCGCCCGGGAACGAGGAGGGGAGGGCGACTGCGGTGTCCGCGATTGCCGGGGTCACGCCGATCGTTCGAAGCTGCGCGGCGAGGCCCTGTAGCCAGGATCGGATCGGAATGTTGACGGCGATCCGCTCGTGCTTCGCCAACCAAGCCAGCTCGTACCAGGAGATCGCCGCCACGACATGCTCGTCCGCCTCCTCGAGGGCATCGCGTGCCGGTTTGCTAACCCGTTTAGGCTCGGCCGACCACCAGTGGACCACATGGGTATCTAGCAGAACCGCAGCCACATCTACGAAGCGTTCCAGGCCTCGCCGGTGGAGAACAACTGCTCCTCCTCGACTGCGGTCATCGCCACACCCTTGAACGAGTCCTTGAGAGAGCGCGCGCCGGATGCAGGTACGAGACGGGCGACTGGACGGCCATGCCTGGTGATCTCGATCTCATCGCCGGCTGCGGCATCGTCCAGGAGGCGAAGGATCGTCGCCTTTGCGTCAGTAGCGGTTACTTGTTTGGCCATGTGGACAGTATAGCGGTCAGTAAAGCGGAGTGCAGGCGGGCATTCGATTCTTGTCGCTCGTGAGCGCCAGGTGATGCGCGCGGGTGCGCCGGTGGGTCAGCCACGGTCCGCTCCGCGTCAGCGGCCCGCCCGACCCGATTGAGATAATCGCGTTCTATGGGCAAGGTCGTCGACATCGAGACCCCGACCCGCCGCAAGCGGGGCAAGGGCCGCAAGCGGCCGTCGAAGACCGCGCTGGTGCTCGGCGGCGGTGGCTTCACCGGCGGCGTCTACGAGATCGGCGCCCTGCGCGCGCTCGACCTGCTCGCGGTCAACAGCACGGTCAACGACTTCGACGTCTACGTCGGCACCAGCGCCGGCTCCTTCGTCGCGACGATGCTGGCAAACGGCGTCACCCCCGACGAGATGATGCAGGTGATCAACGAGCGGGTCCCCTCCGAGCTCGACGACCTCGACCTCGACAAGGTGCTCAAGCCGAACTACCTCGGCTTCCTGCAGAAGGCGGCGCTGCTGCCCCTGCGCAGCGCCGAGCTGCTGACCCGCCTCGTGCGGATGGGCGACTTCTCCGCGATCGACATCGGCGTCGGCCTCGCCGAGGCGCTGCCCTCCGGCCTCTACTCGGGCGAGGGGATCGCCGACTACGTCGAGAGCGTGCTGGCCGACTCCGGCCGGATCAACGACTTCCGCCTGCTCGAGAAGGAGCTCTACCTGACCGCGACCGACCTCGACACCTGCGAGCGACTCGTCTTCGGCGAGCCGGGCTGGGACGACGTGCCGATCTCCACCGCGGTCCAATGCTCGACCGCGCTGCCGATCGTCTACAAGCCCGTCGACCTCAAGGGCCGCCAGCTGGTCGACGGCGGCATCCGCTCGACCACCAACGTCGACGTCGCGGTCGAGAAGGGCGCCAAGTTCATCATCGTGGTCAACCCGCTCGTCCCCTACGTCAACGACTTCGAGCAGACGATCCCGACCGTCTTCGGCACCCGGGTGCGGCGGGTCGCCGACATGGGCCTGCCGGCGATCGCCAACCAGACCTTCCGGCTGATCGCCCACGCGCGCCTGCACCAGGCGGTCGAGATGTGGCAGGAGAAGTACCCGGGGGTCGACATCGTCCTGGTCGAGCCCGAGCCCAACGACGAGCTGATGTTCGGCACCCCGATCATGGACTACTCACGGCGGCTGCAGATCGCCCGCCACGGCTTCGAGTCGGTCACCGCGACCCTGGCCCAGGACTACGAGCGCTACAAGGAGATCGCCCAGCGCCACGGGCTCGAGATCTCCGAGCGCCGCGTCCGCCGGGCGGTCGAGCGGGCATCCGAAGAGGAGCCCGAGCAGACCTCGGCCTGGCGCCGGGTGCTCGAGCAGACCACCGCGGCGCTGCTGCGCGGCGAAGCCTCCTGAGCAGCCGTCGCCCGGCGCTCAGCCGGCGTAGAGCTTCTCGACCTCGCCCTGGTGCTTCTCGGTGACGACGGCGCGCTTGACCTTCATCGTCGGCGTCAGCTCGCCGTTCTCCTGCGTGAGGTCCCGGGGCAGGATCGCGAACTTCTTGATCTGCTCGACCCGAGCGAACTTATCGTTGACCTTGTCGAGGTGCTCCTGGATCGAGGCGCGGACGTCGGGGTTGGCGGCGAGCTGGGCCGGGTCCTCGGGCAGGTTCTGCTCCTTCGCGTAGGCGACCGCTTCTTCGGGGTCGAGCGTGACCAGGGCGACCAGGTAGGGACGGCGGTCGCCGACCACCACGCACTGCGAGATCAGCTGGTGCTGCTTGATCTCGTTCTCGAGGTTGGCGGGGGTGATGTTCTTGCCGCCCGCGGTGATGATGATGTCCTTCTTGCGGCCGGTGATGCGGATGAAGCCGTCCGGGTCGATCGAGCCGAGGTCGCCGGTGTGCAGCCAGCCGTCGACGATCGTCTCCCTGGTCGCCTCCTCGTTCTTGTAGTAGCCCTGGAAGACGTTGGGGCCCTTGACCAGGATCTCGCCGTCCTCGGCGATCTTCACCTCGCAGCCCGGGAAGGGTTTGCCGATCGTGCCGATCTTGAAGTCGTCGGACGAGGAGATCGTCGCCGCGGTCGAGGTCTCGGTCATCCCCCAGCCCTCGAGCACGAGCACGCCGGCGGCGTCGAAGAAGCGCAGGATGTCGGGGTTGATCGGGGCCGCGCCGGAGACGGCGAGGCGCAGGTTGCCGCCGAACAGGCCGCGGATTTTCGACAGCACTTTCTTGTCGGCGAACTCGTACTGCTTGCGCAGCAGGAAGCCGGGCCGGCGGCCTTCGCGCTCCAGCTTGCGGGCCTTTTCGCCGACCCCTATCGACCACTCGAAGATCGCCTTTTTCAGGCCGCCCTCTTTCTCCATCGCGCTGGTCGCGGTGGTGTAGATCTTCTCGAAGATGCGCGGCACCGAGGGAAAGTAGGTCGGTTTCAGCTCGGCCATGTTCGGCATGATCTTCAGCGGGTCGCGCTCCCAGTAGGCAAGGCTGGCGCCGAGGTCGAAGCTGCCGAGCTGGATCAGCAGGGCGAAGGAGTGGGCGAGGGGCAGGTAGAGGTAGGTGACGTCTTCGGGCTCGATCACGCTGGTCGCGTTGACCATGTCGAGCATCGCCCGGTAGTTGCCGTGGGTGATCACGCAGCCCTTCGGCGGACCGGTGGTCCCCGACGTGTAGATGAAGGTGCAGACGTCCTCGGGGGCGACGGCGCTCCAGCGCCGCTCCCACTCGGCGGCGTCGCGGCCCTCGCCGCGACCGCTCAGCTGCTCGAAGGAGACCGTGTCCTCGCTGGCGCCGGTCATCCGCACGACCTGCTCGAGCAGCGGCAGCCGGTCGCGCACGGCGCGGATCTTCTCCAGCTGTTCGTCGTCCTCGACGACGACCACCTTGGCGTCGGAGTTCTCCAGCACGTACTGGCACTCCTCGGGCGAGTTGGTCTGGTAGATCGGCACGACCACCGCGCCGATCGAGAGCGCGGCGAAGTCGAAGTAGGTCCACTCGGGCCGGGTGTTGGCGAGGATCGAGACCTTGTCGCCCTTCTCGACCCCGAGGTCGACCAGGCCGAGGGCGAGCGCGCGGCCTGTCTCGGCGACCTCGACGAAGCTGCGCGAGACCCAGGCGCCGTCGGCCTTGTAGCGGATCGCGGGCGCGTCTCCGTACAGCTCGGCAGAGCGCGGCAGCAGGTCCGCGAGCGTGGTCGAGCTGGTTCCCCCCTTCGACACGGGGCGGAGTCTAGTAAACCGCCGCGGTACCGCCATGCGTCCGCGGCGCAGTGCCCGCAGTCGCGATAATGCGGCCGTGTCCGAACTGGCCGCCACCCCGCTCCCGCGCCGCGGCAGGCTCTGGGTGATCCTCGCCTTCGCCCTCGCCGCGGCGGCGCTCGGTTACCTGATCGTCGACCTCTCGACCAGGGAGGCGGGGCGCGAAGTGGTCCGGGTCGAGGGCATCTCCGACGCGCAGCGGCTGTTCGGCGGCCTGCCCCAGGAAGGCGACCGGCTCGGCTCCGCCGACGCGCCGGTGTCGATCCAGGTCTTCAACGACCTCCAGTGCGGCAACTGCAGCGACGAGTTCCTCGCCACGGTTCCCGCCCTGGTCGAGGACTACGTGCGCCCCGGCGAGGCGAAGCTGCTGATCCGCCACTACTCGATCGCCGCCAACCCGCTGGAGCTGGGCTTCTTCGGCGCCGAGGCGGCGGCCGAGCAGGGCTACGGCTGGCAGTACACCTACCTCTTCTTCCGCAACCAGGACGAGGCCGAGCGCTTCGGCATCGGCGATCGCCTGATGAGCTCCTTCGCCGGCTCGATCGAAGAGCTCGACATCCCCGCTTGGGAAGCGGCCCTCGACCGGCGCGGCGACGTCGGCGGCCCGATCGCGGAGCGGCTGGAGCGCTACGAAGCGCTCGGCCGCGAGCTCGGCATCCGGGTCGGCCAGGCGCTCGTGGTCAGCGGCCCGGGCGGGACCCGCATACTGCAGGAGGGACCCAGCCTGGCCGAGGCCGAGGCGGCGATCGCGGCGGTTCGCCGCTAGTGGTGTACTGACGGCGCTACCTTCGGCGCTTCTCGTGTTGCAACCCCCGATGAAGCGGATCGCGGTGCTGGCGCTGCTGCTGGCGTTCGTCGCGGCCCCGGCGGCGGCCGGGGCGGCAAGCAGGGGCTGCGAGGAGATGCGCCAGCGCCTGGTGCGCGGAGGCGGGGGCGCCAGCGGGCTGCTGGTCGTCGACGCGGAGACGGGGCGGGTGGTCTGCGGGCGGGCGGGCGGGCAGCGGCGGACGCTGGCCTCGAACATGAAGCTGTTCACCACGGCGGCGGCGCTGGCCCGGCTCGGGCCCCGCCACCGGATCGAGACGACGCTGCTGGCCGAGCGGGCGCCTGGCCGCGACGGGATCCTGCGCGGCAACCTCTACCTGCGCGGCGGCGGCGACCCGGCGCTCGGCTCCCCGGCCTTCCTCGACCGCTTCCGGAGTGGCGTCGGCACCAACCTCTTCGCCCTGCGGCGCGGCCTGCGCAGGGCCGGCGTGCGCCGGGTCACCGGCAGGCTGCTCGCCGACGACTCCGTCTTCGACCGGCTGCGCGGCGTCCCCGACTCCGGCTATGCGACCAGCCCCTGGATCGGCCCGCTCTCCGGCCTCTCCTTCAACTCCGGCTACAGCACCTCCCGCGGCGGCGGCTTCGCCTCCGACCCGGCGCTCCTCGCCGTCGCCAAGCTCGCCGACTCGCTGCGCAAGGGCGGGATGGCCGTCCGCTCCGGCATCGCCCTCGCCGCGACGCCCGCGGGCGCCGAGCCGCTCGCCACCGTGCGCTCGCCGACGATCGCGGAGCTCGCCGGCACGACCAACGTCTACTCGAACAACTTCTACGCCGAGATGCTGCTCAAGCTGCTCGGGGCGCGCTTCGGGGGCGCCGGCAGCACCCGCGCCGGTGGCGCCGTGGTCGAGCGCTTCGCCCGCGGGCGGGGATCCGGCGTGCGGGCCGCCGACGGCTCCGGCCTGACCCGCTCCAACCGCGCCTCGCCGCTGCAGGTGGTGCGGCTGCTGCGCTCGATGCGCAGCGAGCGGCTCGCCGACCCGTTCATCCAGAGCCTGGCGCTGACCGGCCGCAGCGGCACCGTCGCCACGCGCACCCGCGGCAGCGCCGCCGAGGGCCGCTGCCGGGTAAAGACCGGCACCCTGACCGGGGTCAGCGCACTCTCCGGCTACTGCTTCAACCGCAGCGGCCGGACGATGGCCTTCTCGATCCTGATGACCAGCGTCAGCAGCCTCTACCGCGCTCACCGAGAACAGGACCGCATCGCCGCTTCAATAGCGCGCTACTGAGGCGGGGATGCGGGGTGCCCCTCGAACCGACGGATACTCAAAACGGCGGTCCAACTGGACCGCCGTTTGTCGGGGCCGAGGGGCATCCCGTAGCCCCGCCTCACTCGAGCAGCGCCCGCAGCCCCGCCTCGTCGAGGATCTCGGTGCCCAGCTCCTCCCCCTTGGCCAGCTTCGAGCCGGGGCTCTCGCCGGCGACGACGTAGTCGGTCTTCTTCGAAACCGAGTTGACGACCTTGCCGCCCGCCGCCTTGATCAACGCCGCCGCCTGCTCGCGGGTCAGCTCCGGCAGGGTGCCGGTCAGGACCACGGTCCTGCCCTCCAGCGGCCCGCCCGCGGCGCGCCGTTCGGAGGCGTCCTGCTCCAGCCGCAGACCCTTCTCGCGCAGCTTCTCGACCAGCTCCCAGGTCGGCTCGTCGGCCAGCGACTCGGCGATCTGCACGGCCATGATCGGGCCCACCCCCTCGACCTCCTCGATCCGCTCCGGGTCGGCTTCGCGCAGGGCGTCGATCGAGCCGAAGTGGTCGGCGAGGGCCTCCGCGGTGACGTAGCCGACGCCGGGCAGCCCGAGCGCGTAGAGGACCCGTTTGAAGGGGCGGGAACGCGAGGCCTCGATCGCGGCGACCAGGTTGCGGGCGGAGACCTCGCCGAACCCCTCCAGCCCCGCCAGCCTCCCCTCGTCGAGCTCGTAGATGTCGGCGACGTCGGCGATCAGGCCCTGCTCGAGGAAGCGCAGCGCCTGCTTCTCGCCCAGCCCGTCGATGTCCATCGCCCCCCTGCTGACGAAGTGCTTGACGTGCTGGAAGGACTGGCCCGGGCAGCCGGCCCGGTTGGGACAGATCGAGAAGACCGCGCCCTCCGGCTTGACCGTCGGCGTGCCGCAGGCGGGGCACACCTTCGGCGGCTTCGGCCGCCGCGGCCGGCCCTTGCGGCGCTGGGTCAGCGGCGAGACGACCTGCGGGATCACGTCGCCGGCCCGCATCACCACCACCTCGTCGCCGACCCGCACGTCCTTGCGCGCCAGGTCCTCCTCGTTGTGCAGGGTCGCGGTGGAGACGGTGACGCCGCCGACGTGGACCGGCTCCAGCATCGCGAAGGGGACGAGGTGCCCGGTGCGGCCGACGTTCCAGACCACCTCGCGCAGCTTCGTCGTCGCCGTCGTCGGGGCGAACTTCCAGGCGATCGCCCAGCGCGGCTCGCGCCCGACCACGCCCAGCTCGCGCCACAGCGCCCGCTCGTCGACCTTGACCACGACGCCGTCGATCTCGTACTCGAGCCGCTCGCGCCGCTCCTCCCACCAGCGGCAGCGCCGCACCACCGAGTCGACGCCGGGGTGGTGGTCGGTGTCGGGGTTGACCTTGAAGCCGCGCTCGGCCAGCCACTCGACCTCGTCGCTGTGGGTGGCGAGGTCGAGGCCGCGGGCGGCGCCGATCCCGTAGCACCAGATCGAGAGCGGGCGTTCGGCGGCGAGCGCCGGGTCGAGCTGCCGGATCGAGCCGGCAGCCGAGTTACGCGGGTTGGCGAAGCTGTTCTCGCCGGCCTCGGCGCGGCGCTCGTTCAGCGCTTTGAACTCGGCGATCGGCAGGTAGACCTCGCCCCGCACCTCGACCAGCGGCGGCGCCCCCTCGATCCGCAGCGGGATCGCCCCGATCGTGCGCAGGTTGCGGGTTACGTCCTCGCCGACCCTGCCGTCGCCGCGGGTCGCGCCGCGGACCAGGACGCCGTCCTCGTAGGTGAGCGAGATCGCCAGGCCGTCGATCTTGGGCTCGGTCGTGTAGCTGAACTCGGCGGCGCTGATGTCGAGCCGCTTCAGGTGGTTGCGGATCCGCGTCTCCCAGGCCCGCAGCTCCTCCTCGCTGCGGGCGTTGGCGAGCGAGAGCATCGGCTCGGCGTGCTCGAAGCGCTCGAAGCGCTCCAGGGGCGGCGCCCCGACCCGCTGCGTGGGCGAGTCGGCGCTCCGCAGCTCCGGGTGCTCGGCCTCGATCGCCCGCAGCTCGTCGAGCAGCGCGTCGTAGGCGTCGTCGCCGATCGACGGGTCGTCGAGCACGTAGTAGCGACGGTTGTGCTCGGCCAGCTGGCGGCGCAGCTCCGCGGCCCGCTTCTCGGCGGCGGCGGCGCTCACACCGAGGAGGGGGCGGAGGCTGCCAGCATCCGCTCGAAGCCCCAGCCGGCCAGCTTCTCCAGACCGCCGTGGTCGGTGAGGTCGAAGTGGATCGGCGTGACCGATATGCGTCCTTGGGCGACCGCGGAGAGGTCGGTGCCCGGTTCGTCGCGGTAGGAGGGCTCGAAGCCGTAGATCTCGTAGTGGCGGCGCCCCCCCTCGTCCTCGGAGACGAGCTTCAGCTCGTCGTCGTAGAGGCGCTTGCCGAGCTTGGTCACCTCCACCCCGCTCGGCTCGCCGGCCGGGAAGTTGACGTTGACCAGGGTCTCGGGGGGCATCGGCTCCTCGACCAGGCGGCGCACGAGCTGGGCCGCGAAGGCGGCCGCGACGCCGAAATCGAAGCGGCCGCTCACGTAACCCATGCCGCCGCCCGAGGACTGCTGGGAGAAGGCGACCGCCGGGATGCCGAGCACGATCCCCTCCAGCGCCGCGGCGACCGTGCCCGAGTAGGTGATGTCGTCGCCCAGGTTGGAGCCGTGGTTGATCCCGGAGACGATCAGGTCGGGGCGCGCCGCGCCGAGCCCGAGGTCGGCGAAGCGGACGCAGTCGACCGGCGTGCCGTCGGTGGCGAAACCGCGGTCGCCGTCGCCGAACTCGACCTCCTCGACGCTGAGCGGCGAGCGCGTGGTGATGCTGCGCGCGGTGGCGCTGCGGTTCGAGTCGGGCGCGATCACGTCCAGCTCCACCCCGTCCAATTCGCGCAGCTCGCGCCGCGCCGCCTGCAGCCCGGGGGCGGAGATCCCGTCGTCGTTGGTCAGGAGCACGCGCATGACGTTCGATTCTAGGCGGACGTACGGCGAGCGAGTGGGTGGCCCTCGCATGAGTGGTTTGGAGGGGTGGGGGACCCCCACCCCTCCATTTCGAGCGGCATGGAGGCACCCCGTCCACCGCCCCTCCAGCCCCACCCGAATATGTTGCGCCGGATGAGCGTTTCCGTGGTGATCCCCACCCGCGACCGGCCCGAGAAGCTCAGAGGCTGCTTACATGCGCTGCGCGGGCAGGGGGCGGAGGTCATCGTGGTCGACGACGGGTCCCGCGATCGGGAGCTGGTGGCGGCGATCGTCGCCGAGGGCGGCGCGGAGCTGGTGCGGTTGGAGGGACGGGGACCGGCAGCGGCGCGCAACGCGGGAGTGACCGCGGCGAGCGGCGAGGTCGTCTGCTTCACCGACGACGACTGCGAGCCCGAGGCGGGGTGGGTCGAGGCGCTGGCGGCGCCGATCCTCGCCGGGGAAGCCGGTTGCGTGGCGGGGAGGACCGTCGTCGGTGGCGATGCGAGCGCGGCCGACCGGGCCTGGCAGGCGATCGCCGACCACCTGCAGCGCTGGGCCGCAGAGCCCGACAGCCCCTCCCCCGGCTTCGCCCCCACCTGCAACCTCGCCTGCTCCCACCGCCTGCTGGAAGCGCTTCGCTTCGACGAGTCCTTCCCCGCCGCAGCCGGCGAGGACCGCGACTGGTCCGCCCGCGCCGCCGCCCATGGCGCCACCCCCCTCTTCGTCCCCACGGCCGTGGTCACCCACCGCCCCGACCTGACCACGAGCACCTTCCTCCGCCAGCAGTACCGCTACGGAAAGGGCGCCGCCCAGTACCGCGCAGCTGAGCGCAGCCGCGGCTTGGGCCCCCCCAGCTTCTATTTCAAGCTCGTACGCGCCGGCTTCGCTACCGGCTGGGGATCTGGAGCACTGGTCTGCGCGGCTCAGCTGGCCACCGCCGCTGGAGCCCTTGCGGAGCGCCGCGCGACGGACAAACCCACCACGCGATGTGGATAGGAGGGGGAGGGGGTCTCTCGAACGGGCGGATACTCAAAATGCCGGGCTAATCAGCCCGGCATTTGTCCGGGCGAGAGACCCCCTCCCCCTCCGACCTACCGCTCGAGCAGAGGCGTCCCGGCGAGCCCTGACGAATCGGCGCCGGTCAGCGCCGCCACGGTCGCCGGGATGTCGGTGATCCTGGCCGGACGCCCCGGGTCGCGCAGGCGCGAGGCGCCCGGCGCCAGGATCGCCCAGGCGTCGCCGTCGGTGTGGTTGCCGGTCCTGCCGCTGCCGTAGCCCTGGCGGCGCACGGTGCCGAAGCGGGGAGAGCGCAGCGCGTCGATCGCGACGGAGGAGGTCGGTCGCCAGCGCACCACCAGGTCCGGCAGGCGCGCCGTCTCACTCCCCCGCCAGCGCTCGGAAGTGTTGTCGACGCCGGCGACGGCCGGCTGGCCGTCGGGGTCGCGGAAGTCGCTGAGCCCGTCGCGAAGCAACTCGACCAGCTCGGCGCGCTCAGCCTCCTCGACGATGCCGTGACGCTCGCGCCCGCGCAGGTTGAGGCGCACGTAGCCCTGATGGTCGGAGGGCTGCGCGAAGGCGCGCGTGGTTGCCCAGTCAGTCCCGCGCAGCTCGATCCGCGTCGTCAGCTCCAGCGCCACGCGGTCCGGCAGGGTCGACGCCACCGCGCCGCGCATCCGTCCCGAGACCGCGCCGCGCAGCTTCCACATCGCCCCCGAGTCGGAGTCCGCGCCAGCGCTGTCCTCGCTGCGCTGCGAGCCCAGCACCGCCGCCAGCATCCCGGGGAGCATGTCGGCGCGGCTGGTGTTGACGTCCATGCCGAGCACCGTGCAGGCAATCACGTCGGCGTCCTTGGGGAGCCCCTCGACCACCCGCCCGATCTGCCGATCGACCTCCTCGTAGATCTCGTCCAGCGCCCCGGCGAGGATCCGCCGCTGCTCGCTGCTCACCCGACCGTCGAGATAGGGAGGTAGCTCCCAGAGACGGTGGCCGGCGAGGTGGGGCGCGGCGAAGGTGAGCCAGACGACGTCGAAGCGCTGCTCGGCCATCAGGCCCAACGCCGCGTCGGCGACCCGCCGGGGGGCGGCAAGGAAGCGCTCCCGCAGCCGCACCAGCTCACCGGCCCGCTGGGCGCCGAAGATCTCGGTCACGTTGGGGGGCCTGCCGTGGCGGCGACGCAGCGCCCGGTGGGCGCCGTGCGGCAGCGACCAGCGCTCCAGCACGACGCGCTCGCGCATCCCCCAGCCGCAGACGAGCACGCCGTCGGCGGCGGCCGGCTCGTGGCACTCGTAGGGATCGATCGCGAGCGTCCTGCGGCCGGCCGCGGCCAATCGCTCCCAGATCGGCGCCGGGGCCTCGAAGCTGCCGGCCAGGCGGACGCGCTGCTCGGCGGCAGACCACTGGAACGGGTAGAAGAGCCCGTGCTCGCCGAGCTCCACCCCGCGGTAGAGCTCCTGGTAGGCCGCGGCCGGGAAATGCTCGGCCGGGCTCTCGAGCTCGAGTTGCGCCCCGCGCGCCCGCAGCGCCTCCAGGTTGGGCAAGCGGCCCTCGGCGCCGAGCCGATCCAGCAGCGCCGCGCTGGCGGCATCGAACTGGAGGACCGCGATCACCGCGCCTCACCGACCCGACCGAGCGCCGGCGGCTCGCCGCTGGAGGGAAGGCCGACCGTCACCTCGGCCCCACCCAGAGCGGCGGAGCGGTGCGCTGCCTCGACCACGCTCAGCGCGGCAACGGCGGCGCCGGGACCGGCGAGCTCACCAGGCTGCTCGCCCCGCACGAGGGCGGCGAAGTGCCGGAGCTGACGCCGCAGCGAGGCGACCAGCGGGTCCTCTCCACCCCGCAGGCGCCCGATCCGCGCCCGCAGCTGCCCCGTCCGGCTGGTCGCGACCGTCCTGCCGCCCCGGTCGCGGACCTCGACGCGCTCGAGGTAGGGACGATCGGTTGCGCAGCGGATCCGCGCTCGCGCCCTGCCCAGCTCCAGCTCGAAGCTGGCCCGCTCCTGCTCGACCGCGGCGTCCCGCACGGCGATCGGCGCGGCGCCAGCGAGGAAGGCCGCGAGGTCGATCAGGTGGATGCCGGCGTCGAGCAGCGCCTCGTCGCGACTCGCGTGCGCCCCCCAGGCGCCGCGGCGGAAGCGCAGCTCGAGATCGAGCTCGAGCCAGCCGCCGGCGGGGATCGCGGGCGCCAGCTCGTGGCCCTGCAGGAAGCGCCGGTTGAAGCCGAACGCCGGGGCCGGATCGAGCTCGGCCAGGGCGAGGGCGCCGGCGAGGTCCGGCGCCGGCGGCTTCTCGACCAGGCTCACGATCCCGGCCCG
Source organism: Solirubrobacterales bacterium (assembly GCA_040904405.1). Lineage (GTDB taxonomy): Bacteria > Actinomycetota > Thermoleophilia > Solirubrobacterales > 70-9 > VRUE01. The sequence goes on along the minus strand of JBBDTK010000154.1, from coordinate 2,163 downwards.
CGCGGCGAGCGAGGCGACCTCGAGGTGCGCCGCCACCGGCGTGGCGACCACGAGCGCGTCGATTCCTCCCGCCTCCAGCATCGCGCTCGCCGAGGGAAAGGCGGGGATCGCCCCCGCCGCCTCGGCCAATCGCGCCACCCGGGCCGGATCGGGATCGGCCACCGCAGTCAGAACGATCCGATCAAGGCCGCGAAAGGCGGGCAGGTAGCCGCGATCCGCGATCCGCCCGCAGCCGACAAGCCCGACCCTCAGCGATGCCGCGGCGGGCATTGCCCTCACCGGGGACCACCGGTGGCGCGAAAGTCGGACATATTCCGACTAAGTCGCCAGGTCGACCCGAGCCTGTCGTAGGCATGGACGGCGAGGGCCGCGGGCAGGGCGGCGACGGCAACCAGCTGGTGGACGAGGTGGAGGGCGATGCCCGCGCCGAGCAGCGGTAGGCCCCCTCGGCGCAGCAGGAGGAGGTAGAAGCCGCGGTTGATAGCCGCGACCCCAGAGGCCGCCGCCAACGCCGTACGCGGCCGCCGGGCAAGCGTGGCGAAGACGAGCAGGACCGCAGCCCCCGCACTAGCGCGGTGGCGCCAACCGAGGTTGAGGGCGCCGCGGCCGCGGCCCCCGGCGAGCAGCAGCCGCGCCCACGGCACACCGCGACGGGCGAAGTCGGTGCGGACCATCGTCCACGCTGTCCAGGACTTCAGGTGGCGACCGCGGATCGCCGGGTCGAGGACGATCCGGGCGCCGCGCTCGCGCAGCCGCATCCCCAGCTCGATGTCCTCGACCGACGGTTGACGGAAGCGCTCGGCGTCGAAGCCGCCGAGGGCCTCGAACTCGTCCCGCCGGACCGCCCCCAGCCCGGCCCAGAAGGTATCCGCCTCACCCGGCGAGGTGACGTGGACGTGGTGGTGGAGGAGATTGCGGAAGCGCGAAGCGAGGCCCGGCGCGGCCGGCTCGTCGTCGTAGGCGCCGAAGACCGCGGCCAGGCCTGGATCGGCGGCGAAGCGCGCCTCGATCCGGGCGAGGGCGTCGGCGTGGACCTCGACGTCGGAGTCGACGAAGACCAGGACGCTCGCCTCGCTGCGCGCGGCGCCGGCGTTGCGGGCCGCCGCCGGGCCGGCGCCGCCGGGCTCGCGCTGCGCGATCAGCTCGTCCGGGCGGCGCTCGCCGGCCGCCAGCGCGGCGAGACAGCGCTCGAGCGTCGGCGGGCCATCGGAGGCGGGGACGATCGCCGCCAGAGTCGGCTCGCGGCTCCCGTCGGAGTGGGTCTCAGGGGGGGAGGCTGCATTCATTAGGGCTACCTAATACCATCTCGCGCCGCAATGGCGCAGCGCCCCTCCACATCCGACGGACCGCCGGTCGCCGTGCTCGGCGCCGGCCCGGCCGGCCTCACCGCCGCCTACCTGCTCGCCGCCCGCGGCGTCCCCGTGATCGTCTTCGAGGCGACCGGCGCGATCGGCGGCCTCGCCCGAACCGTGGTCGAGGACGGCTACCGCTTCGACCTCGGCGGCCACCGCTTCTTCACCAAGAGCCGCGAGGTCGAGGCGCTGTGGAGCGAGGTGCTGGGTCCGGAGATGCTCGTCCGCCCGCGGCTCTCGCGGATCTACTGGCGCGGGCGCTTCGTCCAGTACCCGCTGCGCGGCGCCGACGTGGTCGCCAAGGTCGGGCCGGTCGAGCTGGCCCGCTGCGCCGCCTCCTACGGGCGGGCCAGGCTGCGCCGGCGCCGGCCCGAGGAGAGCTTCGAGGACTGGGTCAGCGCCCGCTTCGGGAAACGCCTCTTCGAGCTCTTCTTCAAGACCTACACGGAAAAGGTCTGGGGTGTCTCGACCGAAGAGCTGCGCGCCGAGTGGGCGGCGCAGCGGATCGACGATCTCTCGTTGTGGAAGGCGGTCCGGGCGGCGCTGCCGGGGCGGCGTGAGGGGGGTCCGAAGACGCTGATCGAGGAGTTCCGCTACCCGCGCCTCGGCCCCGGCCAGATGTGGGAGGAGATGGCGCGGCGCGTGGTCGCGAGGGGAGGCGAGCTGCGCCTGCAGACGCCGGTCGACGGGCTGCTGTTCGACGGCGATCGGGTCGCCGCGGTGCGCGCCGGCGCCGAGCCGGGCGAGATCGCCGCGGCGATCTCGTCGGCGCCGCGGCGGGCAAACGCCGGGATGGCCGATCCCCCCGCGC
>JBBDTK010000153.1:14212-14675 GCA_040904405.1 Solirubrobacterales bacterium | reverse complement strand
CCAGGCGATGCTCACTTCCGCCCCCAGACGACGCGCGGGATGCCGGCCAGGTCGGGTCGGGCCTCAACCTCGCCGAAGCCCGCATCCCGCACGAGGCCGGCGACGGCGGCCGCCTGTCCCTCCCCCACCTCCAGCGCGATCGCCGCTGCCTCCACCCCCGTCGCGTTTGCGCTCTCCGCCGCGTTTGCGTTCTCTGCCGCGTTTGCGCTCTCTGCCGCGTTTGCGCTCTCTGCCGCGTTTGCCGTTTGTCGGACTGAGCCGGACAAACGGCGAACGCGCTCGTCGGCGAGCAGGGCGCGGATCGCGTCGAGGCCATCGGCGCCGGCCAGCAGCGCCTCGCGCGGCTCCCACTCGGTCACCTCGGGCTGCAGGTCGCCCCACTCGGCCTCCGCCACGTAGGGGAGGTTGGCGACGATGAGGTCAAAGCGTGGCTCCTCCAGCGCGCCGGCCACCCCGGCCGCCC
>JBBDTK010000153.1:0-14112 GCA_040904405.1 Solirubrobacterales bacterium | reverse complement strand
CGGCTCGCTCCGTCCCCACCGTCCCGGCTCCCTCTGCCCCGGCTCGCTCCGTCCCCACCGTCCCGGCTCCCTCTGCCCCGGCTCGCTCCGTCCCGACCGTCCCGGTTCCCTCTGCTCCGGCTCGGTCCGTCCCGGTTCCCTCTGCTCCGGCTCGGTCCGCCCCGGTTCCGTGGACCGGCGGCAGCATCCCTTCGACGAGGTCGACCCGGCCGCTCAGCCCCAGCCGAGCCGCGTTGTCCCGGGCCACTTCGAGCGCGGCCGCCGAGGTGTCGGTCGCGACCACCTCGCAATCCGTCAACTCGGCGGCGATCGCCAGCGCGATCGCGCCCGACCCGGTGCCGACGTCGAGCACCCGCCGCGGCTCCAGCTCCAGCGCCAGCTCCACAAGCAGCTCGCTCTCCGGCCGCGGCACCAGCACCCGCCGATCGACCGCCAGCTCGATCTGCCGGAACCCTTTGCGCCCGACGATGTAGGCGACCGGCTCCCGCCGCAACCGCCGCCGCACCATCTCACCGAACCGCCGCCCCGCCCCGGCCGGCACCCCAAGCTCCGGACCCGCCACAAGCCGCGCCCTATCCCATCCCGTCGCCTCAGCCAGAAGCACTTCCGCATCCAGCCGCGGGCTCTCCACCCCCGCCGCCGCAAGGGCGTCAACCGCAGCCCCAAGGGCATCTCGAACGTCACTCGCATTGGAGGAGTTGGCCACGTCAGAACCCATTCCGGTAGGGGTGGAACGTCTTGTACTTTTTCTGCTGAAGCATCTGCGGACAGCCGGCAACTGTCTTCAGAAAAAGTTAAGTGGAACCCCTGCCGAAATGGGTTCTGACTGTCTTCGGAAAAGTGAAGTGCCCCTGCCGGGATAGGTTCTCACGCCTAGAGGTCTCACGCCAAAGCAGCGGCCGCCAGCCGTTCACGCTTCTCCTCGGCGCCCAGCGCGTCGGTGAACTCGCCCAGCTCGCCGCCCAGCACCCCCTCGAGGTTATGCGAGGTGTGCTTGATCCGGTGGTCGGTGACCCGGCCCTGGGGAAAGTTGTAGGTGCGGACCTTCTCCGAGCGCTCGCCGCTGCCGACCTGGGCCTTGCGCTCCGCCGCCACCTTCGCCTGCTGCTCGGCGATCTCGCGCTCCAGCAGCCGCGCCCGCAGCACCCGCATCGCCCGCTCGCGGTTCTGAAGCTGCGACTTCTCGTCCTGCATCGAGACCACGATCCCGCTCGGTTTGTGCGTGATCCGCACCGCCGAGTCGGTCGTGTTGACCGACTGCCCGCCGGGGCCGGAGGAGCGGTAGACGTCGATCTGGAGGTCGTTCTGGTCGACCTCGACCTCGACCTCCTCGGCCTCGGGCAGCACCGCCACGGTCGCGGTCGAGGTGTGAATGCGGCCCTGCGACTCGGTCTCGGGCACGCGCTGGACGCGGTGCGTCCCCCCCTCGTACTTGAAGATCGAGTAGGCGCCGTCGCCCTTGATCGCAAAGGTCACCTCCTTGAAGCCGCCGACCTCGGCTGCCGACTGGCCCAGCACCTCGGTGGCGAAGCCACGCTCCTCGGCGTAGCGGGTCAGCATCTTGTAGAGGTCGCCGGCGAACAGCGCTGCCTCATCGCCCCCGGTGCCGGCGCGGATCTCAACCAGCACGTTCTTGTCGTCGTTGGGGTCGCGCTCGACCATCGCCAGCCGGATCTCCTCTTCGAGCTCGGCCAGCCGCCCCGGCGCCTGCTCGGCCAGCTTGCGCAGCTCCTCGTCCTCGCCCTCCTCGAGCAGCTCCCGCGCCCCCTCCAGGTCGCCGCGCAGCGTCCGCCACTCACCCGCCAGCTCCCGCGCCGGCTGCAGTTCCCGGTACTCGCGCCCGACCGCGGCATAGCGCTGCCGGTCCGAGATCGTCTCCGGATCCGACATCGCCCGCTCCAGCTCGGCGAACCGAGTCTCGATCTGCTCAACCAGCGCATCGATCATGCGACAAACATAGACGCGACGAGCCGGAGAGCCTTGGACGTGGTGAAGGAGGGCCGGGTGCCCCTCCGACGGAGGCTCAGGGTCCGACAACTCAAATCCACGCAGACGCCCTGCTGCGCAACGGCCTCCGTCGGAGGGGCACCCGGCCCTCCCCACCACCACGGTTCTTCTCAGGCGATTCGGAGCCCGCCGGAGGCGGGCGACTCAATTCGACCGAGGATGCACCGGACCCGCTCCTCGCAGGCCCTCAGGCGACGATCTCGATCGGCGACTCTTCGGGCTCGGCGGACTTTTCCTCGTCCAGCACCTTCTCGAGCGCGGCGATCGCGACCGCGAGCTGCTCCTCGTCGGGCTCGCGCGTGGTCAGGTTCTGCAGCATCAGGCCCGGCCACATCACGCCGCGGACCCAGCGCTTGCGGCGGTTCTTCCCGGCCCACTTGATCACCTCGTAGGAGAGGCCGGCGATCAGCGGGATGCCGAGGATGCGCGAGGCGAGCAGCCAGTACCAGGCCGGCAGGCCGATCGGGGCGAAGACGAAGATCGCCAGCACCATCACGATCAGCAGGAAGCTGGTGCCGCAGCGCGGGTGCAGGCGCGAGTAGAGCTTCGCCCGCTGCGGGACCAGCTCGTCTTCGGCCTCGTAGCAGGAGATCGTCTTGTGCTCGGCGCCGTGGTACTCGAAGACGCGGCGCAGGTCGGGCAGGCGGCTGATCAGGACGATGTAGCCGATGAAGATCGCCGTGCGCAGGATGCCCTCGACCAGCCAGAAGAGGTAGGCGCTGCCGAGCTCGTCCTTGATCAGGCTGGTCAGCCCGACCGGGACGACGAAGAAGAGGCCGACCGAGAGGGCCAGCGAGAAGGCGATCGTCAGCCCCCAGATCCAGCCGCCGATCTCCTCCTTCTCGCCCTCCTCGTCCTCCTCCATCTGCGCGTTGGCGGAGATCGCCAGGGCGCGGAAGCCGATCTTCAGCGACTCGCCGAGGGCGACGACGCCGCGCAGCACCGGCAGCCGCCAGAGCCGGTGGCGCTTGGCCCAGGGCCGCAGCGGCTCGGAGCTGAGCTCGACCTGACCCTCGGGGTTGCGCACCGCGACCGCCCAGGTCGAGACGCCGCGCATCATCACCCCCTCCAGCACCGCCTGGCCGCCGAGCGGCGCGTCGCGCTTGGCGACCAGGCCGCCGCCGGGCATGCGCAGCGGGTCCGCCCCGTTGGAGGACCCGGCTTCGGCGCCCTGCGAGCCCATCTCCGGGCTCACGGCTTTACTTCTTCCCGGCCTTGGCGTGCTTCGCCGCGCGCCGCTGGAACCGCTCGACCCGGCCGCCGGTGTCGACCAGCTTCTGCTTGCCGGTGTAGAACGGGTGGCACTCGGAGCAGAGCTCGACGTGCAGGTCCGCCTCGGTCGAGCGGGTGTAGAACTGGTTGCCGCACGAGCAGTGCACGTGGGCGAGCTGGTACTCGGGGTGGATTCCGGTTTTCATCGCTGCCGAAGTCTAGAGAAGTGGGCGAGCGCTGCCGATATGACCCCATGGCAGCCGCAAGCGCGAGGTCCGGCGAGACGATCGAGCCGCGGTCGGTTCGGATTCCGCTCGCGGCGATCCTCTTCGGCGGAACCGCGTTCGTCGTCCTCCACAACTGGCTCGGCTTCGGCGGCGCCGCCCTCGACGGGGTCGCGGACGGCCAGCTGGGCGCCATCGTCATCGCCGCCGCCGGGGTCGCCTGCCTGCTCAGGGCGCACGCGGTGCCGCGCGAGCGCCGGGCCTGGCTGCTGATCGGCCTCGGCGTGCTCGGCTGGGCGGCGGGCGAAAGCTACTGGGTGCTGTTCATCGTCGACAACCCCAACCCGCCATACCCGTCCTTCGCGGACGCGCTCTACCTGTCCTTCTACCCGCTCTGCTATGCCGGGCTCGCGATGCTCGTCCGCGCCCGCGCCCACGAGCTCGACTGGCGGCTCTGGATGGACGGACTGATCGCGGCGCTGGGCACCGCGGCGCTCGGGGCCGCTTTCGTCTTCGACTTCGTCGCCGACCGGACGCGCGGCACGGCGGTCGAAGTCGCCGTCTCGCTCGCCTACCCGCTCGCCGACATCGCGATGATCGCGATCGTCGTCGGGGTGATCGCGCTGTCCGGCTGGCGGCCGGACAGGACCTGGGGGCTGCTGCTGGCCGGCCTCGCCGCAATGGTCGTCGCCGACATCGCCTACAGCATCCAGTCCAGCGGCGGCGTGGTCCCGCCGGGCAACTGGATCGACCCGCTCTACCTGGTCTCGGCGTCGTTCCTGGGAGCCGTCCTCTGGCTGCCGCGCGCCGCGGCGATCCAGACCTCCGAGCGCGTCGACGACCGCCGCGCCCTGATGGTGCCGACGCTGTTCGCGGCGATGATGATCGGGCTCGCCGCGATGCAGTACCTGGGCGGCACGAGCGGCCTCTCCACCACCCTATGGGCGGCGACGATGGCCGCTGTGATCGTCCGCCTGGCGGTGAGCGTGCGGGAGAACCGCAGGCTGCTCGAACAGGTGCGGACGGACTCGCTGACCGGGCTCGGCAACCGCGGCGGCATGCAGCTCGACCTGGAAGGGCTCTGCGCGCGGGCGGGCGAGGGGGAGCCCGCCGCTCTGTACCTGTTCGACCTCAACGGGTTCAAGCGCTACAACGACAGCTTCGGCCATCTCGCCGGCGACGAGCTGCTCACCCTCCTCGGTGGCCGCCTGCGCGACGCCCTCGCCGGCAAGGGCACCGCCTACCGCATCGGCGGCGACGAGTTCTGCGCCCTGCTGACCTGCCGCGGGCGGCGTTTCGACGACGTCGCCCGCGAAGCGGCCGCGGCGCTGGCGGCGAGCGACCACGGGGTCGAGGTCGGATGCTCGTGGGGCGGCGCCTCGATCCCGGTCGAGGCGGCCGACCCGGCGACGGCGCTGCAGCTGGCCGACGTGCGGATGTACGCGCAGAAGGAGGCGCGGCGCGGCGCACGCGGCGACCGGGGGGCGGTTAAGGTCCCTCCATGGCCTCAGACCAGCGGCACGAAGTAGAGGAATCTGCCGCTTTTCCGCTCTGTGCGGTTTTTTCGTCTGATCGGGGGTGGAGACTTCCTCAACGCTCCCTACAGGACGGAGAGGCATGGCGATGAGCTCACAGGAGATCTTCGACCAGGACCGGCCCCGCAGCACCAAGGCGCGGCGGCTCGACGAAGCCTTCGCCGGCTGCGAGGAGTGGACGATCGCTCCGCCCTCCCCGCGCCGCGCCGAGGCGCTCGACGTAGCCCCCTGGCTGTCGACCGGTCAACCAGATCGCCCGGAAGACCTCCCCCGCGCGGCCTAGCCCCTCGTCTCGCTGTTAACGCGCGCGCCTGGTCAACAACACCCGCGCCAGCAACAAGCCGGCCACGACGAAGACGAGCACGACCACGCTCGCCAGCGGTGCCGGCAGGGCGAAGAATGAATCGCCGTAACCGGCGGCGGCCTGCGGGTCGGCCGCCAACCGCTCATTCATCTCGACGCTGTTCCCCGCCCCGGCGAAGGCCCAACGCGCGACAACCAGCGCACTGAGCATGCGAATCGGCGCCCCCATCGCCTCAACCGTGACCAAGGCGCCGGCGAACAGCAGTTGCGGAATCAGCAACATCGGCACGAAGCTGGTCGCCTGGTCGACGCTGCGGGCCAGCGTCGAGACGGCGAGACCGGTGGCGATCGCCGCCCACGACGTCGCCAGCAAAACTCCATAGAGCGCGAGATAGCTGCCCACCGGCTCATGCAGGGGGCGCAGCGCAGTGAAGATCGCAAGCAGGAGCGCGGTCTGCAGCACAGCCAGCGAAAAGAGGATCGCCACCTTCGAGCCGAGATAGGCACCGATCCGCGAGCCGACCGCGAACTCGCGCAGGACGACGGAACGCTCGTTGACGATCTCACGGCAGGCACTGATCAGTCCGATCCAGAGCGATGCGGTGACCAGTAGGAAGACCGCCTGCGTCGATTTCGTCGGCTCCGCGTCCGGATGTGCGAACAGGGCGGCCGGGAACAGCAGCGCGATCAGTAAGGCGATCACAGGCACCTGTCCGAGCAGGACCAGTGCCGTGCGCCGATCGCGGGTGAACGTGCGCAGATAGCGCCCGGTGAGAGCGAAAAGTTGACGTCCGAAGGAGCGGTCGGTCGAGGGGCGCTCGGTTCGCGGGAGCTGCTCGGCACGGCGTGGTTCAGGTAGCTCCCGCCCATCCGTCAGGCGGACATCGGCCGTCGGCTGTGCGACCGAGTAGAGTTCGTCGTAGTGGCTGACGCCATGCCGCTCCAGCGCTTCCTCAGGCGCCCCGACGTAGGCGAGGTTGCCGCCGGGGGCCATGATTGCCAGCGTGTCGCAGAGCGAAAGGCTGCTGGTCGCGTGCGTAGTCACGACCACGCCACGACCTTCGTCGGCAAGGTCCCTGATCGTCTGCATCATCTGGCGCTCCAGTGGCGGATCGAGGCCGCTGGTCGGCTCGTCGAGCAGGAAGATCGACGGGCGGCCGATCAGCTCGACCCCACAGGCGGCGCGCTTGCGCTGACCACCGGACAGCGAGCCGATCAGCGTGTCAACGCGGGTGCGGAGGTCGAGCTCGGCGGTGACGGACTCGACGTGCTCGGCGATCTCCTCCTCACTGGTGTCGACCGGAAGCCGCAGCACCGCGGCGCAGGCGAGCGCCTCGCGCACGGTGAGCCGGTCGTGGATCGTGTCCTCCTGCGGCACGTAGCCAAGCTCGGGCATCCGCATCGCCACCGGCTCGCCGTCAACGGTGGTCTCGCCCGCACTCGGCGTGGCGACGCCGGCGAGCAATCGCAGCAACGTCGACTTGCCCGAGCCGCTCGGGCCGATCAGCGCGAGCACCTCACCGCGGGCCACGGTGAGCGTGGTCGGCTGCAGGATCGTCCTCCCACCCACCTCGGCTCGCAGGTTGACCCCCTGCAAGCCGACCCCGACCCTCTGGTCGACGACGATCAGGCCGCCACGATCGAGCGCAAGGCGGTAGTGGCCGATGCCGATCTCGTCGCCCTGGGTCAGCGTCGACACCCGCACCCGATCCCGGCCCAGTCGGGTGCCGTTGCGCGAACCGAGGTCTTCGACCGAAGGCGGCGACCCCACACGCACCACCGCGTGGTACCGCGAGACGTTCGGTTCGTCCACCACGACGTCGTTGTCAGGAGCGCGACCAATCGTCAGGTCGCGGTCGAACGGGAAGCGCCGGATCTTCGAGAGGCGACGGGTGCGTTGCTCGGTGCCGACCGCGACGAAGCGAGCTTCGCACTCGCCGAGGTGAAGGACTGCGCCGTCGCGCAGCGGCTTCCCACTGGAGCCGACCCGCACAGCATCGACGAACGTGCCGTTGTGTGAACCATCGTCACGCAGCACCGGAATGCCGTCGCTGAGCCTGACCTGGGCATGCGTCTGCGACACCGTCGGATCGGCGAGCACGATGTCGCACTCGGGCGAGCGCCCTATCTGCGTGGCTACGTTCGAGGGCAGCGGGTGCCGCTGCGGCCCCTGCTCGATCCAGCCGAACACCTCCACCACCTGCTGGGTCTCTTCGCCCGTCGTCCGCTTACCGAGTTCACTCACCGATCGGCAGGATTGCAGGCATAGACTCGCGCCGCTAGTCTGGCACCCGTGAGCGGCGGGCGAGGCAATCTCAACCCCGGTGACATGCTTGGCGACTTCCGCATCCTCAAGCAGATCGGGCGGGGCGGGATGGGCGTGGTGTACTTGGCGCGCGACGAACGCCTCGAACGGCGTGTTGCGCTCAAGGTGATCGTCCCTGGCCTCGCCGCCGACGCCGACTTTCGCGAGCGGTTCATCGCCGAGGCGCGCAGCGCGGCCGCGATCGATCACGACAAGGCAGTCCCCGTCTTCTCGGCCGGCGTCGCCGAGGACGACCTGTACATGGCGATGCGCTACATCGAGGGGACCGACCTGCGCACCCTGCTGGCGGAAGGCGGGGTACTGGAGCCGGGGGAGGCGGTGGCGATCGTCGCCGACGTCGCGGCCGCGCTCGACGCAGCCCACACGGCCGGCTTCGTCCACCGCGACGTCAAGCCGGCCAACATCCTGCTGCGAGGCGAAGCCGGCAGCCACAGCGCCTATCTCAGCGATTTCGGCCTGACCAAGAGCGGCGAGGACGCCGTGCCGTTGACCCGCACGGGCCATTGGGTGGGAACGATCGACTATGTCGCCCCCGAGCAGATCCAGTCGGTCCGGGTGGACGCACGCACCGACGTCTACGCGCTCGGCTGTGTCCTCTACGAGGCGATCGCCGGCTCGGTCCCCTACGCCGGCGACGACATGCAGAAGATGTGGGGCCACGTCAATGAGCCCTTCCCCACGCTTGTCGCAGGTAAGCCGGGTGGCGAGGCGCTGGCCGGCGTGCTCGCCCGCGCGACGGCCAAGGACCCCGATGAGCGCTTCCCCTCCGCCGGCGACCTCGCCAAAGCGGCCACGGCGGCGCTGCGCGGCGGTGCCGTCGACTCGACCGAGCACAGCGTCGCGACCGGGGCCGCGGCGACCGGCCTGGCCGAGACGGCGACGGCACACCGGCTGCCCGTCGAGGGTCTCGGAGAGACCGTCGCCGACAGGCGAACCCGACCCGAGCGTCCGGAGCCCGCCACTCGGCGGATGGCCTCGCCGCACGGCGGCTCGGGTGCCGGCGGAGCGCGCACCTGGGCGATCGTCGGCGGCGCGGCGCTGATCGCGGCCGGGCTGCTCGCCGCGGCGGTCGTGGTCGCTGGCAGCGGCTCGGGTGGCGCAGACACCACGGTCACCGAACCGGTCCGGAAGGGCGACGGGCGTCGAAGCAAAGGACAGGGCTCCTCGGACCCGATCCTGCCGGCGAATCGAGCCGAATGCACCGCGGGCGTGTACGTCGAGGAAAGAAGCCCGAACCCCAGTGTCCCCTACACGTCGTGTCAGTTCGCGCGCGAAGTCGCGCGGGCGTATCGCGCGAGCCATGGCAGAGCCTTCACCGCACGCAGCCCGGTGACCGGCGATGAGTACGACATGACCTGCGCGGGGGTCGAAACGGTGCGCTGCAGCGATGGCAAGAGCGCCGTCGTCTACCTGACGCCGGGCTTCTCGTCGAACTCGGGCTCAAGCGCCGGGACGGACCTGGGCGATTGGCCCGGGGGCAACGGCTACTCGGCGATGCTTGGAGCGTTCTCGAGTGAGTGGCGCGCACAGGACCGCCAGCGCGAGGCCTCCGAACGCGGTCTCGACGCCGGCGTCCTCTACAGCAGCAACTTCAGCTCGCTGAAACCGGGCTACTGGATTGTCTTTTCGGGCTCCTTCGCAAGCTCGAGCGAAGCGGCAGAGCGGACGCAGCGCGCACGTTCGCTGGGTTATTCCGACTCCTATCCCAGGTTCGTCTCTCCTTGAACCCCAGCGACCGCCTCGGCAACTTCACGATCGTCCGCGAGCTCGGCACGGGCGGCATGGGCACTGTTTACCTCGCGCACGACGAGGGGCTCGACCGTCACGTCGCGCTGAAGGTGATTGCACCCCATCTGGCCGGCGACTCCGAGTTCCAGCGTCGCTTCGAGAGCGAGGCGCGAAGCGCAGCCGCAATCGACGACCCCCATGCTGTGCCGGTTTTCTCAGCCGGCTCTGAGAACGGGCGCCTGTTCATCGCAATGCGCTTCGTAGACGGAACCGATCTGCGCGCCGTGCTTGCCGAGCATGGGGCCCTGAGGGCAGCGGAGGCCGCAGCGATCGTCGCTGACGTGGCTTCGGCGCTTGACTCCGCTCACGCAGCCGGGCTGGTCCATCGAGACGTCAAGCCGGCCAACATCTTGCTTGCTGAGCGGCGTGGCGGGCGCGCCGCGTTCCTCACCGATTTCGGCCTCACCAAGGGTCTGCAGTCGGGGGGAACGCAGCTGACGGGGACCGGTCAGTGGATCGGCACGCTCGACTACGTCGCACCTGAGCAGATGATGCCCGAGGGCCGCGTCGATGCCCGAACCGACGTGTACGCATTGGGCTGCGTGCTGTACGAGATGATCGCCGGTGCGGTGCCCTTTCCGGGGACTGACATGCAGAAGATGTGGGCGCACGCGAACGAACCGCTACCGGCGCTGGAGGCGCCCACGCTGCTTGCCGATGTGCTCCAGCGGGCGACCGCGAAAGACCCCGCAGGGCGCTTCCAATCAGCCAGCGACCTTGCCCGTGCCGCGATGGCCGCCGGCGGCGGGGGAGCCGACCCCATTTTCGACAGAAGTGTCGCCACCGGAGCCGCTGCCACCGGAGTCAGCGGACACACGGCGGCAGCGCCTACGCGCACGATGCGCTCGGCCCCACCTCTTCACCACAACGACAACGAGCGGCCGACTACGCAAATGACGACGGCTGCCCCCGCGCCCGCCACGCGCAAGCTGCGTGACAGCTCTCCAACCAAGGCGGCGGCAATCGGCGCTTCCGTCGTGCTCGCCGCCGGCCTGATCGGCGCTGCGCTGGTCTACTCGGGGAACCGCAGCGATTCGCCAATCGTCACCACCAAAGCGAAGCAACGGGAAACGCTGCGGGGTGGCGGTCAGAGCGATGCCGCGGCCGACGGAGACACGGCTCGGGGCGTCACGGGCGCGGCAACCGGCTCGAGTGCCGGTGTGACCATCTACTCACAATCCTTCTACTCGATCGAGATTCCCTCCGGGTGGCGACAAGAGATGAGCGACGAACCGAGCGGCACCCCCCCAGGTGCCTATTTGGAGAGCGTCTGGCGCGACCCGGGTGAACCGAACAGTTCGATCACGGTGGATGCGCAATCGCCTGAACCGAGCGTACCCGCCCTGCAGAGCGCCGAAGCGGTTCGTGCCGAAACCAGCCAGTCCGACAGCTATCGCGAGCTCGCCTTCGAACCTGTTTTGCTTGCCGGCCTTCCGGCAGCCCGCTGGATCTTCCAGGTCAAGGGTGACGACGGGGTCGTAGACCGCCGCGTCGATTACTTCGTCAACGCCTGCGGCGCAGGTGTCGCCGTGCTTGGATCTACCAACCCGGCGAGCTTCGGCACGCTGGCGCCGACTTTCCACCGGGCCGCCACCTCGGTCGCCGCTCTGTGCGGCGAGTAGCGCGGCTCTCGGCAGGCGCCGCCGCTGTCGCGGCGCTCGGCGGCTCGCTGCTCGCTGCGCTGACTCTGCTCGGCATCGACCCCCTCCCGCACTCCGACGAAGGCGGCCCGGCGTCAGCGGTCTCGGGCGCAACCCGCGCGAGAGATGCGGCGGGAACCGCTCCGGCGAAGCCGCTGCTCGACCCAGGCGCTCGCAATGCCTGGGTGCAGCTGGAAGACTCGCTGCCGGCCCGGATCGGGCTCTCGCTCGCGCCTCTCTCAGGCGGGGCTCCGCGCAACTTGGGGGCGCTTCGCTCCGGTCACGCCTGGAGCACGATCAAGGTCCCGATCCTAGTAACGCTGATGCGCGAACGCAGCGGCAGGCTCAATGCGGAGGAGCGAGCGCGGGCGAGCGCGGCGGTGACTGCCTCCGACAACGAAGCCGCAGCGGCCCTCTTCAGCGCGATCGAAGGGTCGCGCGGCGGCAGCCTGACCCGGGCGAGCGAAGCCGTCGAGTCGACGTTGCGCCTCGCCGGCGACCTGGCAACGACAGTCTCGATCGCACCGCCCCCGTCAGGCGCGATCTCAACCTACGGCCAAACCGAGTGGTCGCTGAGCGCCGCGGCGCGGTTCTTCCGGGCCTTGGCGCGGGACTGCCTGCTCGACGACGAGCGCACCGGCCAGGTACTGGAGCTGATGGAAGGCGTCATTCCGGAACAAAGTTGGGGGCTCGGCGCGGCCGGCTTCGACCCCCAATGGAAGGTCGCCTTCAAGGGAGGGTGGGGCCCCGACAGCTCAAGCACCGGCCCCTACCTCGTTCGCCAGTCGGGCACCGTGCGCGACGGCAACGCGGGTGTCGCGGTCGCGGTCGCCGCCCAGGCCGACAGCGGCTCCTTCGAAGCGGGCGTAGAAGCCGTTGACCAAGTCGCTACCTGGCTCGCGGCCAACCTGCGCCTCCCACGAGGTCACGCTCCAGCGACGTGTTGAGGTGGGCAGGCCGCGGCCTCTTGGAAGCTGCGTCAGACCTTCCCGCGGCACTCAGCGCGGTCGATGCCGGGGCCGGGCGTAGTGCATCACGACCAGCGAGAGGACGTAGCCGCCCAGCGCTGCCGATCCAACGAGGAGGAAGCCCCAGGCGATCCCATTGGCCTCCAGGGCCCCCAGCACGAAGCCAATCGCAATCGTCGGCACCATCAGACCGATCGAGGTGAGAATCAACGCCTTTGCTTCGGTCATGCGGATCACCCTACCAGACGACTACAGACAGAACGATTACAGTAGTCGCGATTGCGAGGCCCCACAAACCACCGACCACGGTCGCCCGCCGCAGTTCGTCCTCGCGCCGTCCGGCAAGCGCAGGGCCTGCGTGTCCTAGAAACCCGCTGACGGCAATCGAGCCCGCGAGCAGGCCAACAATCACCGCGAACTGACTCAAAGGGCCGGCAGCATCCATCGGCCCGACCATAGACCGAGCCAGCGCACGCGTGGCGCGCACTTTGTGTCAATTCTGAGGCTGCTTGGCTAAGTCTCCTGATACAGAGGGCCGTCGCCGCCCTCGGGGAGGGTGAGGCGGCCGCCCTTGGCGGTGATCGCGCCGCACTGGACGCAGTTCGAGGCGGTGACGTGGACGTCGACCTCGGCCGCCCCGTTCTCGAGCTGCTCGTCGGGGATTTCGTAGACCTGGGCCGGGCACATCGAGACCCAGGTCTGGGCGATCTCGCGCGGCACCCGGGTCTGGATCTTGACGTGGTTGGGGGCGTCGTCGCGGGTCGCGTTGCCGGATAGGAAGACCGAGTCGAGCTTGTTGAAGGTCAGCTCGTTGTCGGGCTTGGGGTACCTCTCCTCGGCCCTGCCGAGGTGCATCGCCGGCTCGGCGTTGTCCTCGACCTTCATGTGGCCGGGCGGGAAGTTGCCTTTGCTCGCCACGAGCATGTTGGCGACGATGCCGCCGCGGATCAGCCCCTTGGTCAGCGGCTGCTTCATGTTGCGCGACTTGTAGAGGTCCTTCTCGATCACCGAGTCGCGAATCTTCGCGTCGTAGGACTCGAAGTTGACCGAGTCGATGTCCTTCTTCAGCGACTCGACGATCGCCTCGGCCGCGTACATGCCGGCGTGCATCGCGTAGTGGACGCCGGCGAGTTCGGCGATGTTGACCATCCCGGCGGCGTCGCCGGCGACCAGCATGCCGGGCACCGAGAAGCGCTTCGGCAGCGACCAGTAGCCGCCCGAGGGGATCGTCTTCGCCCCCCAGCCGACCCGCTTGCCGCCCTCGATGATCTTGGCGATGAAGGGGTGCTGCTTGAACCGCTGCAGCTCGTCGTGGACGGAGAACGTGGCGTCGGTGTAGTCGAGCCCGACGACGAGGCCGAAGCAGACCTTGTCCTCGCCCATCGGGTAGATGAAGCTGCCGCCCGCCTCCTTGTATTTGCCGCCCCAGCGCAGCGGCCAGCCGAGCGTGTGGATCACCCGGTCGAGCGGCTTCGGCACCTCCCAGATCTCCTTCACCCCGAGCTCCCAGGCCTGCGGGTCGCTGCCCTCGCACATGCCGAAGTAGTCGTAGGCGGAGTAGGTGAGGTGGCCGATCGTGCCCTCGGCCAGCACCGTGGCCTTGGCGATCACGTCCGAGCCGGGCTCGAAGTTGCCCAGCTCCTCGCCCTCCTTGCCGCGGCCGCGGTCGCCCGAGCGCACGCCTCTGACGATCCGGTCGGAGACCAGCAGCTTGGTCGCGGCGGTCTCGGAGAGGATGTAGACGCCGGCCTCCTCGGCTTTCTCGGCGAGGAAGCGGCCGAGTTTGGAGACGGAGAGCGTGTAGGTGCCCTCTTTGCGGAAGTTGGGCGGCGGCGGCTTCAGCGGGATCGCCGCCTTCGAGGTGAGGAAGTAGGTGGCGTCCTTGGTCACCTCCTGGTAGACGGGCGGCCAATCGCCCGGGTCCATCTCCGGGAAGAGCCGGGTCATCGCCGAGGGGTCGACGTTCGCCCCCGAGAGCAGGTGCGCGCCCGGGACCTTGCCCTTCTCGATCACCGCGACCGGCACTTCGCCCAGCTTCTCGGTCAGCTCCGGCTCGTCGGCGAGCAGCTGCATCAGCTTGTTCGCGCAGGCGAGCCCGGCCGGCCCGGC
>JBBDTK010000152.1:0-14850 GCA_040904405.1 Solirubrobacterales bacterium | reverse complement strand
GTCGCTCGCGTGCGGAGCACGCCACGCTCCCTGCGTCCTTGCCTGCCGGCGCCTGGGTCTCGTCAGCCGGCACTAGACTGATCTCTTGATGGAGACTGCAACCAAAGAGCGCGAGCTGAGCGGCGAAAAGGCGCAGCGCATCATCGATGCGATGCGCGACAGCGTCGCCACGCGCGGCGCCGCCGGCTCGACCTTCGAGCACGTCGCCGGCGAGGCGGGGGTCAGCCGCGGCCTGCTGCACTACTACTTCGGCACCAAGGAGCGGCTGCTGGTCGAGGTCGTCCGCCGCGACGCGGAGATCCGCGTCGCCAGGCTCGACGAGCCGCTGGGCAAGGCGGAGACGGTCGACGACGTGATCGACGTCCTCGTCGCCAACCTCACCGACCTGATCGAGAACGAACCGGCCTTCTTCCTGCTGCTCTACGAGCTCTTCAGCGCCGGCCGCCGCACCCCCGACATCCAGCGCGAGGTCGGCCAGCTGTTCGAGCGCACCCGCTCGCACGTCGCCGAGATCCTCAAAGCGAAGGAGCGGGAGGGAGTGCTCAGCCTGCGCTACGACGCCGAGTCGATCGTCGCCTACCTCTTCGCGCTCGGCGACGGCTTCGCCCTGCAGGCGCTCTCGGAGCCCGGCCGCGAAATAGGCGGCGCGCTCGCCGCCGGCGCCGCCTCGGCCCCGGTCCTGCTCGCGGGCGAGTGAGCCGGGTGAGTGAGGAGATCGCCTTCGCCGGCGCGGCGAGGCAGGCCGAGATGGTGCGGGCGGGGGAGGTCTCGCCGAGCGAGTTGGTGAGCCTCAGCCTGGAGCGGATCGCGCGGATCGATCCGCGGCTCAACTGCTTCCGCGTCCTCTTCGCCGAGCGCGCCCTGCTCGAGGCCGAGCAGGCCGAGGCGCGGCTGGGGGCGGGGGAGGAGCGGCCGCTGCTCGGCGTGCCGGTCGCGGTCAAGGACTGCGTCGACGTCGGCGGCGACGTCACCACCTACGGCACCGACGGCTTCAGCGAGCCGGCCGCCGCCGACGCCGAGATCGTCCGCCGCCTGCGCGAGGCCGGGGCGATCGTGATCGGCAAGACGCTGCTGCCCGAGCTGGCGATCTGCGGCTTCACCGAGTCGGCGACCTGGGGCGTGACCCGCAACCCCTGGGACCCGCAGCGCACCCCGGGCGGGTCCAGCGGCGGCAGCGCCGCCGCGGTGGCGGCCGGGCTGGTGCCGATCGCCCTCGCCACCGACGGCGCCGGCTCGATCCGCATCCCCGCCGCCTGCTGCGGCCTGGTCGGGCTCAAGCCGCAGCGCGGCCGGGTCTCGCTGGCGCCCGACCTCGAGCACTGGAACGGCCTCTCCGCCTACAACTGCGTCAGCCGCACCGTCGCCGACACGGCGCTCTGGCTCGATGTCGTCAGCGGCGGCTCGGCCGAGCCCGGCGCGCCGCCGCCGCCGGAGCGGCCCTTCGTCGAGGCGGCGGCGGCGCCGCCCGGCCGGCTGCGCATCGCCTGGTCGACCGCGGCGCCGCGGGCCGCGGCGCCGCCCACGGTCGACGAGGTCGCCAGGGGCGCCGTCGCCGCGACCGCCGAGCTGCTCGGCGGCCTCGGCCACCAGGTCGACCAGCGCGATCCGGACTGGGGCGGGATCGGCAACAACATCACACCCCGCTACCTGCGCGGGGCGGCCGACGACTTCGCCCGCGTGCCGCATCCCGACCGGCTCGAACGCCGCACCCGCGGCTTCGCCCGGCTCGGGCGGCTGATCCCGGACGCGCTGTTCGAGCGGGCGCGCCGGGCCGAGCGCGCCGATGCGGCCCGGGTCAACGCGATCTTCGACGCCCACGACGTGCTGATCACCCCGGTGATGGGCGGCACGGCGCTGCCGGTGCGCCGCTGGGAGGGCCGCGGCGCGCTCCAGACCGTGCTCGGGATGAGCCGCTTCTACCCCTTCTGCGTGCCGTGGAACCACCTCGGCAACCCGGCGATGGCGCTGCCCGCCGGCTTCGCCGCCGACGGGATGCCGCTCTCGGTCCAGCTCGTCGGCCGCCCGGGCGACGAGGCGACCCTGCTCTCCCTCGCCGCCCAGCTCGAGGCCGAGCGGCCATGGGCGGACAAACGTCCTCCAATCAGCTGAGGTTCTAGGAGGGTTGGGGGCCACTCCCCATGAGGCTCCTGGAACCACGTTTGAACCCGGGCCTGCGTTTCAGCTGCGCGACGGCCTCAGGGGGAGTGGCCCCCAACCCTCCGGCTGCGCGACGGCCTCCGGGGGAGGGGCACCCGGCCCTCTTAACGAAACACCTTGCGCAGCCGCGCGATCTCGCGGATCGGGCCGCGCGGGCGGATGCGGCGCTGCAGGATCATCTTCAGCGGGTTGGCTTCCGGCTTGCCCATCGCGACGAAGTCGGCCCAGCTCGCCTCGACGGTCAGCGTCGGGTCGGGCGCCTCGCCCGGCTCTGCCCGGGTCGAGCCGTTGTCGAGCGTCAGGTGCCAGGGGTCGGCGTCGCTGAAGCGGTACTGGTAGACCAGCGGCGAGCCGTTCGCGGCCGCCGGGTCGGCGACCCGCTTGAGCACGTCGAAGTAGAGCCGCTGCGTCTCCACCGAGGCATCGGGGACGCGCTCGTTCGGCGGGCCGAGCACGCCGGCCTCCATCAGCGTCACCTGGCGCTTGGCGACTTCCTCCGCCGAGGCCTCGGGGTCGAAGGGGAAGACGCCGGGCGGCATCTCCTCGGTCGGGTAGCCGATCGTGCGCCAGCGCTGGCGGATCAGTTTGAGGCCGAAGGCGAAGATGTCCTCGAGGCTGAAGCCGTAGCACTCGGTGTAGGAGCGGTCCATGTTGGGCGGGTAGAACACGGCCGGCCCGTAGGGCAGCGTTTCGCGCAGCAGCTCGACCACCGCCGCCCGGTTCTCCTCCCAGCCCGGGTTGCCCTCGCCGAGCAGCTCGGAGAGCACCTTGACCCCGAAGCCGATATGGCGCTGCTCGTCCTTGGAGACGTTGCTCATCCCGGCGCTGAAGCCCGGCATCGACTCTTCGGAGGCGAAGAAGTCCTCGATGAAGTGCTGGCCCGGCTGGGCCAGGCTGCCCTCGACGATCAGGTGGTAGAGGGTGATCGCCTGCGCGTACTTGGGTAGCGAGCGGTCCTTGCGCAGCTCCTCGGCCATCTTGTCGAGCCGGTCGAAGATCCCGCGGTAGCCCCAGTTGAGCTGCGGCAGGGTGGAGGTGAGGGTCTGCTGGATCGAGTCGCCGCCGACCCCGATCACGTCCTTGAAGAAGCGGTGGAAGAAGATCGAGTGACGGACCTCGTCGACCTGCTGGGTGGCGAGGAAGTAGGACTGCTCCTCGGTCGGCGCGGCGGTGATGTAGGGGGCGAGGGTGTCGGCGACCCGATCCTCGCCGTAGTAGAACATCGAGTAGATCCACATCGCCGAGCGGCGCTGCAGGTCGCTCAGGCCGGCCCAGCCCTCGCGGTCCTTGGAGAAGTCGATGTCGTAGGCGCTCCAGTTGCCCTGCTCCCAGCGCTTGTAGAGGTCCTCGTAGGTGACGTTGTCGATCAGGCTCTGGGCTGCGACGCTCATCGTTCTCCTTCGGCTGGGTGCTCCCGCGCGTTGGCCGGATGCCTCGGTGCGGCTTTCGTCAGGGAGCTTACCGCGATGCTGGCTGAACAGCCAGTTTTGCTGCGTTGCGCCGGCCCATCGTGTAGGCGAAGGCGCCGCCGGTGAAGAGCATGAAGGTGGCGTAGACGGCGGCCGGGATCGCCACGTCGTGGGCCAGGGTCGCACCGACGGCGATCGCCAGCGCCGAGTTGTGGATGCCGAGCTCGAGCGCGATCGCCGTCGCCTGCCGGTCGCCGAGCCGGGCCAGCTTGGAGATCGTGAAGCTGAGGCTCATCGCCGCCACGTTGAGCGCCAGCGCGGCGCCGGCGACCTCGGCGAGGTTCTCGGCTACGGTGTCGTACTCGCTGCCGATCGCGCCGAGGACGACGATCGCGAAGATGCCGAGGGCGATGCGCTGCACCCGCGGGTGGATCGCCTCGATCCGCTCCGGGTTGCGGCGTCGCATCTCCATCCCGATCGTCACCGGGACGACCGTGATCGCGAAGACGCGGGCGACGATGCCGAGCATGCTGACGTCGCCGATCTCGCTGGCGCCGAAGTGGTTGGCGGAGAGCTCGATGAAGAGCGGCACGGTGACCATCGCGCCGACGCTGCTGATCGCCGTCATCGTCACCGAGAGCGCCGTGTCGCCGCGCGCCAGGTGGGTCAGCATGTTGGCCATCATTCCCCCGGGCGAGGCGCCGAGCAGGACCAGGCCGACCGCCAGCTCGGGGGGCAGCGCGAACAGCTCGGCCATCGCCAGCGCCAGCAGCGGCGAGATCAGGGCCAGGTTGAGCATCCCGATCGCGACCCCGCGCGGGGCGACCACCACGCGGCGGAAGTCCTCCCTGGTCAGGGTCAGGCCGAGGCTCCACATGATCACCGCGATCGCCGCGGGCAGGACCACCGAGGTGAGGACGGGGCTGTCCATCGGCGGGACGCTATTCGGTTGGGCGCGAGATTTTGCTGAGATCTCGTTGAGTCGCCGTCGGCCCATCCCGTCGGCGCCCTGGGCCGCGCTTCGCCCGCCGGTTCCCTAGCATTGCGCGACGTGAGGATTCCGTTGATCGTCATCGCTCTCTGCACCGCCCTGGCGTTCACCGGCTGCGGCGACGACGACTCGACCACCGAGACCACCGGCGCGACCGAGACGAACGCCGCCGAATCGACCGAGGCAAGCGGCGAGAAGAGCAAGCCGGCGGTCGAGGTTCCGGAGGGCGCCCCGCCGCAGCAGCTCGAGACCAAAGACCTCGAGGCCGGCAGCGGCGCCGAAGCGAAATCGGTTCCGGCTCCCCCCCGGCGATCCCGCCCAACGAAACCCTGGTCTTCGTAGTCGACCTGGTCAAAGTCGGCTAGCCCGCTCGACGCGCTCAGTCGAAGATGTCGGCGGCGGTGATCGGCAGCACGCCGTCGCCACCCTTGACCTGGTCGCGAGCCGCGATCGCGCAGGAGACATCGTCGGCCAGCGCCGGCAACGCCGTCGCCTTGGCTTCTAGCCCAGCTCTGAGCGCCGCCCCATCCGCCCTGCGTGCCCACTTCGCCTCGCCGAGAAGCACGGCCTCCCGCTTGCGTCCGGCAAGCGCCACCGCGTCGATCTCGACCGGCGGGGTGTCCTGCCACCAGCGGCCGATGTCGACGATCCGCTCGCCGAGCTCACCGCTCGCCGCCAAGCGCAGCAGGTGCTGCCGGAAGGCCGCCTCCCAGCGGTCGCCCATGTGGTCGTCCAGCTGCTCGGTCAGGACCGAGAGAATCTGTCCACCCAGGCCCCTGCTGATCGCGGATCGATGGCGATCGAGGACCCCGAGCCAGAAGGCGAGGAAATTGTCCGCGATGCGGTAGATGCGACGACGCGTTCGGGCCGGGTTCTCGGTGACCGGGACGAGCCGCTCGACCAGGCGCAGCTCGACCAGGCGCTCGAGCACGCGGCTGGGATCCGACCCGATCGCCTGCTCGATCTCGTTGTGCCGGGTCCTGCCGGAGGCGATCGCCCGCAGGGCCAGTCCGCCGAGGCCGCCGAGGTCGCCCTCGGTCGCGAGCACCAGCCTGCCCTCGTCGAGCAGCCGGCCACCTGGGGTGCAGGCCAGCCGCAGCAGGTTCTGTTTCACGCTGCGCTCGCTGTCCCACCAGTTCAGGTAGAGCGGCACGCCGCCGACGAGGCCCCAGACAAGCGCTTTGTCGGCGGGATCGAGGCCCTTCAGCATCGCGCTCGCCTCGTGCGGCCGGAACGGATGCAGGAGCAGGCTGAGGTCGAAGCGCCCGTAGAGGGGCGCCCGCTCCTCCTGCAGGGTTTCCATTGTGCGCACGGCGGAGCCGCAGACGAGGATGCGCAGCTTGGTCTTGCCCTGAGCGCGATCCCAGAAGGCGCGCAGCACGCCCGGCAGCTCGGGGCTGCCGGCGGCCAGGTCGGGGAACTCGTCGATCACGAGCAGCAGCCGCTCGCGGGTGGCCGCCGCCGCGAGCGCGTCGAGGGCGTCGTCCCAATCGGCGAAAGGCCGTTCGCCGAGGTCGCGCGCCCCGAACTTGGCCACCTGCCCAGCGCTCTCGCTGAGCATCCGCAGCTCGTCGCCGGCCGGCCGCCCGGCGCCGGTGTGGAAGATCGCGCGCTTGCCGCGGGCAAACTCCTCCAGCAGCGAGGTCTTGCCGACCCGGCGGCGTCCCCAGACCAGCCCCAGCGCAGCGCCCGTCCGGTCCCACCAGGCGTTCAACGCCTCCAGCTCTTCACGGCGGTTGACGAACATGCCCGAGAGTTTACCGACATCCCACATAACCGACATCCAATGTCACCGACGTCGCATGTCGGTATAAGAGTTAGGCCTCCGCCTGGGGTTCAGCCGGCTTTTCGTCGGCCAGAAACGCCTCCAGTGGAGTCCCGTCGCCGCCGACCAGGAGCTTGCGCGCGGGGCCGAACGACTCCTCGAAGGCTGCCATGCCCAGAAGCCCGTCACCGCGTCGTCCGCTCTTCACCTCGATCGCGGTCAGCTGCTTGCCGCGTTCGATGACGAAATCGACCTCCTTGCCCCGGTTGCGCCAGTAGAGGATCTCCGCCCGGGGATCGCGAGTCGCGACGAGATGGGCGCCAACGGCGGTCTCTGCCAGGCGTCCCCATTGCTCGCGGTCGGCGCGGGCCTCGGCATACGTCCTGCCCGACGTAGCCGAGACGAGCGCCGTGTCGAGCGCGATCAGCTTCGGCGTCGATCTTCGCTGCCGCACCTTCCCGGAAGCGAACTTCTCGAGCCCGATGGCGAGTCCGGCTGCTGCGAGGAGGTCGAGATAGTGGGCGAGGGTCGTGGTGTTTCCTGCGTCCTGGAGCTGGCCGGTCAGCTTCTGGTAGGAGACGATCTGCGCGGAGTAGTCGCAGACGAGACGGAAGAGGCTTCGCAATAGAGCGGGCTTGTCCACCCTCGTGAGCAGGAGCAGATCGCGGGAGATCGTCGTCTCGACGATCGAGTCGAGCACGTAGGACGCCCAGCGCTGCTCGTCTTCGATCAAGTCCGCGGCCCCCGGATAACCACCGAAGTAGATGAACTCGTCGAGCGTCAGCCCGAAGGCGTCGCGCATTTCACGAAAGGACCAGTGCGGCGCCCGGATCAGCTCGAAGCGCCCGGTCAGGCTCTCGCTGAGGCCGCGCTGGACGAGCAGGGCGGCCGAGCCGAGCAGGACGACCCGAAGGGGAAGCTCGGCGCGGCGGTCCTCATCCCAGAGGCGCTTGACCGTCTCGGCCCAGCCGGTGACCTTCTGGATCTCGTCGACGGCGAGGATCGCGCCGCCGCGCCGGTCCCTTGCCAGCCGCCGCCCCTCTTCCCACTGCGCCTCGAGCCAGGCTGCGTCCCGCAGGGCCGGATCGTCGGCGCTGGCGTAGTGGCTCGGCTGGTCCAGGATTCGCAAGGCCTGTCGCACGACGGTCGTCTTGCCGACCTGCCGCGGCCCGCTCACCACCTGGATCCGCGCGGCATCCTCCGCCAGCCGGTCGGCAAGCACGCCGAGGATCGGCCTCTTGTATGTCTGCGAATCACTCACGGTACTGAGTGATTTTACTCAATGTACTGAGTGATTTGCAAATGAGCTGCCCGCCCAAGGCGGTTCCGCGGAACCGTCGGGCTATCCTCGACCCATGCCGAGCGAGAAACGCAAGGCCGTAGACGCCGAGTATCTGGAGCGCGCCCGCCGGGAGGCGCTGCAGCGTGACTATCGCCTGCTGACGCCGGGGCAGCGAGTCGAACAGGCAGCCGCCCTCAGCAAGGAGATGACCAGGTTGGCTGCCCGCCGCGCGGAGCGGCCTTGACCGAGATCTCGCCGCTCGATGTCGAGGGCCTTCTCGCAGCCCTCGAGGCGGCGGAGGTCCAATTCGTGGCCGTCTTGGTGGCCTTGAGGCGCCCGCGCCCGATCGAGGGGTTGTGTTCACCCTCTGGTATGGTTCTTGCATGACAACACAAATTGCGGTCCGCATCCCAGATGGTCAGCTGGGGCAGCTCGACGAGGCGGTCGAGCATGGTGAGTTTGAGAGCCGGGCGGATGGCGTGCGCCGGGCTCTGGCCGGTCTGCTGGCGGAGTTGCGCGAGCGCAGGATCGCCCGCGAATACCGCGAGGCATATGGCCGCCAGCCCGACAGCGCAGATGCCGGGCGGGTCGGCGCGGCGCTCCTCGCCGACGCGGTTGGCCGCGAGGAGTCCGAATCGCGTTGAGCCTGATCAACCGCGGCGACGTCTTCGATGCCGATCTTCCGGGTCTCGGATTCAGGCCCGTCCTGATCGTCACTCGCCAGGTGGCGATCCCGGTGCTCTCATCGGTCATGGTGGCGATGGTCACCTCGACCGTGCGCCGCATACCGAGCGAGGTACCGCTCGACTCCGAGCACGGCCTCGACCACCCTTGCGTCGCCAACTGCGACAACCTCTTCACGATCGGCAAGGAGCTGCTCGGGGAGCGCCGTGGCGCACTTGCCTTCGAGGACGTCGTCCGGCTCGACGATGCCCTCCGCTTCGCCCTGCAGCTCGACTGAGGCTCAGCCCAGCTTCGGGCTCTGCCAGGGCTCGGCTAGGCGGTTGGCGAGGTCGTCGGCGAGGCCCTCGATCGGGACTCGGGTCTGCTCGAGCGAGTCGCGGTCGCGCAGGGTGACGGTGTCGTCTTCCATCGTCTGGTGGTCGACGGTTATTCCCCAGGGGGTGCCGATCTCGTCCTGGCGGCGGTAGCGCTTGCCGATCGAGCCGCCCTCGTCGAACTCGGCGGGGAGGCGGCGGCGCAGCTGCTCGAAGAGCGCCCGCGCCTTCTCCGGCATCCCCTCCTTGGAGACCAGCGGCAGGACCGCCGCCTTGACCGGCGCCAGGCGCGGGTGCAGGCGCAGCACCGTGCGCTGGCGGCCCTCGACCTCCTCGACGTCGTAGGCGTCGACCAGGAAGGCGAGCGCGGCGCGGTCGGCGCCGGCGGCGGGCTCGATCACGTGCGGGACGTAGCGCTCTTTGCTCTGCTGGTCGAAGTACTCGAGCTTCTCGCCGCTGAACTCGGCGTGCTGGGTGAGGTCGAAGTCGCCGCGGTTGGCGACCCCCTCCAGCTCCGACCAGCCGATCGGGAAGAGGTACTCGACGTCGCTGGTCGCCGAGGAGTAGTGGGAGAGCTCGTCGGACCCGTGCGGGCGCACCCGCAGCAGCGCCGGCCGGATCCCCAGCTCGGTATACCAGCGCTCGCGCAGCTCGATCCACTCGCGGTGCCATTTCTCCGCCTCGGCCGGCGGCACGAAGAACTCCATCTCCATCTGCTCGAACTCGCGGGTGCGGAAGATGAAGTTGCCGGGGGTGATCTCGTTGCGGAACGACTTGCCGATCTGGGCGATCCCGAAGGGCGGCTTCTTGCGGGCGAAGCCGAGCACGTTCTTGAAGTTGATGAAGATCCCCTGCGCGGTCTCCGGCCGCAGGTAGACCTCCGAGCCCTCGCCCGCCACCGGCCCGACGTGGGTCTCGAACATCAGGTTGAACTGGCGCGGCTCGGAGAGCTCGCCGTCGCACTCGGGGCAGCGCAGCTCGGCGCCCGGGTCGCCGCCCCCCGCCTCGACCGCCTCGCGCAGATGGTCCTCGCGCCAGCGCCGCTTGCACTCGCCCAGGCACTGGACCAGCGGGTCGGTGAAGCCCTCGAGGTGGCCGGAGGCCTCCCAGACCCGCGGGTGCTGGAGGATCGCCGAGTCGAGCGCGACGATGTCGTCGCGCTCCTGCAGCATCGACCGCCACCACTCGGCTTTGACGTTGCCCTTCAGCAGCACGCCGTAGTGGCCGTAGTCGTAGGTCGAGCCGAGGCCGCCGTAGATCTCAGACGACGGGAAGACGAAGCCGCGCCGTTTGCAGAGCGCGACGATCTCCTCCATCGAGTCCAGGTCGGGTCGGGTCTCGGGCTCGGCGGCCATCGGGGAAACGTATAGGCCGGCGCGCCCGCCGGTCGGCAGCGGCCGCGACCCTCGGCGCGTCGGGGGCGGCGCCGTCCGGGAGGCGCTCCCGGGGGCGGCTGCGATAATCCCCGGCCGCATGCCGATCTACGAGTACAAGTGCGACAACGGACACGTCTTCGACCTGATCCAGAGGATGAGCGACGAAGCGCTCACCGAGTGCCAGGAGTGCGGCGCCCCCGCCCAGCGCGTCCTCCACCCGGTGGCGATCCACTTCAAGGGCAGCGGCTTCCACAACACGGACTACGCGAAGAAGAAGACCGGCGCCAACGGCAGCGCGTCCGAGGGCAGCTCATCGGAGGGCGCGAAGGGCTCGGGCGACTCGAAGAGCTCCGATTCGGGCTCCTCGGACTCAAAGAAGTCGACCGAGTCCAAGGCCCCCGCAGCTTCCTCCTCCGACGATTGAGGTTGGCCTTCCTCCCAATGATCGTTTAGACCGGTCGCTGGGGCGGGTGGGGTCGCCTCGACGGTGCCTCGCGAAGCGGCTCCTGGCGGGTGATTCCTGCCGCGAAGCGGCACTGGATTCCACCGCCGAAGGCGGTGGTGGGCACCCGGCGAGGCGACCCCCACCGCCCCTGCCCCACCCGTCTACCCAAGCAGCCGCTTGACCGCCCGCCGCCCCTCCGAATCCGGCACTTCGATGCTTTCGCCCGGGCCCACCCTGCAGCCCGAGTTCGCCCCCTGGCAGAGCACGTCGGCCTGGCTGTCGCCGCCGATCCCCGCCGCCAGGATCAGCTGCGGCATGGTCAGGAAGCCCATGTCGCTGACGAACGCCTTCGGCGCGTTCCAGCCGATGATCGGTCCCCTGACGAAGTTGTAGGGGAGGCGCAGGGGGTCGGTGAGCCGGCCCTTGATCCCGCCGATCACGGCCTGCTGCGCCCGCGCCCGGTCGAAGTCGCTGTAGCCGAGCGTGTAGGCGCTCGGCCCGGGCCCCGGGCAGGGGCTCGGCTTGCGCAGCCGCGCGTAGCTCAGCGCCCGCTCGCCGTCGAGCGTGTTCTCGCCCCTGCCGAGGCGCACCGTGTAGCCGCCCTGGCCGCCGCCGGCGCCGCCGGAGATGTCGGCGCAGACCTTCTTCGGCACGTCGACCACCACCCCGCCGACCGCGTCGATCAGGTCTTCGAAGCCGGTGAAGTTGACGATCGCGACGTGGTCGACTTCGATCCCGAGGAAGTCCTCGACCGCTTCGATCTGCGCCCCGGCGCCGCCGAAGGCGAAGGCGCCGTTGATCTCCTGCGGGCTCTGGCCGGGGATCTCGGCGTAGACATCGCGCGGGATCGAGAGTTTGCGGAAGGCGCCGCCGCCGGCGCGGATCAGCATCAGCGTGTCGGCGCGGAACTGGCCGGCGGTGCATTCGCCGTGCGGGGAATCGCCGTGCGCCTGCTGCTCGTAGCACTCCTCGGATGGCACGCCGACGGGCTCGTTGCTGTCGGGCGGGCGGGCGTCGGTGCCGAGCACGAGGATCGTCTGCGCGCTCGGCAGCAGCAGCGGGTTGCCATGCAGGGTCGATTTGGCCTCGCCGGAGAGCTTGAACGACTGCAGCTGGGCGGAGACGGCGAAGGCGAGGAAGCTGAGCAGGACCCAGCCCGCCGCCGCGATGCCGATCCACTTCAGCGCTCGCTTCGCCCAGGGCCGCTGCCGGCGCGCCCCGAGCTCGCGGCCGCTCCGCCCGCCGCCGCCCCGCCCGGGTAGCTTCGGCGCCCGCCACTCGCGCTCGCGCAGCGAGGAGAGGTCGGGCTTGCGCAGGCGCGAGAAGAGGCCGCGGCGGGCGCGGTAGACCTTGTAATCGGGCGGTCCTTGCGGCCGCTGCTCGTCATCGTTGCCCATGAAAGACTCCGGAATCATGCCTATGTCCGCGGTCGCCCGCGAAACCAGTCCCGAGTGGAGATGAGTCGAACCGAAGCGATAGGCGTCGATCTGGGCGGCACGAAGATGCTCCTCGGGGTGCTGGATTCGGGTTCCGAGGCCGCCTGGGAGAGCCGCGAGGGCTCGGCTGGGGAGAGCGAGTCGGAGCTGGTCGAGCTGCTGCTGCGCGAGATCGAGCAGGCGCGCGCCGCCCGCGTCGGGGTCGAGGTCGTGGGGCTCGGAATCCCGGCCCGGATCGACCACGGGAAGGGCATCGCGATCTCGGCGGTCAACCTGCCGCTCGAGGGTTTGCCGCTCCGCGACATCGTCGCCGAGCGCACCGGCCTGCCCGTCTTCGTCGACAACGACGCCAACGTCGCCGCCCTCGCCGAGCAGCTCTACGGCGCCGCGCGCGGCGCCCGCAACGCGGTCCTGCTGACGATCGGCACCGGGATCGGCGGCGGCCTCGTCCTCGACGGCGAGATCTACCGCGGCACGATCGGCGCCGGGGCCGAGCTGGGCCACATCTCGATCGAGATGGACGGCCCGCCCTGCCAGGGCAGCTGCCCCGGTCGCGGCTGCCTCGAGACCTTCGCCTCCGGCACCGCGATCGGGCGCGAAGGCCGCGCCGCCGCCGAGCGCGAGTCAGGCTCGGCCCTCGGCAAGCTGCTGGCTGCGGGCGAGGAGGTCGATGGCAGGGCGGTGACGGTCGCCGCCCGGGCCGGCGACGAGGCCGCGGTCGGGGTCTTCGAGCAGGTCGGCCGCCGGCTCGGCGTCGAGCTGGCCAACCACGCCAACATCATCGAGCCGGAGGTGATCGTGATCGGGGGCGGCGCGATAGCCGCCGGCGACCTGCTGCTCGAGCCCGCCCGCGCCGAGCTGCGCTCGCGCGCGCTCAGCCCGATGAACGGCACCCCGGTGGTCCCCGCCCAGCTCGGCGAGGACGCCGGCATGATCGGCGCCGCGGCGATGGCGCGGATCGAGCTCGAGAGGGCGGCGGGCTGATGCCGGGGACGCTGCTCGTCTGCCCGACCCCGATCGGCAACCTCGACGACATCACCCTGCGTGTCCGCGACGCCCTCGTCTCCGCCGACTACATCGCCTGCGAGGACACCCGCCGCAGCGGCGGCCTGCTCGACAAGCTCGGGATCCGGCCGGCGCCGCCGCTGATCTCGATCCACGAGGGCAACGAAGCGGCGCGGGCGATCGAGCTGGGCCAGCGGGTCGAACGCGGCGAGACCGTCGCCCTGGTGTCCGACGCCGGCATGCCGGCGATCTCCGACCCGGGCTTCCGCCTGATCCGCCGCTGCATCGAGCGCAACCTCGACGTCACCGTGCTGCCGGGCCCCTCGGTGGTGCCGGTGGCGCTGGTCGCCTCCGGCCTGCCGACCGACCGCTGGCGCTTCGAGGGCTTCCTGCCGAAGCGGGCGGGGGAGATGGAGCGCGTCCTGCGCTCGGCCGAGACCGTGGTCGCCTTCGAGTCGCCGCGGCGGATCGGCGACTCGCTCGCCGCCCTCGCCTCGATCGCCTCCGACCGCCCCGCCGCCGTCTGCCGCGAGCTGACCAAGATGCACGAGGAGGTCTCGCGCGGCACCCTCGGCGAGCTGGCGCGGCGCTTCCGCGGCGAGGTCAAGGGGGAGATCGTCCTCGTGATCGGCCCCGCCTCCGCCGACGACCACGACAAGGACGTCGGCTTCGCCGTCGACGCGCTGCGCCACCTGGTCCAGTCCGGCGCCCGCCCGCGCGCCGCCGCCAGCGTCGTCGCCGCGCTCACCGGCACCCGCGCCAACGACCTCTACAGGGCACTGACCGGCCGCGAGCCACGCCGGTGAGCGCGTGGCCAAGCAGATCAAGGAGGCAGGGAGCGCCGCGTGCTCTGCACGCAAGCGACCGAGGACGCCGATATGCGCCGCGCCACGCGCACACCGGATTGCCCGGGTAGCCTGGCGGACCTGTGTCGTACTACGTCACCACGCCGATCTACTACGTCAACGCCGAGCCGCACCTCGGCCACGCCTACTCGACGATGGCCGCCGACGTGCTCGCCCGCCACATGCGCCAGCGCGGCGAGGACGTCTTCTTCCTCACCGGCACCGACGAGCACGGCGAGCCGATCGAGAACGCGGCCGAGCGCGAGGGGGTGACCCCGCAGGAGCTGGCCGACCGCAACGCCGCCAAGTTCGAAGCGCTGATGCCGATCATCGACGCCAGCAACGACTTCTTCATCCGCACCTCCGACCCGCGCCACGCCGAGCGGGTCGCCGAGATCATGCAGCGGGTCTACGACAACGGCTGGGTCGACAAGGGCACCTACGAAGGCTGGTACTGCCCGCGCTGCGCCGACTTCAAGGGCGAGCGCGAGCTCGGCCCCGGCCAGACCTGCCCGATCCACGAGATCGCGCTCGAGAAGCTGCGCGAGGAGAACTGGTTCTTCCGCCTCTCCGCCTTCCAGGCCCAGCTCGAAGGCCTGTATGAGGAGCGTCCCGACTTCGTCGTGCCCGAGTTCCGCCGCAACGAGGCGGTCGCCTTCGTCAAGGGGGGGCTGGAGGACGTCTCGCTCTCGCGTCCGAAGCTGAAGTGGGGGATGCGGCTGCCCTGGGACCCCGAGCAGCGGATGTACGTCTGGTTCGACGCGCTGCTCAACTACGTCACCGCGCTCGGCTTCGCCCGCGAGGGCGAGGACCTGACCGAGCGCTACTGGCCCGCCGACCTGCACGTGATGGCCAAGGACATCCTCAAGTTCCACGCGGTGATCTGGCCGGCGCTGCTCTGGGCCGCCGATCTCGAGCCGCCGAAGCGGATGGCGATCCACGGCTACCTGATGATGGGCGAGAAGAAGATGTCGAAGTCGCTCGGCAACGTGCTCGACCCCTTCGAGGCGATCGAGCGCTTCGGCGCCGACGCGCTGCGCTTCTACTGCTTCCGCGAGGTCAGCTTCGGGGGGGACGGCTCGATCTCGACGGCGGGTTTCGAGGCCCGCTACGAGACCGAGCTGGCCAACGACTTCGGCAA
>JBBDTK010000151.1:0-14930 GCA_040904405.1 Solirubrobacterales bacterium | reverse complement strand
GAGACCGCCTTCGGCACCAACCTCAACGTCTCCAGCGCCGGCGCGATGGGCTGGATGCAGTTCCTGCCCTCCAGCTGGGAGGCCTACGGGGTCGACGCCAACGGCGACGGGCGTAAGGACCCCTACAACCCGGTCGACGCGATCTGCGCCGCCGCCCACTACCTCGACGCCGCCGGCGGCCGCGAGGACCTCTACGACGCGATCTTCGCCTACAACCACGCCGACTGGTACGTGCAGGAGGTGCTGCTCTACGCCCGTGCCTACGGCAAGCTGCCGGCCGACCTGGTCGGCTCGCTGACCGGCCTCACCGAGGGGGCGCACTTCCCGATCGCCGCCGACGCCCGCTACGCCGACGACATCTCCGCCCGCGAGGCGCTGAAGCAGGCGACCCCGCGCGAGCGCGAGCAGTACGGCAATGCCGCCGAGGTGATCTCCTCCTCGCCGACCCGGCGCGGGATCAACATCTTCGCCGCCGCGGGCGCCCCGGTGGTCGCCGTCAACGACGGCGTCGTGGTCAAGCTGGGCAGGTCGCAGAAGCTGGGTCGCTTCGTCGTCCTCCGCGACGCCTACGGCAACCGCTACACCTACGCCGAACTGGGCCGGCTGGTCCGCGACCGCCGGCTGGTCGTGATGCCGAGCGGCGCCGAGCGGCGGGTACCGGTCGACAGCGAGGACATCAGGCCGCGCCTGCGCGCGCTGCCCAGCCGGGTCGCAGAGGAGCAGGAGCGAAGCGCCAAGGTGCGGGTCGACGAGGCCGCCGCGCGCGGCGCCGACGGCTCGATCGGGATCGGCTCGAAGGTGATCGCCGGCACGGTGCTGGCCCGGGTCGGCGGCGGCGAGGACGGAATCGACCCACACATCAACTTCTCGATCCGCCCGGCCGGTCGCGGCGCGCCGCGGATCGACCCGAAGCCGATCCTCGACGGCTGGAAGCTGCTCGAGGCGACGGCGATCTACCGGGCGCAGGGCAAGAGCCCGTTCACCGTGAAGCTGGGCAGCGCCGGGGTGCTGCTGCTCTCCAAGGAGGCGCTGCAGCGCCGCGTCCTCGCCGACGGGCGGATCGAAATCTCCGAATGCGACCGGGTGGAAATCCGCGCCGGCCAGATCGACCGCCGCCTGCTCGCGGCGCTCGCCTACCTGGCCGGGCAGAACTTCCGGATGAGCGTCACCTCACTGCTCTGCGGCCGTCACGGCAGCATCACGACCAGCGGCAACGTCTCCAACCACTCGTTCGGCAACGCGGCCGACATCGCCGCGATCAACGGCGCGCCGGTGCTCGGCAACCAGGGGCCCGGATCGATCACCGAAGAGCTGCTGCGGGCGGTCCTCCGCCTGCAGGGCACGCTGGTCCCAGACGAGCTGATCTCGCTCCAACAGCTGGGCGGGCCGAGCTTCGCGATGGGCGACCACGCCGACCACGTCCACCTCGGCTACAGCCCGCTGCCCGGCTTCGGCGGGGAGAAAGGGCGCTTCGTGCAGCTGCTCGAACCCGACCAGTGGGCGCGGCTCACCGACCGCCTCGAGCAGATCGACAACCCCGACGTGCCGACCGAGCCGTCGCGGTTCTCGCTGCCGGCGAAGCAGCGCGAGCCGCAGGGCGCGGCCGGCCGCGGCGACAGGTAGCGATCGAGGAGAATCGGGTCTTCTGACCCAGTACTTCGGATTCGTGCAGTTCGACCTCGCCGGCACGCTGGCCGTGCCCGACGGTCGCTACCTGGCTCGCGAGGGCGACGGCGGGCAGCGGGTGCTGGTGGTGGCGACGCGCTCCGCGGCGCCGTCGCCATCGCGGCGCCGCCACCGGCCGAAGCAGGCCGAGCCGGGCGAGGGGGCCCCTCCCCTGCCGCTGGCCCGGGTGACCGCGGTGCGGGCGCAGGAGCCGTTCGAGAGCGCCGCCGAGGCCGGGCGCTGGCTGGAGCAGGCGGTGAGCGGCGAGGACTCGATCGAGGCGGCGGTCGCCGAAGCGCTCGACCTGCTCAACCGCGCCCTGCACGCGCAGGCGGCGGCGACGGCCGACCCGCATGGCGGCGAGCTCGACGCCGAGCGGGCGGCGACGGTGCGGATCGGCTACGGCAGCGGCGAGGAGGTGGCGGCCAGCCGCTTCAGCGAGGCGCACCGGGTCGACGTGCGTGGCGGCGGGTCGAGGCGCCAGCGGCGCGAAGAGGAGCTGCGACCGCAGGAGCGCCTCGCCGCGGTCCTCGGCGGGCGCGAGCAGATCGACGCCTGCGAGACGCTGCTGCTGCGCGCCCGCGCCGACCTCGACGCGGGCCGCACGCGCGAGGCCGCCCTGCAGCTGCGTGTCGCGCTCGAGGCGCTGCTTATCGAGCTGAGTGGAGCGCTTGCCGACCCAGATCACGAGCGGGACATGACCACGCTTGAGCAGCGTCGCGGCGAGGCCGGCGAGGCAGCCAACGCGGCGCTGCGCGGCGAGCTGGACAACGAGCGCGAGCGCCAGGTTGGCGAGCTGCTGGCTCTGTGCGAGCGGGTGCTGCGTCGCCGGCGCATCCTCCGCGGCTGAAAGCCGATCCCGGTCAGGCCGGCGGCGCGGGCGGCGGCCACGCCGGTCGGGGAGTCCTCCAGCGCGACGACCTCGGGACCGGGCTCAACCCCCCTCCTCCGGATTGCCCACCAGGCGGTAGCCCATCCCACGCATCGTCTCGATCGAGCCCTCGCCCAGCTTGCGGCGCAGGTAGCCGACGTAGACGTCGACCACGTTGGAGCCGGGGTCGTGGTCGTACCCCCAGACGTGGGAGAGCAACTGCTCTCGGGTCAGCACCTGCCCAGCATGCCGCATCAGCGTCTCCAGCATCGCGAACTCGCGCGAGGTGAGCTCGACCGCCTCGCCGCCGGCGCTGGCGCTGCGGCCACGCAGGTCGAGCTCGATGCCGCCGGCCCGCAGCACGGTCACCTCTGAGGTGCCCTCCTGCCGCAGCCGCGCCCGGATGCGAGCCAGCAGCTCCTCGAAGCGAAACGGCTTGGTGACGTAGTCGTCGGCGCCACGTTCGAGGCCGCCCACCTTGTCGGCGACGTCGTCGCGGGCGGTGAGGACGATCACCGGCAGCCGCTCGCCCCGCTCCCGGACTCGCCTCAGCACGTCGAGGCCGTCGACGTCGGGCAGGCCGAGGTCGAGGATCATCAGGTCGAAGTCCGCGTCGGAGGCGATCGCGGCGGCCGAGGCCCCGTCGACGGCGGTCGAGGTGACGAAGCCGTTCGACTTCAGGCCCTTCTCGAGGAAGCTGACCAGGCGCGGCTCGTCCTCGACGATCAGGATCCTGTTCACGGCCCGCCCCCGACCGACCCCTGGGACCGGGACCTGACCGGCACGACGACGGTGAAGCGCGCGCCCTGTCCCGGCAAGCTGTCCACCTCGACCCGCCCCCCATGGGCGGTGGCAACCGCCTGGACGATCGCCAGGCCAAGCCCGGTGCCGGCGTAGCGACGGCCGCTCGAGCCGCGGCCGAAGCGGCCGAAGATGTCCTCGCGGTCCCCGGCGGAGAGCCCCGGCCCGTCGTCGGCGACCCAGAGCCTGGCCCACTCACCCTCGAGCGCCGCTCCGATCTCGATCGTCGAACCGTCCATGGTCTGCTTCACGGCATTGTCGACGAGATTGACCAACGCCTGGGTGAGACGTTGCGGGTCGCCGGCGATCTCCCCGTCCTCACGGATGTCGAGCCGCCAGCGACGATCGCCCAGGGTGGTCGCCTTGGCCAGCACCTCGGAGGCGAACTCGCCGAGCCGGATCGAGGTCGGCCGGACGAAGTCGGCGCGTTCGGCCCGCGCCAGGGTGACCAGGTCGTCGACCAGGCGGGCCATGCGATCGAGCTCGTCGGTCACCAGCTCGACGGTCTCCTCCCGCTCCACTGGGTCGTCGTCGAGCAGCTCGAGATGCCCGCGGATGATCGTGATCGGCGTGCGCAGCTCGTGGCCGACGTCGCGGATCAGGTTGCGCTGGCTGGAGAAGGCTCCCTCGACCCGGTCGAGCATCGCGTTGAAGGTGAGTCCCAGCTCGGCCAGCTCGTCGTCGCCGCGGACTTCGATCCTCCGGGTCAGGTCCGACTCCTCGATCGCGCGGGCGGTCTCGGTCAGCTCCCGCAGCGGCGCCAGCACCCGACCCGCGATCAGGAAGGCGAGCGCCGACCCGAGCAGGACCACGATCGCCCCGACCAGCGCCGCAGTGCGGATCGCGGCGTCCACCTCGTCCCGCTCACGGGCGGTGAAGTGGGCGACGACGAAGGTTCCGGTGCGGCTCTCACCCGCCGAGATCGGAACCGCCAGGAACTGAACGGGCCCCGACGGGGTCTCCAGCTGCCCCGATTCCGGCTCGGCCAGCGACGACCAGCGCTCGACCAGGTCGGGGCGTCTGCGCAGGCGGAAGCCGTCGGGGTCGATGTCCTTTTCACGGTAGAAGCGACCCCCGGTGAAGGTGATCAGCTGCTCGCCGACGGTGGGGACGTTGCGCTCCAGGTAGAGGTCGAAGAGCGGTTCCAGCCTGCCGAAGGGCCGGCCGGTGCGGGGGTCGGTGCCGCCGGTGAGGCTGCGGAACTCGCGGACCTCCTGGACGAGCGACTCCTCGGCGCGCGAGTCGAGCCGGACCAGGAGGATCTGTCGCGCGGTGACGACGGTGACCGCGATTCCGGCCAGCAGCAGCAGCGCCGCATAGGCGAAGAGGCGGACGCGGACGCCGCGCGTGGCGTGAAGCGCTCTGGCCCCGACCCCGGACTGATCGCCGGCCCGGCTCAATCGTCGTCTACCTCGTCATCGTCATCGTCATCGTCGTCGTCGTCGTCCTCGTCCTCGTCGTCGTCAGAGTCATCATCCTCGCCCTCGCGAAGCGGTGGCGGGGCGATGGGCGTGGGGCTCGGCGCCGCCCGCGGGGGTGGCGCCGCCTGCGGCTCCGGCGCCGGTTGGGGCGATCGAGCGGATCGTGGCTCCGGCGCCGGTTGGGTCGGGGGCATCGGCCGGGACGATTGGGGCGGCCTTGACTCCGGAGCGCGGGCGGGCTTCGGCTTCCGCTTCGGGACGGACAGCCTGATCGGCTCCACCTGATCCGCAACGCTTCCCCCGTCAACGATCCGGGGCAGGGCGAGGACGAGTGCGCTGAGCAGCAGGGAGGCCGCGATGACCGCCGCGACCACGAGCCCCTTCATGGCGCGGCCGGGGTCGGCGCCGGCCAGGCGATCAGCAGCAGGGGGTCAGGCCCAGCGGCGTTCGCCTGCCGGGACACCGGCGACCTCCTCGAGGGTCGCGAGCACAGCGGGCAGCGCCGGCCTGCGGCCGGCATCGGGTCGAAGGCAGGCGTCGACCAGCTCGCCCAGCGGCCCGCCGGCGGGCGAGACCTCGCCCAGCGGGCGCGCCGGGCGCTGCAGCTGCGGGTACTCGAGCTCCCCGTCCATCAGCCCGTCGATCTCGCGCTCGGGATCGTCGAACGGGGGCCAGCCGCAGAGCGACTCGTAGAGGGTCGCCCCGATCCCCCAGACATCGGCCTCGGGGCCGATCCGGCCGCCGCGGGCCTGCTCGGGGGCCATGTAGCACCAGGTGCCGACCCCGGCCTTCTCGACCGGGCCGGGCGGCCCGGCGAGGCCGAGGTCGATCAGCTTCGCGCGGCCGTTCTCGGCGATCGTGTTGGAGGGCTTGAGGTCCAGGTGGAGGAGATCGCGCGAGTGCAGGTAGCGCACCGCCGAGCCGATCTGGAGCCCCAGCAGCGCGGCCTCCTCGTCGTCGAGCAGGCCGTCGAACTCGAGCATGTGGGAGAGCGCCTGCCCTCCGAGGGTCTCCATCACGACGACCGGCCGGGGGCCGTCGTCGAGCGTCTCGTAACCGCGGACGATGTGGGGATGGGTGAGCCGCACGAGCAGCTCTCCCTCGCCCAGCAGCAGCGCCGCCTTGCGCCGCTCGCCCGCCAGCTCCGCCCGCAACGTCTTCAGGATCACCCGCGCGCCGCGCTCGCAGCTCCAGGCGTCGTAGACCTCGAAGTCGTTGCCGCGGCTGAGCAGGGCGATCGTCTCGTAGCCACTGGCCAGCTCGGGCGCATCCGCTCTCTCCTCGAGCTTCGCGGCGGTCATGCCCACGCCACCTCCCGCGGCTGCGCCGGTGGCGGCTCCGCCACGGGCTCGACCAGCCTGCCGGCCTCCAGGTGGAGAACGCGGTCGGCTAGCCGCGCGAAGCGCAGGTCGTGGGTGATGACGATCGCCGTCTTCCCCTCCGTCAGCCGCCGCAGCGACGGCAGCAGCAACTCGCGGGAGGCGTCGTCGAGGCCGGTGCCCGGCTCGTCGAGGATCAGCACCGGCGCCGGGTCGAGCAGCGCCCGGGCCATCGCGATCCGCTGCCTCTGCCCACCCGAGAGCAGCCCGCCCCGCTCCCCCAGCTCGGTGTCCAGCCCGTCGGGAAGCGCCTCGATCACCGCGCCGGCGTCGACCGCCTCCGCCGCCGCGAGGATCTCCGCGTCACTCGCGCCCGGCGCCGCGTAGGCGATGTTCTGGCGCGCGGTGTCATGCAGCACCGGCGCCTCCTGGAGCAGGATCGAGACGTTGCGCCGCAGCGCCGCCAGCTCGATCCCGCGCAGGTCGCGGCCGTCGAGGCGCACCGCCCCGCGCTGGGGGTCGTGAAGGCGCAGCAGCAGCCGCGCCAGGGTCGACTTGCCGGCGCCGCTGGGGCCGACGACGGCGACCGTCTCGCCGGAAGGGATCCGCAGGTCGACCGCGCGCAGCGCCGGCGCGCTCGCGCCCCGGTAGGTGAAGTGGACGTCCTCGAGCTCGATCGCGCCCCGGGCCACGCCGATCCGCTCGGCCCCCGGGGGATCGGTCACCTCCGGCTCCTCGTCGAGCAGCTCGTTGACCCGCTCGGCCCCGGCCGCGGCGGCGAACATCGTCTCGCCGACCGCCGAGAGGTCGCCGATCGGGCCGTAGAGCTTGCCCAGGTAGGTGACGAAGACCATCAGCCCGCCGAGCGTCAGCGATCCGTCGGAGACGGCCAGGGTGCCCAGGGTCACGACGAGCAAGAGGCCGGCCAGCTCGAAGAGCCCCAGGGCCGGGGCGAAGAGGCCGTCGATCCGCGAGGAGGCCAGCTCGGCCTGCAGCGCCCCCTCGCCCTCGCGGCGGTAGCGCTGCAGCTCGTGGCCCTCGCGGTTGCAGGAGCGGACCAGGACCTGGTTGCCCAGCGACTGCTCGGCGACCGCCGTGATCGAGCCGCTGCGACGCCGCTTTTCCCGCGAGGCGTCGCGGATCAGCCGGACCAGCCAGCGGGTGATCAGCCAGAAGGCCGGCGCCACCACCAGCGCGACCAGCGCCAGCTGCCACTGCAGGATGAAGAGGGCCCCGGCGAAGAAGACGATGCGCAGCACCGCGGCGAGGGTGGCGGCGAGGCCGGCGAGGACGAAGCTCTCGATCGCGCCGATGTCGCCGTTGAGGCGGGCCAGCAGATCGCCGAGGCGGCGCCGTTCCAGCGACTCCGGCGAGAGTCGCTGCAGGTGGGAGAAGACGTCAGTGCGCAGGTCGAGCAGGAAGCGCTCGCCGATCCAGGTGCCGATGTAGTCGTCACCGAAGTTGACCAGGGCGCTGAGCAGCGTCAGGCCGAGGTAGGCGAGGCCGATCCAGACCAGCACCGCCAGCTCGCCGGTGACGATGACGTCGTCGACGACCAGCTTGAAGAGCCAGATCTCGACCGTCGTGATCAGCGCGCCGATCGCGATCAGGACCAGGCCGACCGGTATCCAGCGCCGGTAGGGGCGCGCGTAGGGCCAGAAGGCCGCGAACAGCTCCCTGACCCGCAGCCCCGGAGCCTGCGCGATCAGGGCTTCGCCGCCGACGTCCTTGGTCGTGACGAAGGCGCGCAGGAGCGCCCGCAGGCGAGCCGCCCCCCGGCCGGGGGCCGAGGGGGCGGCGTCGCCGCGGCTGCCGGAATCCGGCATCGAAGCCCTCCGCTAGGTTTGCGTGCCGCGGTTGCGGTTCAGGCAGCGGCGCCGGCGCTTGCGGTTGCGAATGCGCCTGCAGCGGCGCCGGCGGCGGGGGCCGGAGTTCGTGTTCGTGTTCGAGTTGCTGCTGCGGAACGCCGTCGCGGGGGAGACATTGCTGAACCGTGCCATCGTGCTCCTCCTGTCCTGGGCCGAATCGGCCCGTCGTTTTGCTTGCAGGAGCACTGTCGCCGCCCCAGGTGAGACCGGGATGAGGCGACGGTGAGAACCCTCTTATCTCTGGATGAGAGAGTTCTCAGCCTTTAGCCGAGCGCCGCCAGGACGGCGTCGAGCTCCTCGTCGACCTCGCCGTCCAGCCGCAGCACGGCCTCGGCGTCGTAGGGGGTCTCCCCCTTGGTGAC
Source organism: Solirubrobacterales bacterium (assembly GCA_040904405.1). Taxonomy (GTDB): domain Bacteria; phylum Actinomycetota; class Thermoleophilia; order Solirubrobacterales; family 70-9; genus VRUE01. Next base: position 6,623 of record JBBDTK010000151.1, on the reverse strand, counting down.
GATCGCCAGGCGCCCGCCGCCGGCGAGGGTCAGCTGCGGCAGCCCGGCAACCGGGTGGACGATCAGCGAGCTGCCGACGCAGAGCATCAGCTCGGCTTCCGTCGCCATGTCCTGGGCCCGCCGCATCGCGTCCTCGGGCAGCAGCTCGCCGAAGAGGACGACGTCGGGCTTGATCGCGCCGCCGCAGTCGGCGCACTCGGCGATCCCCTCGGGGTTGAAGAGCTCCTCGACCTCCTCCAGCCCGAAGGAGGCGGCGCAGCTGCGGCAGGTGGAGGTCTCGATCGAGCCGTGCACCTCGACCAGGTTCTCGGACCCGGCGACGCAGTGGAGGCGGTCGATGTTCTGGGTGATGACGCCGGCCAGCAGACCGCGCCCCTCCAGCTCCGCCAGCGCCTCGTGTGCCCGGTTCGGCCGCTTTTCGCCCAGCGAGTGGAAGCGCGGCCGGTAGTAGGACCAGAAGCGGCCCGGGTCCCGCTCGAAGACTTCGATGTGGGCGACCTCCATCGGGTCGACGTTCTCCCAGAGCCCGGTCTCCGGCGTGCGGAAGTCCGGGATCCCCGACGGGACCGAGATCCCGGCCCCGGTCAGGGCGACGGTGCAGCGAGACTCGCGGATCAGCTCCGCCAGCCGCTCCACCGCTGTCGCCTCACGATCCTCCGCCCGCGCGCTCACGCGCGGCATCATCTCAGAGCCCGGTCAATGGATCTGGACGTTGCCCCCGATCAGCGTCTCTCCTACTCCGGCGCTGTATCCGCCGGCGAGCACGAGCTCATACTGATCGGCGGTCCCGGGCTCGCCGGCGTCCAGCAGACGCAGGAAGAAGCGCTGGGGCTCGCCGGCTACATCGACCATCCCCCACACGATCGCTCTTTCGCCCTCGACCTCGATGCGGATCGCTTCGATTGCGCGGGTGTGCAGATTCAGACCGGTTTCGTGATCGTTGTACTGGAGCGTGCCGCGCGCGTCGTCCTCCGTCTGTGCCCTGAACGTGAACCCGCTGGTGGCGTACTCGTCGAGGAGCGGGATTTTCACGCCGCCGGTCACCTTCCCGGGCGTGCTCTTTGTGAACAGGTCCAGATCGAGCTCCTCCACCTCGCACTCCCGAACCTCGATCTCCTTGACGATCGCGAAGCGCCCTTCCACGGACTCGACATCGGTGTCGGTCGTGAAGTAACCGTCGGGCAGGAAGGCGATCACGCGGTAGGTCCCCGGCAGCAGTTCGTCGAAGGTCGGAGTGCCGGTCATCGTGCGCGGCAGCGACGGTTCGTTTTCGAGGATGCCCGGGACCGAGACCTCCTCCAGACGAACTTCCATCGGCACCGGTTCGCCGGTGTCTTCGTCCACCGGCAGGACCGAGAGATCACCCAGGCAGACGTTGCCGAACTCGATTCCGTCGACCACCTGCCCGCTGATCACAGTGTAGGTCCGCGTGCCGGGGCTTCCGGGTGCCGTCTGGCGCCATCCTTCCTTCAGCGTCTCGGCCACCGTGTAGGTGCCCGGGCGCACGCTGAACGAGAAGGCTCCTTCTTCGTCGGTCAGGCGCTGTTCGCCGTTGGAGAGGGAGATCGCCCATTCCGGTAGACCGACCTCGAGCGGGTCCCACTCCCCGCCGACGTCGGAGTCGTCGAACTTGTGCCCGGCGAGCGTTGCCGGTCGGTAGTTGCCGAAGTCCCTGCCGGAATAGACGTTGTTGCCCGCCCCCGGCGGGACGCTGACAGAGCCAGGCGTCTCTTCGGCCACCCAACCCGTTTTGAGAGTCTCTTCGACGGTGTATTTCCCGGCGCCGATCGGGAGTTTGGTTGCATCGAGCTCGAACGAGTAGCTGCCGTTGCCCGCGGTCGTGGTGCTCGCCACGAGTTTCCCTTCATAACGGAGCCGAATCGTCCACCCCGACAGCCCTGGCTCTCCTCCATCGCGTTTGCCATTGGCGTTGAGATCCTCGTACTTCACGCCGGCGATCCGCGGGGTCGGGCCCGTGCCCCCGCCTTTGCTGAAGTTTCCGCAGACGGTGGAGATGAACGGCCCTTTCCAGTGCAGGGCGGTGATCGTGCTGTCTTCGAAAAGCGCCGCGTTCACCGCATTGAAATGCACGGATGAGATCGGACACGGGCCCACGTGGGGACCGGCTTCGCATCCCGCCCAGGGGGTCGCCCCTGGATCGATTTTCGCAGTCGGCGCCCAGTGGAGGAAGTTCGCGTCGAAGCCCCTCGCTTCGAAGTAACCGACGAGCGGGGCCTGGACGAACTCTTTTCTCGTGATCTGGTCCCCCTGCCCCGGGTCATAGACGAACGTGTCGCGGCCGGTCGGACTGTTGCGCATCGCGTTCTCGTCGGGCCACGAAACGGCTGCGGCCACCGTCGGCAGCGCCATCACCGTCACGAGGGCGGCCATCGTGGCCAGCCCCGACCGCCATGCCTTTCTCAACACCGTTCCGTTCTGCCTCATGCTTCTCCTTGCTCTGAGCTAGATTGCGCTGGAGTGCACCGTGACACCAGAATATGTCGGGTGACTTCCTCTCGTCAAGAATTCACCTGTGTCCTCCCCACTGGTTCAAGAGTGAGTCACACGAAAACGCGACATTCGGTCGCACGTGTTATCCGATAGCCAGTGCGCTCTCTCGGCGGTGTTTGAACTCAAGCGGAGCTGAGCGCCAGCGCAACCTCGGCGCCACGAGGGGAGAGCCGCCAAGCGTTCGCGCGACCGGGTCCGCCCGGACACTTCTCCAGTAGGCCGGCGTCGTCGAGGCGGGCGAGAAGCCTCGAGACCTGGCCCTGGTGTGGCACGTCGATGCCCGCCGCAACCGCCTTATTGCTGGTACCCGGATTCTCGGCCAGGTAGCGCATGCACGACCGCATTCGGTGGGCGTTTGCGCGGCGCAGCAAGTCGGGCACCTCGACGCCTGCCGATATCGACCTGCTCGTAGGCACGACCCGCATCGCTTGAGACCGCTCCCTGCCGTCGCGGGCGACTCGGGCCGCCGCCTCGGGGCCCTGATAGGGCGTCACCACAACCTCGGCAAGCTCTCCAAGCAAGTCGGTGAAAGGCGGCGCATCTCCAGTCAGGAGCCTTCTGCGCAGCAGGCCCAGCACGGACCCGATCGTGGCCTCGGCCATCGCTCCGGATGGATGGCGGTCCGGAGCCAGCTCCCTGAGCGCGCGACCGTGGACGCGCGTGCTCAGCTCTCCGAGCGCCTCCGCCCTCGCCTCGAGCTTTATCGACGGAGCGGCCATGCCCTCCAGCAGGCATGCCCGCGCGCGCACCGGCTCACGGTCGAGCAATGCAACCATCGCCTCCAGCCCGGCGAGCACTCCGTCGCTCCATGACCGCTCCCGCTCGAGGGCTTCGACCATCGACGACGACGCCTGCCCGAGCATCCAGTCGATCAACGCCAAGAAGCAGTCGTCGGGATCGTCGAACTGCTTCTTGAAGGTCTTGGGCGTGACGCCGGCCCGTTGCGCGACCCGGGCCACGCTTGCACCCCGCAACCCACACTCGGCTACGACCTCGGCCATCGCATCGAGCAATCGCGCCTTTACTGAGACATGTCGGTTTTCTCTAGGTATGTAGAGAGGATATGCGTGGCAGACAGCTCACGCCTACAGGGGGCGTGGCGCGCTCCCAGCACTCAGCTCCGAAGGGCACAGGAGGGCGGCTACTTGCCGCTCCACTTGGGCGTGCGCTTGGTGAGGAAGGCGGCTATGCCCTCCCTGGCGTCCTCGCTGGCGAAGGCGGCGGCGAAGGCCTGCTTCTCGGCCTCGATGCCCTGGTCGAGGTCGCCCTTGTGGGAGGCGCGCTTGATCTGCTCGCGGGCGACCGGGGCCTGGCCGGCGAGCTTGCGTCCCCAGATCAGGGCCGCCTCGAACAGCTCGTGGTCGGGGACGACGCGGTTGACCAGGCCGAACTCGAGCGCCTCCCCGGAGAGCACCGCGTCGCCGACCAGGTTCATCTCCAGGGCTTTGTTCGGGCCGACCAGGCGCGGCAGGCGCTGGGTGCCGCCGAACCCGGGGACGATCCCGAGCTTGATCTCGGGCTGGCCGAAGACAGCCGCCTCGGCGGCGATCCGCACGTCGCAGGCCATCGCCAGCTCGCAGCCCCCGCCGAAGGCGATCGAGTTGACCGCGGCGACGGTCGCGACGCTGTCGGCGCCGAACTCGCGCAGCAGCGCGTGGGCGGTATGCAGCAGCTCCTCCCCGGCCCCCTCGTCCATCTGGGTGAAGGCCTTGATGTCGGCGCCGGCCGAGAAGACGACCGGGATCGAGGAGGCGACGACCATCGCCCCCACCTCGTCGCTCGCCTTGACCCGCTCCCAGACCGTGCCGAGGTCGCGGATCACGGCGGGGGAGATCGCGTTCATCGGCGCGTTGGCGAGCCAGGCGATCGCGACGCCGCCGCGGGTCTCCAGCTTCACCGTCTCCGCCTGCTCGCCCTCGTCGGGCTGCGGGTAGGGATAGAAGCCCTGGCCCGCTTTCAGCCCGAGCCGGCCCTGGGCGACCAGCCGCTTCAGGGTCACCGGCGCCGCGAAGCGCTCGCCGTGGCGCTCCTCCAGCCCCTCGATCGTCTCCAGCACCGTGTCGAGCCCCTCCAGGTCGGCTTTCCAGAAGGGCGGGAAGAGGCCCCGGCGGGGATCCAGCCCGGCCCCGGCCATCATCCCCAGGTCGATGTCGCGGACCGAGCAGACGCCCTCCTCGACCAGCCGGCAGGCCTCGATCAGGGCCCGCCCGGTGAACATCGCGACCAGCTCCTCGGCGTCGGGCTCCCCCTCGCCGGGGATCGTCTGCTCGCCGTCGGAGAAGAAGCCCTCGCCGCCGCTCTTGGCGCCCAGCTTGCCCTCGGCGACCAGCCCCTGCAGGCCCTTGTGGACGTAGAAGGTCTCGCCGTAGGAGTCGGCGAGGTGCTCGGCGACGTGCAGCACGGTGTCGAGGCCGAGCAGGTCGGTGAGGAAGAAGGGGCCCATCGGGGCGACCTTGGCCGCCGCGATCGCCTCGTCGATCGCCGCCAATGAGAGGCCCTGCTCCTCCTGGGCGCGCCAGATCTCGCCGATCGTCGCCATCAGCACCCGGTTGACCACGAAGCCGGGCACCTCGCCGCAGACGATCGGCTGCTTGCGGATCGCCTGGGCGAAGTTGTAGGCGGCGGTGGCAGTCTCCTGCGAGGTGTCGTCGCCGGCGATCACCTCGACCAGCGGCATCACCGAGGCCGGGTAGAAGAAGTGGAAGCCGACCACCTTGTCGGGGCGCAGCGTCGCCTCGCCGATCTCGGTTATCGAGAGCGAGGAGGTGTTGGAGGCGAGGATCGCGTGGCCGGGGGTGGCGGCATCGAGCTCGCCGAAGACGGCCCGCTTGATCTCGATCTTCTCCGGCACCGCCTCGACCGCGAAGTCGACGTCGCCGAAGCCCTCGTAGCTCGTCGTGCCGGCGATCAGGCCCATCGTCTCGGCGAGGCGGGCGTCGGCCTGCTCCTGGGTCAGCTTCTCCTTCTTGACCAGGCGCGAGAGCTGGCCCTCGGTGACGGCACGGGCCTTCTCGACCGCGGCGTCGACGAACTTCTGGTCGATGTCCTTGACGACGACGGGGATCTCGGCGGCGGCGATCGCCTGCGCGATCTCGCCGCCCATGGTGCCGCCGCCGACGACGGCGGCCTTCGAGACGAACATTTCGGTGGATTCCTCCTGGTCGGGGACCGGAAAGGCTATAGCCGCGCGCCGATCGCAGCATTTGGCGGGCTATGGCCCGGAAAAAGCTGCGATCGGCACGGATTGCCGGCGGGGACAAAGGCGCGGCACGATCGTTGTACGGCGGTATAAAGGCATCTCCGCGCCGCTCCCATTAGGCTCTTTTGGCTCTTCAAGGGAGTGGACCGGTAACCGATCGCGCCCGCCGGGCGGGCGCGCCGCAAGCGAGGGACTGAGACAGCGATGACCCGCATCCGCCAGCAGAACGTGACCGCCGCGCAGTGGAGCTCCAACGGGGAGGCCCTCGGCGCGCTCGACCTGACCCTGCCCGAGAACGACCCCTTCGGCGCCAACGTCTTCTCCGTCGCCGTGCAGCGCGAAAGGCTGCCCGGGGACGTCTTCGAGAAGCTGCAGAGAGCGCTCGCCGAGGGCGAGGCGCTCGACCCGGCGCTGGCCGACGCGGTGGCCGAGGCGATGAAGGAGTGGGCGCTGGAGAACGGGGCCACCCACTTCACCCACATGTTCCAGCCGCTGACCGGCTCGACCGCGGAGAAGCACGACTCCTTCTTCGATCCGGGCGATGAGGGCACGGCGCTCGCCGGCTTCTCCGGCAAGGAGCTGATCCAGGGCGAGCCCGACGCATCCTCCTTCCCCACCGGCGGCGTCCGCGCCACCTTCGAGGCGCGCGGCTACACCGCCTGGGACCCGACCTCCCCCGCCTTCATCCTCGAGAACCCGAACGGGGCGCTGCTCTGCATCCCGACCGCCTTCGCCTCCTGGACCGGCGAGGCGCTCGACGCGAAGATCCCGCTGCTGCGCTCGATGGACACGCTCTCGCGCGCGGCGATCAAGGCGCTGCGGCTGCTCGGCGACGCCGACAGCAAGCGCGTCTTCACCACGGTCGGCGCCGAGCAGGAGTACTTCCTGATCGACGAGCAGTACTACTTCGAGC
>JBBDTK010000150.1:0-2442 GCA_040904405.1 Solirubrobacterales bacterium | reverse complement strand
GTCGACCAGGCCCATCGTGCCGATCCCGGCCGCGGCCAGGTAGAGCGCGGTCGGCGCGCCGAGCCCGCCGGCGCCGACCAGCAGCACCTTGGCGTCGAGCATCTTCAGCTGGCCGTCGACGCCGACCTCGGGCAGCAGCGTGTGGCGCGAGTAGCGGTCGCGCTGCTCGGGCGTCATCCCGGAGGCGGCGACCACCGGCAGCCCCTGCTCCTGCCACTCGAGGATGCCGCCGGACATCGAGGCGACGTCCTCGTAGCCGAGCGCTTCGAGCTGTTCGGCTGCCTTGCGGGAGCGGTTGCCGCTGCGGCAGTAGAGGATCGTGCGGGCGGACTTGTCGGGCGCCGCGGCGGCGATCTCGTCGCCGAGCAGCCCCGGCGGGACCAGCTTGCCCCCCTCGAGGTGGGCCTCCTGGTACTCGTGCGGCTCGCGGGTGTCGATCAGGACGACGTCGCCCCCCTCGATCTCCTGCGTCGCCTCGAAAGGCGCGATCTCCTCGACCTGCTGCTTGGTCTGCGTAGTCACGTAGAAAATCCCTTAATCCCGATCCGGTTTACTTCAAAAAGTATAGCGAGTCTCGGTTAGGTGGCCGATTTCGCATTTGGCCGCGTAAACGGGACAGGTCCCCTAGCGGAGACTCGGGCGCATCTGGCGCAGGCGCTTGACCCGCTCCTCGATCGGCGGGTGGGTGGAGAAGAGCCCGGCGATGCCGCCGGCCTTGAAGGGCTTGACGATGTAGAGCGGCTCGGACGCCTGGTTGACCCGCATCGGGATCGCCGCCGCCCCCTGCTCCAACCGCAGCAGGGCGCTGGCCAGCGACTCCGGGTTGCCGCAGATCGCGGCGCCGCCGGCGTCGGCCGCGTACTCGCGCTGGCGTGAGATCGAGAGTTGGATGATCGTCGCCGCCAGCGGCGCCAGCAGGACGAGCGCCAGCGAAGCGACGAGGCTGAGCGGCGAGTCGTTGTCGCCACCGAACCACATCAGCATGTAGGCGAGGTAGGTGATCGCGCCGCCGATCGCCGCAGCGACCGACTGGATCAGGATGTCGCGATGCTGGATGTGTGCGAGCTCGTGGGCGAGCACGCCGCGGAGCTCGTCCTCAGAGAGGAGCTTGGTGATCCCGGCGGTGACCGCGACCGCGGCGTTCTTCGGGTTGCGGCCGGTGGCAAAGGCGTTCGGCTGCTCCTGCGGGATCATGTAGAGGCGCGGCATCGGCAGGCCGGCACGCGTCGTCAGTTCGCGCATGACCTGGTAGAGGCGCGGCGCTTCCGACTCGTCGATCGGCTTGGCGCCGCTCATCTTCAACGCGAGCTTGTCGCTGAAGAAGTAGGAGCCGAGGTTGATCAGCAGGGCGATGCCGAGGAAGAGGCCGGCGGTGCTGGGGCCGCCGATCAGGGCGCCGATGACGACCAGCAGACCGGTGAGGGAGGCCAGCAGGATCGTGGTGCGCAGGGTCGCGCCGAAGGTGGACTGCCTGGTGGTGGTCATCGCGTTCGCTCCTGTTCGTGTTTTGCCCAGCTTGCAGGAGTATCGCGACAAGCGGGCGATTAAGCCATAGGTGGCAACCCCTATTCTCGCCCTGTGACGACCCTGGCCATCGTCGCGCTCGTCGTCGTCGCGGCGGCGCTCGCCTTTCAGCTCGTCGTCCTGCTGCGCCGCTTCGCGCCGCTCGAAGACCTGATCGAGGAAATGGAGAGGGTCGACCTGAACCGGCCGGGGCCGCTGGTCCCCGGCTCGATCGACGGCATCGCCGCGACCGAGGAGGTCGAGCGGATCGAGCTCGCCTTCCTGCGCATGATGCGGCGCCTGGAAGCGGAGCGGCGCCGGGCGGGCAGCGCCGCGCTGCGCGCCCAGGAGGAGGAGCGGGCACGGATCGCGCGCGACCTGCACGACGAGGTCAACCAGTCGCTGACCGGCCTGCTGCTGCGGCTGGAGGCGGTGCGCGAGGCGGCCCCGCCGGAGCTCGAGCCCGAGCTGGCCGAGACCCGCGCGCTCGCCAACCAGGCGATGCAGGAGCTGCTCTCGCTCGCCCGCCAGCTGCGCCCCACCGCGCTCGACGACCTCGGCCTCGCCGCGGCGATCGGCGGCCAGCTCGAGCAACTCGAGAGCGGCGGCGTCAAGGCCGAGCTGAGCACGGACGGCGACTTCTCCGGCCTCGACGACGACGTCCAGCTGGTCGTCTACCGCGTTGCCCAGGAGGCGCTCGCCAACGCCGCCCGCCACAGCGGCGCCGGCCGGATCGCGGTGGCGCTGCGCCGCGCCGGCGACGGGGTCGAGCTCGAGGTTGCCGACGACGGTCGCGGCTTCCCCTTCGAGGAGTCCGAGCGCGGCCTCGGGATCGGCGGCATGCGCGAGCGGGCGCTGCTGGTCGGCGGCGAGCTGACGATCGAGTCGCGGCCGGGGCACGGCACGACCGTCCGCCTCGACATCCCCCGATCGAGGTGG
>JBBDTK010000149.1:0-15021 GCA_040904405.1 Solirubrobacterales bacterium | reverse complement strand
CCAGTCACGCCCAGCCACTCGCCAATCCGCGGCGGTACTTACGACCGGAAGCACTTAGCTTTAGAACCCCTCAGGCGCGGGCGCCTTGGCGGGCGGCCTTCTGGCGCTTCGTCTTGTCCAGCTCGAGCTTGCGCAGGCGGACCGACTCGGGCGTCACTTCGACGCACTCGTCCTCGCGCAGGAACTCCAGCGCCGCTTCCAGAGAGAGCCGCCTGGGGGGCTCGAGGCGGACCAGGATGTCGGCGCTGGCGGCGCGCACGTTGGTCTGGTGCTTCTCCCTGATCGCGTTGACGTCGAGGTCGTCCGAGCGGGCGTTCTCGCCGACGATCATCCCTTCGTAGACCTCCTCGCCGGGGCCGACGAAGAGGGTGCCGCGGTCCTGCAGGTTCATCAGCGCGTGGCTGGCGCTGGAGCCTCGCCGGTCGGCGACCAGCGAGCCGGTCGGGCGGGTGCGCAGCTCGCCGGCCCAGGGCTCCCAGCGGTCGAAGACGTGGTGCATGATCCCCGAGCCGCGAGTCTCGGTGAGGAACTCGGTCCGCAGGCCGATCAGGCCGCGGGCCGGGACCAGGTAGTCCATCCGCACCCAGCCGGTCGAGTGGTTGACCATCTGGTCGAGGCGGCCCTTGCGCCCGGCCAGCAGCTGGGTGATCGCGCCGACGTGGCCCTCGGGCACGTCGATCGCCAGCCGTTCGACCGGCTCATGCGGCTTGCCGTCGATCTCGCGGACGATCACCCGCGGCTGGCCGGCGGTCAGCTCGAAGCCCTCGCGGCGCATCATCTCCAGCAGCACGACCAGCTGCAGCTCGCCCCGGCCCTGGACCTCCCAGGCGTCGGGCCGCTCGGTGTCGGTGACGCGGATCGAGACGTTGCCGACCAGCTCGGCGTCGAGCCGGTCGCGGACCTGGCGCGCGGTCAGCTTCTTGCCCTCGGTCCCGGCCAGCGGCGAGGTATTGATCCCGACCACGATCGAGAGCGAGGGCTCGTCGACGGCGATCACGGGCAGCGGGCGCGGGTCCTCGGGGTCGGCGAGGGTCTCGCCGATCGTCACCTCGGGCAGCCCGGCGACGGCGATGATCTCCCCCGGACCGGCCTCGGTGGCGGCGACGCGCTGCAGGCCCTCCGTTATGTAGAGCTCGGAGAGCGGCGCCCGGGCGACGCTGCCGTCGGCCTTGCACCAGGCGATCGGCTGGCCGTTGCGGACCGTCCCGTTGCGCACCCGGCAGAGCGCCAGGCGGCCGACGTAGGGATCGGCATCGAGGTTGGTGACGAGCGCCTGGAAGGGGTGCTCCGGGTCGTGCTCGGGCGCCGGGATGCGCTTCAGCATCAGGTCCATCAGGGGCGCCAGGTCGGTCCCCTCGGCGCCTTCCTCGAGTGCCGCCCAGCCGGCTTTGGCGTTGGCGTAGACGATCGGGAAGTCGATCTGCTCGGAGTCGGCGTCGAGCTCGATGAAGAGCTCGTAGACCTCGTCGACGACCTCGGCGATGCGGGCGTCGGGGCGGTCGACCTTGTTGACGACGAGGATCACCGGCAGCTTCGCCTCCAGCGCCTTGCGCAGGACGAAGCGGGTCTGCGGCAGCGGCCCCTCGGAGGCGTCGACCAGGAGCAGGACGCCGTCGACCATCGTCAGGCCGCGCTCGACCTCGCCGCCGAAGTCTGCGTGGCCGGGCGTGTCGACGATGTTGAGCTTGACCCCGGCGTAGTCGACGGCGGTGTTCTTGGCCAGGATCGTGATCCCCTTCTCACGCTCCAGATCCATCGAGTCCATCACCCGCTCGGCCACGTCCTGGCCCTTGCGGAAGGCGCCGCTCTGCCACAGCATCGCGTCGACCAGCGTCGTCTTGCCGTGGTCGACGTGGGCGATGATCGCGATGTTCCTGAGGTCTTTGCGGAAGCCCATGGCGCGGCGCATATCTTCGTCCCCGGTCGCTCGCGTGCAGAGCACGCCACGCTCCCTGCGTCCTCGATCTGCTTGGCCATGCACTCCCGCAAAGCCCTCAGAAAAAAGAGGCCCGCCAAACCGGCGGGCCTCGTGACGCAAAAGGACGGTTTGGCCCTAGGTGGTCGGCTGGACGCTCGCGGCGGCCGGGCCCTTGGGGCCTTCCTCCGACTCGTAGCTCACTTTGGATCCCTCGGTGAGCGACTTGAAGCCCTCGCCGAGAATCGCGCTGTGATGGACGAAGACGTCCTTCGAGCCGTCATCGGGAGTGATGAACCCGTAGCCCTTGTCGTCGCTGAACCACTTGACAGTTCCAGTTGGCATGCATTGCCTCCACTTCATGTGCTGCGAACGCGGAGGATGCGGTGAAGCAACGACGCGAGCGCTAGACACAAACTTTGCCGGATCGATCCCGGCCTAACGCCGGGGACCGTAGCAGGGACAGCGCCCACGCCGCCTTGACGAACGGCCTGCGCACCACCGCGACCCTTCCGGTGTTCCCTATGCGTCTATGGCAGGGGAAACGAACACCGGGGCGCGGGCTTGAGGTCGTGGCGAACCCAGCCGATACCTTGAATCAGTGATGCAGCCGGGGAAATGGTCTCTACGCGCGAGGTTCAGCACGCTCGCCATGCTCGCCTTCGCCTGCGCCAGCGTGCCGGCGGCAGCAGCGGTCGGCGGCGATTCGGCCCACCTGCCGAGGCCAGCCGTTCGCCCCGGCTCCGTCTTCGCCCCCGGCGAGGCGATCGTTCGCTTCGAGCGAGGAACCTCGAGGTCAGAGCGACGTCAGGCGCGGCGGGAGGCCGGTGCCAGCTTCGAGGATTCGCTGGGCCTGCCGCGCGCCGAGCTGGTCGAGGTCGACGGCCCCGTGCGGGCGGCGGTGCGCCGCCTCGAGCGCCAGCCCGGCGTCGCCTACGCGCAGCCGAACTACCGCTACGAGGCGACGGCTGTCGAAACCAACGACACCTTCGACGACGAATTGTGGGGCCTCGACGACCCGGAAACGCCGGACCCGGGGGTGGGGGCGCTGGGCGCCTGGGATCAGGGAACGCGAGGCACGGGCCAGGTGATCGCCGTGCTCGACACCGGGGTCGACCTCACCCACCCGGACATCGCCCCCAACCTCTGGGAAGGGAGCTCGGGCGAGCACGGCTTCGACTTCGTCGACGAAGACCCCGATCCCGACGACTACAACTTCCACGGCACCCACGTCGCCGCCACCGCCGGCGCCGTGGCCGGCAACGAACTTGGCATCGCGGGCGTCGCGCCCGAAGCGGAGATCATGGCGGTGCGTGTTCTCGATGGCGACGGCTTCGGATCGACCGATGAGATCGCGGCGGGAATCCTCTACGCGGCGGCAAATGGCGCCGATGTGATCAACATGAGCCTCGGTGGCCTCGGTGGGGACCCCGGCGACAAAACGATGTCGGACGCGATCGAGGTCGCCGCCGCAGCTAACGTCGTGGTTGTGGCGGCCGCCGGCAACGAAGCGGCGGATAACGACACCGAACCTCACACCCCCTGCGCGCTGCCGAATGCGAATCTGATCTGCGTCGCGGCGCTTAACCGAGCGGGAGCTCTGGCGAGCTTCTCCAACTGGGGCGAGAGCACCGTCGATCTCGCCGCACCGGGGACGCAGATCCTCAGCGCCAAGGCCCACTACGGGGCGCCGCTGCTCGACGCTGGGTTCGAGGCCGGGCTGGCAGACTGGACGACCCAGATCTTCAACGGCGGCCTGGAATGGGGCGAGAGCTCGTCGGCCGCGGTTGGGGCGAAATCGGCCACCGACAGTCCGGGCAGCGATTACGCGCCCGCGCTCGATCCAGAAGTCGAAGCCTTCTCCTATTCGGAACTGCTCACGACCGCGGCGGTGAACCTCGGCGTCGAGCGCGGCTGCCGCATCCACTTCCGCACCAAATATGAGATCGAGGAAATCTTCGACGCCTTCTTCGTCGGCGCGCTCACCGAGACCTCCTCGTTCGACGGCTTCGGCCTCGATGGAGCCTCGCCGGGATACCCGAGTAGCTTCACCCGAGAGGAGGTCTCGATATCCGACTTCGACGGGCGCACCGATGTCCATCCGGTCTTCGCCGTCGTCGCCGATGAAACGATCGAGTTCGACGGCGCCTACGTCGACGACGTTCATTTGATCTGTCGCGAAGACGAAAACTATCTCGATAAAATCGCCAACTCGGGCAACTTCGACCAACCGGGGTCCGGCAACTACATCAGCTTCCAGGGCAGCTCGATGGCGACGCCCCACGTCGCCGGCGTGGTTGCGCTCGTTCGCGCGGCGGCGCCCGGGCTGACCGTCCAGGAAGTCATCGACGCGGTGCTCGAAGGCGTCTCCGCGATGCCGAATCCGGATCCCAAAAGGCGGACGGCTACCTTTGGCATCGCCGATGCCTGCAAGGCAACCGCCTTGGCAACCGAAGGCAACGTGGCTGCAGACTGTCCGGCGAGCAGCGAGCCGTCACCGCCGGAAGAAGAAGGGGGCGAAGAAGAAGAAGGGGGAGGCGAGGAGGAAGGTGACGTTACGGCGCCTCCCGCCGCTTCCTCCGATGCGTCCAACACTCAGACGTCGTCGGGCGCCGACCGCACCCGCCCTCGCACCTTCTTCAGAGAACGGCCTCGGCGGGTGGTGCGGACGCGGTGGCGGTGGGGGAAGGCTGTGTTCCGCTTCGGCTCGAACGAGCGGGGGGTGCGGTTCTTCTGCCGCATCGATCGCGGGCCGTGGCGCAGGTGCCCGGCGCGGTTTGTGCGCTGGTTCCGGCCCGGCAAGCACGTGCTCCGGGTCAGGGCGCGGGACGCCGTTGGCAACGTCGACCGCACGCCGGCCGTCTCCCGCTTCGTCGTCAAGCGCCGGCGCTGAGCGAGATCGTTCTCGGAATCGGGGCCCCGGTCCTGGGGTTGACGACAAATTACTGCGGTGATACAAAGTGAGAAATGATGTGGCATCTCTATACTGCCGCCTCGTTTTCTGAGCGCCTCGCACGTTCTGCCTAGTCAGCGGAAAAAGGAGATTCGATCGATGGGGGATCCAAGGACGCGGGAGGCGAGCCACGCCCTCCACCATGTCTTTCGCCGCCAGATCCTCCGCTGCCTGGAAGAAGGCAGGGAGGCGTGCAGTCCGGAGGAAGTCGGCAGGCAGATGGGGCAGCCGCTGAGCAAGGTCAGCTACCACTTCAGGGTGCTGAGGGGCTGCGAAGCGGTCGCCCAGACGCACCAGCGCACCGTCGGCGGCACGGCCCAGCACTTCTTCGTCTCGCAGGTTCCGGGCAGCCCCCTCGCCGAAGAACTGCTGCGCGCCACCGAGGCCGAAGACGAGGAGGAGCTCCCCCGCAACCTTGACGAACGCTAGCCGCGCAGTCGCTCCGCCAGGCCGGAGTGGCGGGCGCCGCTGTCGTCGCGGCGGACCGCCAGCTCGAGCGCGGCCGGGTCGCCGATCAGGACGCAGCTGGTGCGGGCGCGGGTGATCGCGGTGTAGAGCAGGGGACGGGTCAGCATGCGGGCGTGCGAGCGGTGGCAGACGCCGACCACGACCGGGACCTCGCAGCCCTGGGCCTTGTGGACCGAGATCGCGTAGGCGAGTCGCAGGGTGGCGGTCTCGCCGTAGGGAATGACCAGGACGCCGCCCTCGTCGGTCTCGACCACGATCGACTCCTCGCCGGGGTCGTCGGAGCGGAGGAAGACGATCGAGCCGTTCATCAGGCCCAGCTCGTGCGAGTTGCGGGTCTGGATCAGCCTGTCGCCGATCCGGAAGCGCTCGCTGACCGCCGGCTCGCCGTCGGGGTTGAGCCGCTGCTGCAGGCGCTTGTTGAGGGCGTCGATCCCGACCGCCCCCCTGTACATCGGCGCCAGCACCTGCACCTCGCGGATCGGGTCGACCCCGAAGCTCTTCGGCGCCCGTTCGGCGACCACCTCGACCACGGTCTCCAGCGCTCGCTCGGGGCCCGGCCGGTCGATGAAGAAGAAGTCGTGGTCCTGATCCTCACCCGGCTCCAGCCGCGGCGGCCGCCCCTGGTTGATCTCGTGGGCGGCGGTGGTGATCATCGAGCGCGCCGCCTGGCGGAAGATCTGGGTCAGCCGGACGACGGGCGCGACGCCGGCCGCGATCAGGTCCTCGAAGGGCTTGCCGGCGCCGATCGGCGGCAGCTGGTCGGCGTCGCCGACGAAGACGACGTGGGTCGACTCGGCCAGGCCGCCGAGCAGGACCTCGATCAGGCGCAGGTTCAGCATCGAGGCCTCGTCGACGATCACCAGCTCGGCAGGCAGCGGGTGCCCGGGCCTGAAGCCGGGCTCGCGGCCGGGCATCCACTCGAGCATGCGGTGGATCGTCTGCGCCTCGTGGCCGGTCGCCGCCTCCATGCGGCGGGCGGCGCGCCCGGTCGGCGCGCAGAGCGCGATCGAGGCGCCGGCACGCTCGGCCTCGGCGACGATCGCCTGGGTGCAGGCGGTCTTGCCGACGCCGGGGCCGCCGGTGAGGACCGAGACCCGCGCCGCGAAGGCGCCCCGCACGGCGGCCCACTGCTCGTCGGTGAGGCGGCGCTCGATCTCCTCGTCCTCGGGCGGGGCCTCACCCGGGTCGTGGTCGAGCTGGGGGGGAGTGGCGGCCCGCGCGGCGAGGGTCGCGGCGACCGCGAGCTCGCTGGCGTGGGTCGGCTCGCGGTAGGCCCTGCCCTGGTCGAGCAGCAGCCCCGGCGCGGTCGCGATCGTGTCCGGATCGGCGGCGAGGCCGATCAGCTTCGCCGTGCGCCGCGCCAGCTCCTCGAGCGGCAGGTAGGAGTGGCCCTGCTGCTCGGCCTCGGAGAGGGCGAAGACAGCCGCCGCCTGGGCGCGCCGCGCCGACTCGGGCGGCACGTCGGCGGCGAGGGCGATCCTGTCGGCGCGGGCGAAGCCGACCCCGGGCACCTCGGTCAGCCGGTAGGGGTCCTCGTGCAGGACCGTCATCGAGCGATCGCCGAAGCGGGCGTGGATCGGCGCCGCCAGGTGGGCCAGCCCGTGCGGGGCCAGCTGCACGTGCAGGTCGCGGATCGCCCGCGAGGCGTGCCAGGAGTCGGCCGCCGCCGCCGCCTGCTCGGCGCTGACCCCGCGCAGCGAGCCGAAGACGCCGGCCGGATCGGCGGCGATCGCGCCGAGGACGCCCTCGCCGTGCTCGTCGACCAGGCGCTCGGCGCGGGCCGGGCCGATGTGGCGCAGGGTGGTCAGGTAGGCGACCCGGCCCTTGCGGTCGGCGGGGTCCAGCGGCAGCGCCCCGCGCGCCTTCAGCTGCCGCCCGTAGCGCGAGTGGGTCTCCCACTCGCCGCTGACTTCGGCCCGCTCGCCGGCGCTCAGGTGGGCGACCGGCCCGACCAGGGCAAAGCCCTCGCCCGACTCGGCGTCCTGCACCTCGAGCACCGCGTAGCCGTCGTCCTCTGCCCTGAAGATGACGCCGAGCACCTCGATCGTCCCGGTGAAGGCCGCCGCGTCGGCGTCGAAGAGGGTTGCCGCTCCGTCCATCCGTCAAAGCTAGTACACGCGGCCGGGCAATTCAGATCGTTTCGGCGGCGTCTGGACGCACCTGACGCCACCCGCGGGAATCGCCGATGCTTCGGCATCGACTCATCCCGCGTGCGTCGTCAGGCACGCCCAGCCACTCGCCGATTCCGACCAGAATTTCCCGCCGCGTGTACACAGCGGCACAATGGCGGCATGGGTCAGGCAGTCCTCTTCGCGGTCGTCGCCTCGGCGGCCCTGCCGCTCGGTGCGCTGATCGCCGTCTGGCGCCCGCCGCGCCGCGCCGTCACCGCCGCCCTGCTCGGTTTCGCCGCCGGCGCGCTGATCACCGCGGTCGCCTTCGAGCTCTTCGAGAAGGCGTTCCTACACGGCGGCGCCTGGCGGGCCGGCATCGCCTTCTTCGCCGGCGCGACCGTCTTCATCCTCGTCGACGGCTGGCTGGAGCGACGCACGGAGTCCCGCCGCGCTGCCGGTGGCGCGCTCGGCCCGGCGCTGCTCGCCGGGGTGACGCTCGACGGCATTCCCGAGAACCTGGCGCTGGGGGTGGCGCTGCTGGAGGGCGGCGCGGTCACCCTGCTGGTCGCGATCTTCGCCTCCAACCTGCCGGAGGCGATCGTCGGCGCCGAGAAGATGCGCGAGGAGTGGAGCGACCGGCAGGTGGTGCTGATCTGGAGCGTCACCGCGGCCCTGCTGGCCGCCGCCGTCGTGGTCGGCTACGTGGCCCTGAAGGGGGTCGGCGACAACGCTCTCTCCTGGCCGCTCGGCTTCGCCGCCGGGGCCGTGCTCGCCTCGCTCGCCGACACGCTGATGCCGGAGGCCTACAGGGAGGGAGGCCCGCCGGTCGCCTACGCCACCGCCCTCGGATTCCTCGCCTCCTTCCTGATCTCGGCGGCATGAGGAGGCCGGTGAAGGACTCGACCGGCGAGAGCCTGCACAATCCCTCGATCGCCGGCAACGGCCTCTGCGACAGGTGCGCTCACCAGCGGTTGATCCCCAACACGCGGGACTCGGTCTTCAGCCTCTGCCTGCGCTCGCGCACCGAGCCGGCCTACCCGCGCTATCCCCGCGTCCCCGTGGTCTCCTGCCCGGGATTCGACCCCCGGGCGGAAAGGCGGGCACGTGCCGGTGGCTAACCGCCCATATGGGCGGAGGTTGACATCTGATGGCATCTGTACAAACATCAATCATCATGACGAGGACCACCCTTGATCTAGACGCCTCCGTGCTGGCGCAGCTGCGCCAGCGCTCTAAGCGCGAGCGCAAGAGCATGGGCAGGCTCGCGTCGGAGGTTCTGGCGATCGGCCTGGAGGAGGGGCGCCCGGAGGAGCAGCCGCCGCTGGAGTGGGCGCGCCGGGATCTCGGCTTCAAGGTCGACATCGAAGACAAGGACGCGCTCTGGCGAGTGCTCGACGCCGACGAGTTGCAGGGGCGGGACGGTTGAGCGTCACGGTCGACACCAACATCCTGGTCTACGCGTCCGACACCGGCTCGGACACGGCCACCGCCGCCAACGAGTTGATTCAGCGGCTCGCCGCCGGCCCCGACCTCCTGTTCGTTTTCTGGCCTGCCCTGATGGGCTATCTGCGCATAGTCACCCACCCGTCGATCGCCGCGCGACCGCTCAGCTCGGCGGAGGCGCTGGACTCGATCTCCTCGCTCATCGGCCGTCCTCACGTCCGCACCCCCGCCGAGGCCGACGGGTTCCTCGACGTCTACGAGGCGATCGCGCCCAAGGCGACCCGTGGGACCCAGGTGCCCGATGCCCACATCGCGGCGCTGATGCGCCAGCACGGCGTTAGCACGATCTTCACCCGCGACCGGGACTTCCGGCGCTTCGACGGGATCCGCGTCCTCGATCCCTTCGGATAGGGCGCTCGAGCCCGGTTACTCGGCTTGGGCACCGAGACCGCCACGGTCTGGAGCGGCTACATGGAGGGCGCCCTGCAGGCAGGCGAGCGCGCCGCCGCCGAGGTCCTCGCCGCCTCAGGCTGAAGCCACGGATCACGTCATCTGGTTGAGGTCTGCGGAAAAACCGAGTGGCCAGACGCCCGCGCGTCGGCTAGTGTCGGTCCGACCGCGCCACCGACCAGAGGAGCTTTCCGCATGGCGTACGAGATGAAGATCCGCAGCACCCAGAACGAGGTCAAGGTCCGCAGCCCCTGGGCAGCGGCCCTGCTGCCGCTGATCACCCTCGGCATCTACCACCTGGTCTGGTGGTACCGGATCAACCGCGAGCTGCGCGACTACGGCCGCGCCAAGGGCTATGACCTCGGCCAGAGCCCGACCAACTCGCTGCTGGCGCTGTTCCCCGGCGGGATCGTCATCGTCCCGGCGCTGATCACCTACTGGCGCGGCACCAAGCGGGTCATGGGCGCCTCTCGCCTCGGCGGCAGGGAGCCGCTCAACGGCTGGATCGCGCTGATCCTCTACTTCCTGCTCGCGCCAGGCCTCTGGGCCTACATCCAGGTCTCGCTGAACGAGCTCTGGCGCCAGGAGGCCGAGCCGCTGCCGGGCACCGAGCTGCCGCCGAGCTCCGCCGGTGAGATGCCGCCGCCGCTGCCGGCCGACCAGCAGCAGGCGCCACAGCCGTCCCCGCAGCAGCCGCCGCCACAGCCCCCCGGCCAGCAGCCGCCGGCGCTCTGATCGCGGCCCGGCGGGCCTAGACTCGCCGGGACATGGATCGCGCCCTCCTGCAGCGGGCCCTCGACGGGGCCGGCGAGCCTTCCTACCGCGCCTCCCAGGTCTGGGAGTGGGTGGCGCGCGGGGCGGGCGCCTACGGGGAGATGACCAACCTGCCGGCGGCGCTGCGCGAGCGGCTCGCCGAGACCGTGCCGATCTCCACGCTGACCCTGCGCGCCGAGGCGCGCTCCGACGACGGCACCGTCAAGGCGCTCTTCCACAGCGCCGACGAGCGCCCGCTCGAGGCGGTCCTGATGCGCTACCGCGACGGCCGCCGCTCGGTCTGCGTCTCCTCGCAGTCGGGCTGCCCGCTCACCTGCAGCTTCTGCGCCACCGGCCAGATGGCCTTCGGCCGCAACCTCAGCGCCGACGAGATCCTCGACCAGGCGCTGCACTTCCGCCGCGCCGAAGCGATCGACCACGTCGTCTTCATGGGCATGGGGGAGCCGACGATGAACCTCGACGCCGTGCTCGCCGCCTGCGAGCTGCTGCCCGAGCTCGGCGTCAGCCACCGCCGCACGGCGATCTCGACCGTCGGCTGGGTGCCGGGGATCGACCGCCTCGCCGAGTGCGAGATGCCGGTCGCGCTGGCGCTCTCCCTGCACGCGCCCGACGACGGCCTGCGCTCGCAGCTGATGCCGGTCAACGACCGCTACCCACTGGCCGAGGTGCTCGCCGCCTGCGAGCGCTACCTGGCCAGGCGCCGACGCCGGATCTTCGTCGAGTACGTGATGCTCGACGGCGTCAACGACCGGCCCGAGCACGCCCGCCAGCTCGCCGCGCTGCTCGACCCCCGCGCCTACAAGGTCAACCTGATCCCCTACAACCCGACCGGCGCCTACGACGGCTCGCCGCCGGAGCGGATCGAGCGCTTCCGGGCGATCCTCGCCGAGCACCGCCTCACCGCCACCGTCCGCCTCACCCGCGGCCGCGACATCGACGCCGCCTGCGGCCAGCTCGCCGCGGCGAGCTGAGCGCCGCTGTGGACTTTCTACGTCCTATAGCACGTAAAAAGTCCACAGCGGCGTTTGGCCGGTTGGCCAGCTAGGATCGGCCGATGCCGCCCGAGACCGTCGCAGCGCCCGCCCGCCGCGTGCCGCCGCCGGTGACGCTGAGCCCCAACCCGCTGCGCCGGGTGGCCGAAGACGTCCGCGCCGAGATCCGCGTGCGCCGCCGCGGCAGCTACCCCCCCGGGCCGCAGGACTTCAGCATGGGACGCACCCTGCAGGCGGCCAGCGACCCGCTGCCACTGCTGCTCGCCCTCTACGAAGAGCACGGCCCGATCTTCAGCGTCCGCCTGCTCCACCACCCGGTGGTCTTCATGCTCGGCCCGGAGGCCAACCACTTCGTCACCGTCGCCCACCCGGAGAACTTCCACTGGCGCGAGTCGAGCTTCGGCGACCTGATCCCGCTGCTCGGCGACGGGCTTCTGACCATCGACGACGCCTACCACGATCGCGCTCGCGAGATCATGATGCCGGCCTTCCACCGCGAGCAGGTGGCGGCAGCGGTGGCGGCGATGACCGCCGAGACGACCGCCGCGCTCGAGGCCCTGCGCCCCGGTCGGGTCGTCGACCTCTACGAGTGGATGCGCGGCCTGGCGATGCGGATCGCGATGCGGGCGCTGCTCGGCCTCGACCCCGACGAGGCCGGCAAGGGCGCCGCCGCGGCCGAGCACTTCGAGCGCGCGCTCGGCTTCTACGGGATCGACTTCCACCTGCGGCTGCTGCGCGGGCCGGGCTCGCCCTGGTCGAAGATGACCGCCTCGCGGGCGATCCTCGACGAGATCGTCTACGACGAGATCGCCCAGCGCCGCGCCGATCCCGACCCCGAGCGGATGGATGTCCTCAGCCTGCTGCTCGGTGTGCGCGACGAGGCGGGCGAGGGCTTCTCCGACAAGGAGGTGCGGGACCAGACGATGACGCTGATGTTCGCCGGCCACGACACCTCGACCTCGACCCTGACCTTCATGATGCACGAGCTGGCGCGCCATCCCGACGTGGTCGAGCGGCTGCAGGAGGAGCAGGACCGCGTGCTGGGCGGGGAGGACCCCGACATCGACCGGCTGGAGCGGGAGATGCCCTATCTCGAGATGGTCCTCGACGAGGTGCTGCGGCTCTACCCGCCGGCCTGGATCGGCCCGCGCCGCGCCGTGCGCGACTTCGAGTTCGCCGGCCACGAGGTGAAGAGCGGCGCCTACGTCAACTACTGCTCCTGGGCCAGCCACCGCCTCCCCGAGGTCTTCCCCGATCCCGAGGCCTTCGTCCCCGAGCGCTTCACGCGTGAGCGCAAGGCGGCGCTGCCGCGCGGCGCCTACGTCCCCTTCGGCGGCGGCCGGCGGATCTGCATCGGCAAGCGCTTCGGCCAGATCGAGGTCAAGCTGGTGGCGACGATGCTGCTGCAGCGGCTGCGCCTCGACGCCCTTCCCGGCCGGGCGATGACGGTGCGGCAGATGCCGACCCTCTCGCCCCGGGGCGGTCTGGAGATGCGGGTACTGCCCCGCGCGTGACCGACGCCTCCGGGCGGCCGCCCGGCGACTACTACGGATAGCCCTTGTCCTGACGCAGCCTTGCGGCTACCGTGAACGGAGTCCTGTATCCCGGTCGACGAGGAGGAAGCGATGGACGCCGCAACCGCCGAGCAGATGAAGGAAGGGCAGCGACGGATCTGGAGCGCGGGCGACTGGCCCGGCTTCGCCCCGATCATCCAGGACATCGCCGACGAGGTGGTCGAGCAGATCGGCACGGGGGAGGGGCACGACTTCCTCGACGTCGCCACCGGCAGCGGCAACGCGGCGATCGCCGCCGCCGGCCGCGGCGCCCGCGTCACCGGCCTCGACCTCGTCCCGGAGTTGATCGACGCCGCCCGCGCCCGCTTCGCCGCTGCCGGCCTCGAGGCCGAGCTGGTCGTCGGCAACGCCGAGCAGCTGCCCTTCGAGGACGGCTCCTTCGACCGCGCCACCTCGATCTTCGGCGCGATGTTCGCCCCCCGCCACCAGATGGCTGCCGACGAGCTGCTCAGGGTCTCGCGGCCGGGAGCGAGGATCGCCGTCACCGGCTGGACGCCGGAGGGCATGAACGGTCAGATGTTCAAGACGATCGGCGAGCACATGCCGCCGCCCCCCGAGGGCTTCATGCCGCCGGCGCTGTGGGGCACCGAGGACCACCTGCGCGAGCTCTTCTCCGAGCCCGGCCTCGAGCTGGGCTTCGAGCGGCGGATGGCCGAGATCGATTGGGGCTCGGTCGAGGGCTGGATGGACCACTGCGAGCGCAACCTCGGCCCGGTCGTGACGGCAAAGGCGGCGCTCGAGGCGGAGGGCAGGTGGGATGCCGCCCGCGCCGACCTGCTGGCGCTCGACGAGCGCTTCAACGAGGCCGACGACGGCAGCTTCCGAGGACGCGCCGAGTACCTGCTGACGACGGTCACGCTCGCCGACTGAGCGCCGTCTACCCTGTTTCGCTGTTCCTTATCCGCCCATAGCGGGTATAAGTAACAGCGGAGCCGGCCCTACTTGATGAAGAGCATCTCCTCGTACTTCGGCAGCGGCCAGAGGTCGTCGGCGAGGACCTTCTCGAGCTTGTCGGCGGCCTCGCGGACGGCGTCCATCGCCGCCAGCTGCCGGTCGCGGGCGTGCAGCGCCAGCTCCATGCCCTCGAGCTCGTCGGGGTAGGCGTTCGCCGTCTCCAGCTCGCCCAGCGCGGCGACCAGCTCGTCGGCCAGTCCGCGCACCTCGGCCTCGAGCGAGGAGACGCCCGACTCCGCGATCAGCGCCAGGTGGCGCAGCGCCGCCGGCAGGATCATCGTCTTGGCGATCGAGAAGGTCGTCTCGGCCTCGATGTTGGCGCGGATCGCGTACTGCTCGAGCCAGACCTCGAAGCGGGACTCCAGCTCGCGCTTGGAGAGCACGTCGTGGTCCTCGAAGGCGGCGACGGTGGCGTCGGCGAGCACCTCGGGCAGCGCGTCGGGCGTCGTGCGCAGGTTCTTCAGCCCCCGCTGCTCGGCCTCCGCGTGCCACTCCTCGGAGTAGTTGTCGCCGTCGAAGCAGACCTGCTTGTTGGCCGAGTAGGACTCCTTGACCAGCTCGATCACCGCGGTCGCCGTGTCCTTGCCGCCGGAGGTCGCCGCCTCCAGCTTGTCGGCGAGCTCGTCGATCGCCTCGGCGACGATCGTGTTCAGCACCGTGTTGGGGAAGGCCAGCGACATGCTCGACCCCAGCGCCCGGAACTCGAATTTGTTGCCGGTGAAGGCGAACGGCGAGGTGCGGTTGCGATCGCCGCCGTGCATCGGCAGCGAGGGCAGCACGGTCGCGCCCAGCTCGAGGAAGGAGGCAGGGGTGTGGGGATCGCCCGAGCCGGCGGCGATCGCCTCGAAGACCTTCTCCAGCTCGGCGCCGAGGAAGATCGAGATGATCGCCGGCGGCGCCTCGTTGGCGCCCAGGCGGTGATCCTGGCCGATGTTGGCGACCGAGGCGCGCAGCAGGCCCTGGTGCTTGTTGACCGCCTGGATCACGGCCGCGCAGAAAAAGAGGAAGTGGACGTTGTCGGCCGGCGTGTCGCCCGGGTCGAGCAGGTTGGCGCCGCTGTCGGTTCCCATCGACCAGTTGTTGTGCTTGCCCGAGCCGTTGACCCCGGCGAAGGGCTTCTCGTGCAGCAGGCAGACCAGCCCGTAGCGGCGGGCGACGCTTTCCAGCACCTGCATCATCAGCTGCTGGTGGTCGGAGCCGACGTTCGAGTTCTCGAAGACCGGCGCGATCTCGTACTGGTTCGGCGCGACCTCGTTGTGGCGGGTCTTGACCGGGATGCCGAGCTTGCGCATCTCCAGCTCGGCCTCCAGCATGCAGGCCAGGATCCGCTCCGGGATCGAGCCGAAGTAGTGGTCGTCGAGCTCGTGGCCCTTCGGCGGCTTGGCGC
>JBBDTK010000148.1:0-2477 GCA_040904405.1 Solirubrobacterales bacterium | reverse complement strand
CGGCCGATCTGCTCGACGATCAGCCCGTAGCCGGTGTAGTCGAGCCCGCGGCCGCCGTAGCGCTCAGCGACCGGCGCGCCGAGATAGCCGACCTCGCCCAGCTTGCTCGCCAGCTCGCGGTCGAAGCGCGCGGCGCGGTCGTTGTCACGGACGCGGGGGAGGATCTCGCGGTCGGCGAATTCGCGCGCCGCCTCGGAGATCAGCCGCTGCTCGTCGGTCAGCTGGAAGTCCATCTCACTCCTTCTCGTCCGTCGTCGTTCGAAGCTCTCGGCCCAGGGTCGCGGCGAAGGCCTCCTGCGCCTCGCGGGTGCGGGGGCCGGGCGCCGCGGGCAGCTGACGCCCGTCGATCGCGGCGACCGACTGGACCTCACGCGTGGTCGAGGCGAGGAAGGCCTCGCCGGCGGCGCCCAGGTCGTCGACTCCCCAGGCGCCCTCCTCGACCTGCAGCGCCTTGACCAGGCGGTCGCGGGTGATCGACTCGAGCACGCCGACGGAGAGGGCCGGGGTGCGCAGGTCGCCCTCCGGCGAGACCCAGAAGATCGCCGAGGTCGGCGGCTCGAGCACGACGCCGTCCGGCTGCACGAGGACCGCCTCGTCGGCGCCGCGGGCCCGGGCGAGCCGGGTCGCCTGCATGTTGGCCGCGTAGGAGAGCGACTTGACCCCGGTGAGGATGACGCTGGGGGAGTAGGCGACGGTGGCGAGGCGGATCGACTCGGCGTGGGGTGGGATCGGCTCGGTGGCGGCGATGCGGCGGCCGCCGCGGGTGACGATCAGGCGCAGCTGGCCGTCGGGGGAGCCGGCGGCCGCGAGCAGGGCGTCGATCTCCCGCTCCAGCGCCGCCCGGTCGAACTCGAGCTCGATCGCGGCGGCGGAGCGCTGCAGCCGGTCGAGGTGGTCGGCGAGCGCGAAGGGCCACCCCTCGTACAGGCGGATCACCTCGAAGGCGCCGTCGCCGCGGTAGAGGCCGTCGTCCTTCATCGGCACCATCGCCGCTGCGGTCGGGGTCAGCTCTCCGTCGACGCTGGCCAGCTCTTCGAACGGGTCCGTCATCGATCGGCGAGGCTACCGGGCCGGGCGTATCCTGGGCCGATGGGCTTCGTCTTCCTGACCCTGGCGATGGTGGCGGCGATCGTCGGCGCGCTCGTGCTGGTCGGCCACTTCTACAAGGGCAGCGGGGCCGAGCTGGTCGATTGGAGGCCGACCCGCTCGGCCGAGCTCGAGGCGCAGAACGAGCTCGACGACGTGCGGCAGATGCTCGAGGCGCAGAACGAGATGCGGCGCCGCCGCGGCGCTCCCGAGGTCGACGAGGGGGCGCTGCGCGCCGAGGTCGAGGAGGAGGAGCTGGAGCGGCTGCGGCGGGGCGACCCGTTCGCGGGCTGAGAGCGACGTGGCGCGGGCGCTGATCGTCGGCTGCGGCTGTCGCGGGCGGGAGCTGGGCGAGCGCCTGCTCGCCGCGGGTTGGGAGGTGCGGGGGACGAGCCGGCGCGAGCAGGGCCTGGCCGCGATCGCGGCGGCCGGGATCGAGTCGGCGCTCGCCGACCCCGAGCGCCCCGGCAGCGTGCTGGAGCTGGTCGGCGACGTCGCCGCGGTGTACTGGCTGCTCGGCTCCGCCGCCGGCCCGGCGGCGAGCCTCGAGGCGATCCACGGCCCGCGGCTCGAGCGCCTGCTCGAGCGCCTGGTGGAAACCCCCGTGCGGCTCTTCGTCTACGAGGCCGAGGGCACGGTCGAGGAGGCGATCCTGGCCCGGGGGGCGGAGCTCGTGCGAGCCGCCGGCCGGCGCTGGCGCCTGCCGGTTGCGATCGCCGGCCGGGGAGTCGATTCAGGCTAAGGTAAATGCGCTGAAACGAGTATCCGAGAGGAGCTGGTCCCGATGACCCTGAGACTTGGCGACGAAGCACCCGATTTCGAGGCCGACACGACCGAAGGCCGGATCAAGTTCCACGACTGGATCGGCGACTCCTGGGCGGTGCTGTTCTCCCACCCGAAGGACTTCACCCCGGTCTGCACCACCGAGCTCGGCTACATGGCGAGGATCGAGCCGGAGTTCGCGAAGCGCAACGTGAAGATCGTCGGCCTCTCGGTCGACCCGCTCGACAAGCACGAGGATTGGGCCAGCGACATCGAGGCGACCCAGGGCGCGGCGCCCAACTACCCGATCGTCAGCGACGCCGACTTCGAGGTCTCGAAGCGGTACGGGATGCTGGGCGAGGACGTCGCCGGTGACCCCGCCGACCGCACCCCCGCCGACAACCAGACCGTCCGCAACGTCTTCGTCATCGGCCCCGACAAGAAGATCAAGCTGATCCTCGTCTACCCGATGACGACCGGGCGCAACTTCGACGAGGTCCTGCGCGTGGTCGACTCGCTCCAGCTCACCGCCCAGCACAAAGTCGCGACTCCGGCCCAGTGGGAGCAGGGGGACGACGTGATCATCGCCGGCTCGGTCTCCAACGACGAGGCGAGGGAAACCTACCCGG
>JBBDTK010000147.1:0-15215 GCA_040904405.1 Solirubrobacterales bacterium | reverse complement strand
GGGACCGACTAGCTGCGGGAGCGCTGGCTGCCCGGGCTCGCCTCGGGCGTGGCACGCGGGAGGCTCGCCCTGGTCGACGCCGGCCAGCCGGCGACGATCGGCGGCTTCGTCATGGAGGCGCGCGCCGATGGCGACGGCATCGTCCTCGACGGCGAGAAGACGCTGGTCGAGGACGCGGACGCGGCCGACTTCATGCTCGTCGCCACCAGCGACGGCCGCCGGCACATCGTCGATCGCGACGCCGACGGGATCTCGATCGAGGCCGAGGACTCGATCGACCCGACCCGCCGGATCTACAGCGTCCGCTTCGACGGCGTCCGCGTCGGCCCGGAGGCGACCCTGGACGGGACCCAGGAGGACTACCGGCCGGTGCTCTGGCGCGGCGCGGTGACGGTCGCCGCCGAGTCGACCGGCGTCGCCCAGCGGGCGATGGAGATGGCCGTCGCCTACGCGAAAGAACGCGAACAGTTCGGCCGCCCGATCGGCGCCTACCAGGCGGTCTCGCACCGCTGCGCGCAGATGCTGCTGGAGACCGAGAACGCGCGCTCCGCCGTCTACGGCGCTGCCTGGGCGGCCGACGCGGAGCCCGACTCGCTGCCCAAGGCTGCCGCGATGGCCAAGGCCTACGCCTCCGACGCGGGCTGGCGCGTGCCCGACGCCTCGCTCCAGGCGCACGGGGGGATCGGATTCACCTGGGAGCACGACCTGCATTTCTTCCTCAAGCGCGGCCGGGCCAACGCGTCCCGGTTCGGCGACGCCCGCTGGCACCGCGAACGCGTCGCCGACCTGGTGCTGGCCGAGGCCGGCGCGCCGGTCCCGGCTTGAGCGTCCTCGACCGCATCTCGGTCGCCGCCGGCGAGGCCTTCCGCCGCGGCGACCTCGCCGCCGTGCCGGCGGCGATCAGCGACGAGATGGTCGAGACCTACTGCGCCGCCGGCCCGCTCGACAAGGTCCGCTAAAGCCAGATGACCGCTCATCTGCCGAATTCACAGTTTTGTTGCCATATTTTTTCACCTGTGGCACACTTAGCCCTTGATGCCACAGATCAAGCTTGGTAGACAGGGACGCATCGTGATTCCAGCGGAGATCAGAGAGGAGCTCGGCCTCGACGAGGGCACTCAGTTGATCGCGCGCGTTGACGGCAAACGCCTTCTGCTCGAGACCCCGGACGCTGTGCTCGCGCGGATACGGCAAGAATTCCGCGCGAACATCGGAGATCGCGACCTCGTCGCAGAGCTGATCGCCAACCGGCGGGAGGAAGCGCGCAGAGAGGACGAAGAGATTGAGCGCTACCGCAACCGTCCTTGACGCATCCGCGGTTTTGGCGATCGTCCTCGATGAGGATGGCGGCGCGCTCGTATCCGCGAAGCTTCCCGGCGCCCTGATCTCGGCGGCCAATTGGGCGGAGGTGATCGAGCGGACGATCGGCTCGAACGCCGATGCCGCCGCCCTGCGCCCCGCTTTCGAGGCGTTGGGTGTGTCCATCGTTCCGGTGAACGTGGGGCAGGCGGAAGCTGCCGCTCACCTGCGCGGGCCGACAAGGCCCCTGGGCCTCTCGCTGGCCGATCGGCTCTGCTTCGCGCTGGCCGTCGAGTTGCGAGCCCCGGTCCTCACCGCCGACCGCAAGTGGTCCGAGGTCGAGGTCGGCGTCGAGGTGCGAGTGATCCGCTGAACGACGAGCGGGACTCAACCGCCAGACGCCCGGCGCGAGGCTCTTCATCGGTGGCCGATGCCCATCGTCCCGCGCGGGTCGCCGCTGTGCTCGGCCAGCTGCTCCAGCTCGGCGATCTTGCGCTCGCCTTCGACCCGGGCCGGGTGGCCGGCGGGCAGCGGCTCGATCAGGCGGCGGATCCGGTTGCGGACCTGCAGCGCGAAGTGGGGGGTGGAGGGACCGGCCAGGGCGCGGATCTCCTCCGCGGTCACCTCGTGCGCGCCGCCGAGCAGCTCCGGGCTCTCGGCCTCGCTCATCTAGTGCCTCCGATCGTGGGTGGCGTCGGTACTCGCGGTCGGAGGCACTCAGCCCCCGATCTTGGTCAGCTCGGCGAGCTCGTCGATTTCGGCCTGGAGGTTCACGTCGATGGCTTCCTGGTCTCCGATCACCCAAACGTGGTTGTAGAAGGCGCGGGTCGGGTCGGTGGTGTAGCCCGGCTTGACGTCGAGCAGGTAGTCGCGCAGCGCCGCCGGAAGCGTAGCGGCGCTGTCGGTGAGCAGCAACGGGCCCCAGGTGCCGGAGGCCGAGAGCGGCGCCGCCGCGGCGGCGGCCAGCGGTTCGTCGGAGCGGGTGACGACGAAGCCGTGGCCGGGATCGGTGACGTTCCAGCCGAAGCCGCCGCTGGCATAGCGGGCCAGCTCGACCGCGTTGGCGGCCGGGTCCTCGCCGGAGACGCGGCGCACGCGTTTGGCGATCGCGCTGATCTCGCGCACCACCTCGGAGGAGATCGCCGAGGAGGGGCCGAGCACGTAGACCGGCGCCCGCGGGTGCCGGCGCAGCGCCGCGGCGGTCGGCCCCGGCAGGCTGTCGCGGTTGGCGAACAGGATCGGGTCGCCGGAGCGCGCCGCCCAGGCGGCGGCGGGCATCGCGAAGGCGGGCTCGGAGGCCGGCGCGATCACGACGTGCCGCGGCGCCCGGCCGGCGAGGCGCTCGCGCAGGGCGGCGATCGCCGCCGCGCCCTGGCCGCCGCCGCGGCCGATCCGCCTGGTCTCGAGCTCGCCGGGCACGGAGGCGGCGCCGATCGCGAACGCCTGCGCGCCGCGGCTGCCGCCGTCTCCCTGGGGGTCGAGCGCCGCGAGCGCCTGCGCGGTCGGCTCCGGCGCCCGCTCGGCGCCGGAGATCAGCAGCGGCGCGCCGAGCGGCGGCGCCATCAGCACCGCGGCGGCGAGCGCGGCGCGCCAGTCCGCCGCGTCGACGACGGTCACCGCGGCCGGGCGTTGCGCCGGAGTGGTGGAGGGGTAGACGGCGAGGGCGACGGCGGCGGCGTTGGCGGCGGCGTCGGCGCCGCCGACGCGGGTCGTGTTGCTGGTCGCGAAGGCCGGGTAGCCGAGTTCCTGCGGACCCTGCTCGGCCGCGGCGCCGGGCGCTTCGCCGGTCGGCGCCGGGGCTTGCGCCGGCTCCTCACCGCCGGACCCGCCGCCGACGATCGCCGCGACGAGGAAGACGATCGCCAGCAGGAAAAGCCCCGCGATTCCCTTCAGCGCGCCGGGGACCGGCCGCCGGCGGCGTCGCGCGCGCTTCGGCGCGGGCGCGGGTGCATCCCGCGGCGCCGACCGCGCCGGGGGCTGCGCCGGCCGCACCTCCGCGTTGATCGGTTGCTCCCTGGCCACTGCGGGAACGCTACATGCGGCTCCGCTCCCACTGGGTGCGGAGCCGCCCCCGCTGGCTGGCTGGTCAGTCAGCTAAACTTCCCAAGCGATTGACTGACCAGTCAATCAACGACCTGAAAAGCCGCTGGCGCGACGAGGGAGAGGGATGGATTTCGCACTGAACGAGGAGCAGCAGGAGCACAGGGACCGTTGCAGGGCCTTCGCCCGCGACGTGATCCGCCCGGCGGCGCGCAAGCACGACGAAGAGGAGAGCACTCCCTGGGAGGTGATCAAGGAGGCGCGCAGGCAGGGTTTCCAGGGCCTCGAGGCGATCCAGCGCTCGGCCTCGGACTCCGACGGCCAGATGCAGGTGATCTCGGCCGAGGAGTTCCACTGGGGCTGCGCCGGCATCGCCCTGGCGATCTCCGGCTCCGGCCTCGCCGCCGCCGGCATCGCCTCCTCCGGCACCCCCGAGCAGATCGCCGAGTGGGTGCCGGAGTGCTTCGGCGCCGGCGACGAGGTCAAGCTCGGCGCCTACGCGGTCACCGAGCCGCAGGCCGGCTCCGACGTGAAGAGCCTGAAGACGACCGCCAAGCGCGACGGCGACGAGTGGGTGCTCAACGGAACCAAGGTCTTCATCACCAACGGCGGCATCGCCGACGTCCACGTCGTCGTCGCCACCGTCGACCCCTCGCTCGGCACCCGCGGCCAGGCCTCCTTCGTGATCGGCAAGGACAGCCCGGGGCTGAGCCAGGGGAAGAAGGAGTCCAAGCTCGGGATCCGCGCCTCCCACACCGCCGAGCTGATCCTCGAGGACTGCCGGATCCCGGCCGGGAACCTGCTCGGCGGCGAGGAGAAGCTGGAGAAGAAGCTGCAGCGCGGCCGCGAAGGGAAGAAATCGCGCGGCGCCGACGCCCTCGCGACCTTCGAGATCACCCGCCCCCTGGTCGGCGCCTCGGCCCTCGGCATCGCCCAGGCCGCCTACGAGTGGACCCTCGAGCACCTCGACGGTCAGAGCGAAGGCGGCACGCCGCTGCTGCAGGCGCAGCGGATCCAGCAGACGCTGGCCGACGTCGCCACCGAGATCGAGGCCGCCCGGCTGCTGGTCCAGCGCGCCGCCTGGATGGGCCGCAACGGGATCCCGATGCGTGGCGGGCAGGGCTCGATGTCGAAGCTGAAGGCGGGCGACGTGGCGATGTGGGCGACGACGACGCTGATGGACCTGGTCGGCCCCTACGCCTGGAGCAGAGAGTGCCCGCTGGAGAAGTTCTTCCGCGACGCCAAGATCTACCAGCTGTTCGAGGGCACGGCCGAGATCCAGCGCATGGTCATCTCCCGCATGCAGGCCCGCGAGTACGCCGAGCGGTTCGAGTACGGGGCCGAAGTTGCGGCGAAGGCGATGGAGGAGCCGTCAAAGGAACCAGTAGCCGTTTAGGGGAGGTGGGGTGTCCTCTCCCCGGACAATCGCAGGCCTAATTAGGCCTGCGATTTGAGTATCCGCCCGTTGAGAGGACACCCCACCTCCCTCGCAAGCGGGGTTGCAGGGTCTGAACATCGCCACGGAATGGCGTTACGCACTCGCTAGCCTCCGTCGCCATGCTTAGGGCTCGCATACGAATTAGTGGCGGCTTTGACGGCGTCTGGACGCGCCTGACGCCACCCGCGGGAATCGCCGATGCTCCAGCATCGACTCATCCCACGTGCGACGTCAGTCACGCCCAGCCACTCGTCAAACTCCGCCACTAATTCGTATGCGAGCCCTTAAGACTCGCCTTGCCCCGGCGGCTCTGTTTGCCGCGGTGGCGGCGCTTTTGGTGCTGCTCGTCGGGGGTGGCGCCGCGCCCGCCCAGGACATATACGAGGAACGCGAAGAGAAGGAAGCGAAGCTCTCGGAGGTTCGCGAGCGCAAGGGCGTCCTGACCACGACGATCTCCCGCTACCGCGACCGGATCGAACGGCTGACCGGCGAAGTCGCGGTGCTGCGCAACCGCGAGGCCGCCGTCAGGGCCCGCCTGGCCGCCAAGCAGGGCGAGCTGGACCGGGCGGTGGCCGAGCTCGACCTGGCCAAGGAGCGCCTCGCGGTGGTCAAAGCGCAGCTGAAGCGGGCGCTGGTGGCGCTGCGCGAGCGCCTGGTGGCGATCTACGAGGCCGGCACCCCGGATTTGCTCAGCGTCATCGTCGACGCCGGCGGCTACGAAGAGCTGGTCAACCGGACCGAGTACCTCAACCGCATCAACGGGCTCGACGAAGCGGTCGTGACCCGGGTCCGCGACCTGCGCGACCAGGTCAAGCGCACGGTCGCCCGCCTGCGCACGGCGAAGAACACGATCGAAGCCGCGCGCGACGCGATCGCCGCCGAAGAGCAGGCCCTGGCCAGCGCCCGGGCCGCCGTGCAGAGCCAGCAGTCGCAGCTGGTCGCCGTGCGCCGCCAGCGCGAGGCGGCGCTGGAGAAGATCGGCGAGCACGAGCACCACATCGAGGGCGAGCTCGCCGATCTCTCGGCCGAGATCGCCGCCAAGCTGCAGTCGACCTCCTCGGCGCCACTGCCGGCGGGGCCGATCCGCCACGGCTCCGGCCAGCTGATCTGGCCGGTCGACGGTCCGGTCGTGTCCGGCTTCGGCCCGCGCTGGGGCAGCATGCACGAGGGCATCGACATCGCCGCCCCGGCCGGGACGCCGATCCGCGCCGCCGACGCCGGCTCGGTGGTCCTGGTCCAGTCGGAAAGCGGCAGCGGCGGCTACGGCAACTTCACCTGCCTCGACCACGGCGGCGGGCTGCAGACCTGCTACGCCCACCAGTCCTCCTTCGCGGTGACGTCGGGGAGCGTCTCCCAGGGCGACGTGATCGGCTACGTCGGCTGCACCGGCCACTGCTACGGCGACCACCTGCACTTCGAGGTCCGGATCGGCGGCGCTCCGACCGACCCGCTGGGCTACCTGTAGGCACGGCCTACCGAAAATCGGTCGAAAATTCGATTAGTTGGTAGGGCGGGCCGGGTTCGGGCTGCGACGCTTGGGTAGCAAGCGAGAGGAGCGACGATGATTCGCGAGGCCCGCAACTATCTGGCAGGCGCGCTATCCGGCACGGCCCTGATCGCCGTCGCCGTGGTCGCCTTCGTCCTGCTCGTCTCGCTGCAGGCGGCGCGCGACTGGCCGCTGGCGGGGATCTTCGGCGGCGGCGACGACGCTCCGCAGAGCGCGGCGGGCACGGATTCCCCCTCCGCCGGCGGCGACGGCGCCGGCGGGGCCGCGGATGCGTCCGCCGCCGGCGGCCAGGGCGGAGGTGACGGCGGCGCGGCGGGAGGTGGCGAGGTGGATGGCGGCAGTCCGGGCTCCGGCGCCCCCGGCTCCGGCACGCCAGGCTCAACCCCGGCCGGCAACGGCGACGCGGGCAGCGGCGGCTCGCCCGGCTCCAGCGGCAGCGCCTCCGGCGGCGCGAAAGGCGCCGGAGGCGGCTCGTCCCAGTCCTCCGGCGGCGGTGGCTCCTCGCCCTCGGGGACGGTCGCCAACGCGGTCAACGACACCGTTTCCGGCGTCGACGCCGCCACCGGCGGGGCGCTCGGGCAGACCGGGGTGACGAAAGTCACCGAAGGCGTCGTCAACGGCGTCGCCGGCCCCGAATCGACCGTCGACGAAGTCGGCAAATCGGTTGAAGGCTTGCTCGGCGGCGGTGACTGATCGGAAGCGACCGCTTTCCCGTCACAATGCCGTGCCATGTCCGAGCGCGGCCAAGCGGGCGCCCTAGCCGACCCGATCGCGGGATCCCCGGTCTACCCGGCCGGTAGCCGCGTCAACGAGCGCGGTCACCTCGAGATAGCCGGTTGCGACGTGGTCGATCTGGCGGCCGAGCACGGCACCCCGGCCTACGTCTACGCCGAGGACGACATGCGCGCCCGCGCCCGCGCCTACCGCGAGGCCTTCGCCCGGCACGGCGAGGACTTCGAGGTCCTCTTCGCCAGCAAGGCCTTCCCCTGCACCGCCGCCTACCGGCTCTTCGCCGCGGAGGGGCTCTCGGTCGACGTCGCCTCGGGCGGCGAGCTGCACATGGCGCTGCGGGCGGGCTTCGAGCCGGCCCGCATCCACATGCACGGCAACAACAAGAGCGACGAGGAGATCCTGCTCGCCGCCCGGGCCGGCGTCGGCCACCTGATCCTCGACTCCTTCGACGAGATCGAGCGCTGCGAGCGGCTGCTCGACTCGCCCCAGCGGGTGCTGATCCGGGTCACGCCGGGGATCAAGC
The DNA here is from genome assembly GCA_040904405.1 of Solirubrobacterales bacterium. GTDB lineage: Bacteria > Actinomycetota > Thermoleophilia > Solirubrobacterales > 70-9 > VRUE01. Next base: position 7,676 of record JBBDTK010000147.1, on the reverse strand, counting down.
CCTCGACCCACGACTACGTGCAGACGGGCCAGCTCGACTCGAAGTTCGGCTTCGGGATCGCGGACGGCCTGGCGGCGCGGGCGATCGAGCGCGTGCTCGCCTCCGGCGTGCTCGAGCTGGTCGGCCTGCACGCCCACATCGGCTCGCAGATCTTCGAGCTCGAGCCCTACAGGCTGGCGATCCGCGCGATCGGCGAGCTGGCCGGCGATTGGTGCCGGCTGGTCAACGTCGGCGGCGGCCTCGGCATTGCCTACACCGCCGCGGACGAGCCGCCCTCGATCGACGCCTACGCCGAGGTCAAGGCGCGCGGCGTCCGCGAGGTCTTCGGCCCCGGTGTGCGGGTCCTGGTCGAGCCGGGCCGCTCGCTGGTCGGCAACGCCGGCCTCACCGCCTACCGGGTCGGCACCGTCAAGGAGATCCCCGGCGTCCGCACCTACGTCGCCGTCGACGGCGGCATGTCGGACAACATGCGGCCGATGCTCTACGGCTCCCGCTACGAGGCGACGATCGCCGACCGCGCCGGCGAGCCGCCGGACACCGCGGCGACGATCGCCGGCATGCACTGCGAGTCCGGCGACGTGCTCGTCCGCGACGCGATGCTGGCGGCGCCGGCGGTCGGCGACGTCCTGGTCACCCCGGCGACCGGCGCCTACGGCCACGCGATGGCGAGCAACTACAACGGCGTGACGCGCCCACCGGTGATCTTCTGCCGCGACGGCGAGGCCCGGGTCGTCGTCCGTCGCGAGACCTACGACGACCTGACCGCGCGCGATGTCCCCTGACCCGGCCCGCATCGGGCTGCTCGGGCGCGGCACGGTCGGCGGCGCCTTCGCCGGCCTGCTCGACGAGCTCGCCGCCGCGGTCGAGGCGGCGACCGGGCGGCGGCCGCTGCTGAGCGGCACGCTGACCCGCGGCGAAGGCGACTTCGAGCAGATCCTCGCCGGCTCGGACCTGATCGTCGAGCTGATCGGCGGCACCGAGCCGGCCCGCGAGTACGTGCTCGCGGCGCTGCGGGCCGGCAAGCCGGTGGTCACCGCGAACAAGCAGCTGCTCGCCCAGCACGGGGACGAGGTCTTCGAGGTCGCCCGCGCGGCCGGGGTGCAGCTGCGCTTCGAGGCGGCGGTGGCCGGGGCGATCCCGATCGTCCGCACGATCCAGGAGAGCTTTGGCGCGACCGAGATCGACAAGGTCTTCGGCATCGTCAACGGCACCACCAACTTCATCCTCACCGAGATGGCGGCGAGCGGCGCCGCCTACGAGGAGGCGCTGGCCCGCGCCCAGGAGCTGGGCTACGCCGAGGCCGACCCCGGCGACGACGTCAACGGCGCCGACGCGGCGGCGAAGATGGCGATCCTCGCCCGGCTCGCCTTCCACACCCCGGTCTCGCTCTCCCAGGTCTCCTACGAGGGGATCGAGTCGATCCAGCCAGACGACCTCGCCTACGCCAAGGAGCTCGACCTCTCGCTGAAGCTGCTCGGCGTCGCCGAGCGCCACGAGCAGGGGATCGGCGTCCGCGTCTTCCCCTGCTTCCTCTACAGCGGCCATCCGCTGGCGCCGATCGGCGGCCCCTTCAACGCGGTCATGGTCGAGGCGCCGGCGATCACCGAGGTGACCATGTCGGGGCCCGGCGCCGGCGGCGTCGAGACCGCTTCCGCGGTGCTCGGCGACGTGGTCTCGATCCTGGCCGGCGAGGCCCGGGTCCACGAGGATCGCGAGCATCTGCCCCTGGTCACCGACCTGACCTCGTCCTTCTACCTGCACCTCGAGGTGGCCGACGAACCGGGGGTGCTGGCGCGGATCGCCCAGGTGCTGGGTGAGAACGAGATCTCGGTCAAGAGCGTCGTCCAGCGCGGCATCGGCGACGACGCCCGCCTGGTGATGGTCGTCCACGAGTGCCTCGAGTCGCGCTTCGCCGCCGCGGTCGAGGAGATCGCCGGCCTCGACCAGCTGCGCTCGGCGCCGCGCTCGATAAGGGTGATCGAGGAGGAGTTCGTTTGAGGGGGGAGGGGGTCTCCCCGGGAGTGCCCAGCACCCGCCTGCGGCGGGTGCAATCTTGTGCCCCTTCGGGGCAGGATCACTCCGCGGTGCCGGGGGAGGCGCTCCCGTGAAGACCCCCGCCCCCCCTTGTGAAGCTGGTGGGAGATGCTGATGCCTGCTCCGCTGATCGAGAGATTCCGCGAGCGCTTGTCACTTGAGCCGGATGATCCGGTCGTCAGCCTCAACGAGGGTTCGACCCCGCTTATCCCCGCCGACCGACTTTCCGAGCGGCTGGGGGCGCGGGCATACCTGAAGTTCGAGGGGGCGAACCCGACCGGGTCGTTCAAGGACCGGGGGATGACGGTGGCGGTCTCGCGCGCCAAGGGACGTGGGGCGGAGGCGATCATCTGCGCCTCGACCGGCAACACGGCCGCCAGCGCCGCCGCCTACGCGGCGCGGGCGGGGCTGCGCGGGGCGGTGATCGTGCCGGAGGGCAAGATCGCGATCGGCAAGCTGGCCCAGGCGCTGATGCACGGCGCCCGCGTGATCGCCCTCCAGGGCAACTTCGACGAGGCGCTGCAGATCGTCCGCGCGCTGGCCGACCGGCACCCGATCGAGTTGGTCAACTCGGTCAACCCGTACCGGATCGAGGGCCAGAAGACCGCCGCCTTCGAGGTGGTCGAGGAGCTCGGCGAGGCGCCGGGGGCGCTGGCGATCCCGGTCGGCAACGCCGGCAACGTGACCGCCTACTGGCAGGGCTTCCAGGAGCTGGAGGCGGCGCCGGCGCTCTACGGCTTCCAGGCCGAGGGGGCGGCGCCGCTGGTCCACGGCGCGCCGGTCGCCGAACCGGAGACCGTCGCCTCGGCGATCCGGATCGGCAACCCGGCCCGCTGGGAGGAGGCGATGGACGCCTTCACCGCCTCGCGCGGCCGCGTCGCCGCCGTCTCCGACGGGCAGATCCTCGACGCCTACCGCTGGCTGGCGGCGAGCGAAGGGGTCTTCTGCGAGCCCGCCTCGGCCGCTTCCGTCGCCGGCCTGCTCGCCCACGGCATGCCGGTAGCCGAGGATGCGGCACCGCCGCAGACGGTCGTCTGCGTGCTCACCGGGCACGGCCTCAAGGACCCCGACACGGCGCTCTCGAAGGCGCCGCCGGTGGTCAACTGCGAGAACGACATCGGCGCGGTCGAGCGCGCCGTCTTCGATTGACCGCCCGCCACCGCCTGGTCCGCGTCCCCGCCTCCTCGGCCAACCTCGGGCCGGGCTACGACGTGCTGGCCGCCGCCCTGGACATGTTCCTCGAGCTGGAGGTCGAAGAGGCGGGAGAGTTCTCCTTCGACCCGGGCCCGCTCGAGGTGCCGAGCGACCGTGGCAACCTGATCGTGCGCGCCTTCGAGAGCCTGCACCCGGCCGACGGGATCGCCTTCCGGCTGAAGCGGGGCGTGCCGCTCGCCCGCGGCCTCGGCTCCAGCGCGGCGGCGATCGTCGCCGGCCTCGCCGCCGCCGACCACCTCTACGAGCTGGCGCTCTCCAAGCGCGAGATGCTGGCCCGGGCGACCGAGCTGGAGGGGCACCCGGACAACGTCGCGGCGGCGATCTACGGCGGCTTCGTGATCTGCGGCCGCGACGCCGACGGTGCGCCGAGCGCGGCCGGCGGGGCGGTGAGCGCCGACGGTGCGCCGAGTGCGCCCGGCGGGGCGGTGAGCGCTGTCCGCTTCGATCCCCCGAGCGGGCTCGAGGGCATCGTGGCCATTCCCGCCGAGGCGGTCTCGACCGAGCGCGCCCGTGGGGCGGTCCCGGCCGAGCTGCCACTCGCCGACGCGGTCGCCAACATCGCCGCCGCCTCCCGCCTGGTGCTCGGCCTGCAGCGCTCCGACCTCGACCTGGTCGCCGCCGGGCTCGCCGACAGCATCCACCAGCCGCGCCGCCGCGACCTCTACCCGCGCTCGATGGAGCTGGTCGACTCCGCCCGCGAGTTCGGCGCCCTCGGCGCGACGATCTCCGGCGCCGGCCCGACCGTCCTCGTCTGGACCACCTGGCAGGACGCCGGCAAGGTCAGCGAGGAGCTGGAGGCCCGCTGCGCCGGCTGGGCCGACGTCCATCGCCTCCCCTTCACCCCCCACGGCGCCGACGTCCCCGAGCTGTGAGGGGTCTGGACGGGGAGGGCCGCCGCCCCTATAATCCACCAACCTGTCAACCCGTCGCGCGCCCGCTCGGAGAAGGCGCGGAAACCGGGAGGTCGAGATGTCCCATACCCAGTCCCGTGAGCTTCGCGGCGAGGGCGTTCTCCGCTACTCGCCAGAGCTGCCGTACCGGCCACTCGTCTCGCCCCCCAGCGTCGAGGACAAGGACGCCTGCGCGATCTACGCCTCCGTGCGCAAAGACGCGACGCCCAGCCACGAGCCGATCGAGCGGGCGATCCCGGCGCTGCAGAAGATGCTCCACCGCGCCGGCAACATCGACGGCGAGGGCGACGGCTGCGGCCTGCTGGTCGACATCCCGCGCAGGATCTGGGCGGAGGAGGTGCGCACCGGCGGCCACGATCCCTCGCTCGCCCTCGACGACGCCTTCGCCGTCGCCCACGTCTTCGTCGAGCGCTCGCAGGACCTCGAGAAGATCCAGCACGACGCTCGTGAGATCCTCGGCCAGGGCGGCTTCCGCATCCTCGCCGAGCGGATCGGCGTCGTCGACTCGCCCGCGCTCGGCCCGACCGCGCGCGAGGAGGAGCCGCACTTCTGGCAGCTCGCCGGCCTGCTCGCCGACGCCTCGCAGCGCGATCGCGTCCTCTTCGACCTGATCGTCGAGCTGGAGGAGCGGCTCGGCGTCCACGTCCCGTCGCTCTCGGCCACCACCTGCGTCTACAAGGTGATGGGCGCGCCGAAGGTCCTCGGCGAGTACTACCCCGACCTGCGCGACGAGCGCTTCGAGACGATCGGCTGCTTCGGCCACAACCGCTACTCGACCAACACCTGGCCCTCGTTCAAACGCGTGCAGCCGTTCTCGGTGCTCGGCCACAACGGCGAGATCAACACGATCGAGCAGCTGCGCCAGGAGGCGCGCATGCTCGGTGTGCCGATCGAGCCGGGCAACTCCGACTCGCAGGACCTCAACCGGACGATCGACACCCTGGTCAGCCGCGACGGGCTCAGCCTCGCCGAGGCGATGGAGATGGTGGTGCCGCCGATCGTCGAAGAGATCCGCTCGCTGCCCGCCGATCTGCACCGCTTCTACATGTACCTGCGGCAGACGATGGGCCCCTTCGCGCAGGGCCCGGTGGCGCTGATCGCCCGCCACGGCGACGAGTGCGTCTTCTCCGCCGACGCGCTCGGCCTGCGCCCGCTCTGGCAGATGGAGACCGGCGAGGACCACGTCTTCAGCTCCGAGCCCGGCGTCGTCGCGGTCGCCGAGATGGTCGCCGAGCCGAAGCCGCTCGCCCCCGGCGAGAAGGCCATGGTGGAGATCGATCGCGAGCGCAAGCGCTCGACCCTGCGCTGCCACGACGAGATGCTGCGCACCGTCCGCGATCGCTGGCTGGCCCGCAACGGCAGCGAGGACGCGGCCCCCTACGAGCGGGCGCTGCAGACCGGCGGCCCGCTCGAGGGCGGCGACGTGCCGGGCTACTCCGACGCCGGCCCCGAAGAGCCGGTCAAGGTCGTCGACCGGGTCCTCGCCGGCTTCGGCTGGCAGCGCGACGACGTAAAACTGGTCCAGCAGATGGCCTCCAACGGGGCCGAGCCGATCGGCTCGCTCGGCTACGACGGGCCGCTGGCGGCGCTCTCGCCCGAGCGCCAGAACCTGGCCGACTACTTCAAGGAGACGGTCGCCGTGGTCACCAACCCGGCGATCGACCGCGAGCGTGAGATGGAGCACTTCTCGACCCGCGCCGTCTTCGGCCGCCGGCCGTCGCTCGACGCCGCCGGCGAGGACACCGGCACGGTCGAGACCTCGTTCCCGGTGATCCTCGGCGGCCATCACGGGATGGCGCCGCTCTCCGACAAGACCTACCGGGAGATCGCCCGCGCGAACCAGACCTACCTGCTCGAGGACCTCTGGGAGGAGTTCCGCGGCCGGGCCGGCGCCGTCGACATCTCACTGCTCGAGTCGGAGACGACCCAGGGCGCGATCGAGCGGATCAAGCAGGAGGCGGTGAAGACGGTCCGCGACGGCGCCGAGCTGCTGGTGCTGACCGACCGCACCGTCTATGACGCCGAGCGCCGCTACCTCGATCCCCACCTCGCCATCTCAGCCGTCGACCAGGCGCTGAAGCAGTTCCGGGTCGAGCCGGGCGAGACCAACCTGCGCCGCCGCTGCGGCCTGGTCCTGCGCTCGGCGGCGATCCGCAACGTCCACGACACGATGCTCGCCCTCGGGCTGGGCGCCAACGGCGTCTGCCCCTACACGATGGTCGAGGTGATCTGCGTCGAGGACTACGAGGCCGATATCGGCAACCTCTGCGCGGCGCTGGAGAAGGGGATCGAGAAAGTGATCTCGACGATCGGCATCCACGAGGTGCGCGGCTACGCTCGCCAGTTCTCCTCGATCGGGGTCAGGCCCGAGCTGGCCGAGATCTTCCAGACCGAGGCCTTCGCCGCCTCCGAGGCGGTCGGGGTCGGCTTCGCCGCGCTCGACGAGGACAGCAACGGGCGGGCGCGGGTGCTGAGCGGCGACGAGGACGCCAAACCGGCAAAGACGTTCCGCTTCTACCCGAAGGTCTACAAGGCGGCGATCGCCACCGCCAACGGCTCCGGCGAGTACGCCGAATACAGCGAGAAGGTGCGCGACCTGGAGAGCAAGAGCCCGATCTCGATGCGCCACATCATGGGGCTGGTGGGCGACCGCGAGCCGGTCGACCCGGCGACGGTCGACGCCGGCGTCGGCCACCACGACTACCCGGTGGTGATCTCCTCGATGAGCTTCGGCTCGCAGTCCGAGCCCGCCTTCCGCGCCTATGCGGAGGCGGCGAAGGCGATCAACATCCTCTGCGTCAACGGCGAGGGCGGCGAGATCCGCGACATGTACGGCAAGTACCGCAAGTGGCGCGGCCAGCAGGTCGCCTCGGGCCGCTTCGGCGTCTCGGCCGAGATGCTCAACTCCTCCTACGTCGCCGAGATCAAGATCGGCCAGGGCGCCAAGCCCGGCGAGGGCGGCCACCTGCCCGGCAAGAAGGTCTCCGAGAAGGTCGCCGCGGCGCGTAACGCGGCGCCGGGCACCGACCTGATCTCACCCTCCAACAACCACGACCTCTACTCGATCGAGGATCTGGCCGAGCTGATCGACGAGCTGAAGACGGTCAACCCCGACGTCCGCGTCTCGGTCAAGGTGCCGGTGGTGCCGAACATCGGCACGATCGGGCTCGGCATCGCCAAGGCCGGCGCCGACATCATCACCCTCTCGGGCTTCGAGGGCGGCACCGGCGCCGCCCGCCAGCACGCCCTGCGCCACGTCGGCCTGCCCTCGGACATCGGCACCCGCGCCGTGCACAGGGCGCTGATGGAGGCCGGCCTGCGCAACCGGGTCGAGATCTGGGCCGACGGCGGCTACCGCACCGGCCACGACATCGTCAAGCTGCACTGCCTCGGCGCCAACCGGGTCGGCTTCGGCACCCTGGCGATGGTCAGCCTCGGCTGCACGATCTGCCGTGGCTGCCAGCTCGACACCTGCCACGTCGGCATCGCCACCCAGATCGAGACCGTCGAGCAGGC
>JBBDTK010000146.1:0-15322 GCA_040904405.1 Solirubrobacterales bacterium | reverse complement strand
TCGAACCAGCGACCTCTCGCGTGTGAGGCGAGCGCTCTCCCGCTGAGCTACGCGCCCGGGAGAGGGTCAATCATAGGTGGGTTCGGCGGGCCGGTTTCGCCCTCGGCGACGGCCCGTCGTTGCAGGGCGAGGCCGACGAAGGGGAAGATCAGGGTCGAGAGCATGGCGGCGCCGACCAGGCCGGCCGCGGTCGAGGACCGCATGTGGCCGCCCTCGACCGCCAGGGTGGTGATCGCGACGACCAGGGGCAGCTCGGTCGCCGAGAAGAATGCGAGCGAAGCGCGCTGGCGGGCCCGCAGCACGCCGCGGTAGAGCAGCAGCGCCGGGGCGCCGCGGATCACCAGGAAGAGGGTGAGGAAGAGGGTCAGCTTCGCCAGCGCTGCGGCCGAGCCGAGCGCTTCGATGTCGAACTCGATCCCGCTGGCGACGAAGAAGAAGGGGACGAAGAAGCCGAAGCCGACCGCGGTCAGCTTCGACTCGAATACCTGCAGCTCGCGCCCCTTCAGCGCCGCCCGCACGATCATCCCGGCGACGAAGCCACCGAGCAGGACGTCGAGGCCGAGCTCGCCGGCGAGCAGGACGAGGCCGAAGACGAGCACGACGGTGATCCGCACCGCCAGCTGGCTGCTCGCCTCGAAGCTGCGCTCCAGCGCCGGCCAGCCGCGCCAGGCGAGCCGCACCGAGGCGAGCGCCAGCAGCAGGGCGAGGGTGACGAAGGCGAGCAGGATCGCCGCCTCGTGCAGCGGCTGTTTGGTCGAGAGGACCATGGTGACGAGCAGGATCGGGCCGAACTCGCCGGCCCCGCCGGCCGCCAGCAGGTAGGTGCCGAAGCGGGTTCTCAGCTCGCCGCCGTCGCGCAGGATCGGGATCAGGGTGCCGATCGCCGTCGTCGCCATCGCCGAGCCGGTGAAGAGGAAGGAGACGACGACGCCGGCCGCCGCCAGGGCGCCGCCGATCCCGTAGGCGAGCCCGATCGAGAGCAGCCAGCCGAGGATGCCGAGCCGCAGCGGCAGGCCGCGGATCCGCTCGAAGTCGATCTCGTAGCCGGCGAAGAAGAAGAGCATCCCCAGCCCCAGGTTCGAGAAGAAGTCGACGAAATCGTCGGTCTCGGCCAGGCCGAGGACCTCGGGGCCGACGAGGATGCCCATCGCCAGCTCGATGACGACCACCGGCGGGGCGAAGCGGCGCGGCACGGTGGCGACCGTGATCGCCGCCAGGGCGGCGACGGCAACGATCACGAAGAAGGACTGGGCGTCGACCTCGATCAAGATTCCGGCGATCCTAAGCCTAAGGCTCCGCTGTTCCTTGGCTCCATATAGGGCGACAAAGGAACAGCGGAGCGGGTGGGAGGGGTAGGATGGGACGCGGACCGTGCTAGGCGGGGAATCAGCGGTGCCTTGTAACCCGCAATCCGCTCTAGCGGGGCCGAAAACCGTTCTGAGGGGCTGGCCTTCGGGGTCGGTCCGCCGCGAGCGGCGTTGACGGCCGGGTCCTGCGCGACGTGGGCACGCGAATCAGGTCAGGTCCGGAAGGAAGCAGCCTTAAGCGGAAGCCGCGGGTGCCGCAGGTGAGCCCGGCCCGAGCCAAACGCGACGGATACGCCTGGGGGCCTCGCTTCGAAGGCGGGTGCACGGTCCGTTATTCGATTCAGTCGATCAACCTGAGCTCCATCCGCCAGATCGCGATCCGCCACAGCGCCAGGGCGAAGGCGACCAGCGAGGCGAAGCGGACCAGGTCGATCGCCGCGAAGCCGAAGGCGGCGCCGCGGACCAGCTCGACCAGCTGGTGCAGGGGGTTGAGCTGAGCCACCACCTGCAGCCCCTCGGGCAGGCCCGAGATCGGGAAGAAGGCGCCGGAGACGAGGAAGAGCGGGGTGACGAAGAGCGCCGTGACGTAGTTGAACTGGTCGATCTTGGCGACGCTGGCCGCCATCGCCACGCCGAAGCCGGCGAAGCCGAGCGCGGTGAAGAGGCAGAAGAGCGGCACCAGCAGCATCCCGAACGCCGGGTTGAGGCCGAAGGCGATCGTGACCAGCAGCGGCACGCAGCCGTAGACGCTTGCCCGCAGCCCGATCCAGAGCATCTCGGCGCTGACCAGCTCCTCGACGTCGACCGGCGCGGCGAGGATCGCGTCGTAGGTGTTCTGGAAGCGGTGCTTGACGAAGGTGCCGAACATCGCCGGCAGCGCGCTGGAGAAGATCACCGCGGTGGCGACCATGCCGGTGCCGACGTACTGGACGTAGGGGACGCCGCCCACCTCGCCGACCAGGGTGGCGCTGAGGCCGAGGCCGAAGGCGAGCAGGTAGACGATCGGTTCCAGCACGCTGGAGAAGGTCGTCCCCCTCCAGTAGGTACGGAAGTTGGCCATCTCGCGGCTCATCACCCCGGCGATCGCCGCCGGTTCGAGCCGCCGCATCTGGCTACCCATGCCGACCTACCCAGGGCGTGAAAACCAAGCAGGTCGGGGGATGCAATCCGACCGAAGACCCCGAGATGCGCCGGTTTGCAGCGCCCCGGGTCACTCGGCCTCCTCGCCGGTCAACATCACGAACACGTCCTCGAGCGTCGCGGCGCGGATCACCGCGTCCTCGGGGATCGCGCCGTTGTCGGCGCGCTCGGAGCCGACGATCGCGATCGCCGGCCCGGCCGGCCGCACCGCCAGCCCGCGCGCCTCGGCGTCGGCGCGCACTTCCGAGAGCCGGTCGGGCGGGCCGTAGACCTCGGCGGTCTGGCGGCCGACGTGCTCGGCAATCAGCTCGGCCGGCCGGCCGCGGCTGATGATCCTGCCCTTGGTCATCACCGCGACCTCGTCGGCGAGCCGCTCGGCCTCCTCGATGTAGTGGGTCGACATCAGGATCGTCGTGCCGCCGGAGCGCAGGTTGTCGATCAGCGTCCACAGCTCGGTGCGGATCTGCGGGTCGAGGCCGACGGTCGGCTCGTCGAGCAGGATCAGCTTCGGCTCGTGGATCAGCCCGCGGGCCAGCAGCAGGCGTCGCCGCATGCCGCCGGAGAGATCGTCGACGGCGTCGCCGCGGCGCCCGCGCAGGCGGGCCAGGTCGAGCGCCCGATCGACCGCGGCGCCGACGTCCGGCACGCGGTAGAGGCGGGCGAAGATCGCCAGGTTCTCCTCGACCGTGACGTCGACGTCGAGGTTGTCGAGCTGCGGCACCACGCCCATCTCGGCGCGGGCGGCCTTGGAATCGCCGGGCAGCTCGTGGCCCAGCGCCCGCAGCTCGCCGGCGTCGGGCAGCGCCTGCCCGGTGAGCAGCCGCATCGTCGTCGACTTGCCCGCCCCGTTGGGGCCGAGCAGGCCGAGGCAGATGCCCTCCGGCACGTCGAGGTCGAGCCCGTCGACGGCCACGATCGGGCCGAACCTCTTGACCACGCCGCGCAGTTCGATCGCCGCCATGCAGCGGAATGCTCGCATGCCAGCCCCCTCGGCGCGCTTGCCGCGGTCGAGCCGATCAGCAGCGGCGGTAGAGGACCCAGGACTCGTTGCGGGCGACCGGGCGGAAGCCGGGCGGGACGGTGGTCGTCAGCCGGGCGGGGTCGTTGGGGTCGAGGACGAAGTTGTGGACGACGAAGGGGCTGGCCGGGTCGAGGAAGTAGCCGCGACGGGGCTGGCTCTGCTCGGAGGAGCTGACGATGCGGCTCGGGCGCAGGTCGAGGTCGAAGGCGAGGCGGGGGACGGCGCGGTGGTTGGGCACGGAGATCGGCAGGCAGAGCGGCTCGAAGGCGCCGGAGCCGGCGAGCTCGCGCAGGTCGGCCTCGATCTCGCTCTGGTTGGTCAGGTCGGTGTCGACTCGCGAGAGCAGGTCGTACTGGTTCGGCCCCCAGACGACGAACATCAGCGCGATCAGGGCGGCGAAGGCCTGCCAGGGCCGCCGCCAGGGATCGCCGGGCCCGAGCCGCCGCCAGCCGAGCAGGCCGAACGCGGCGAAGACGGCGAGGATCGCCGCGGCGAGCATCGTGTAGCGGGGGATGATCGCCAGGCCGGCGCAGGCGAGGATCGCGAACGCAGCGAGCGCCAGCCCAGCCGCCACAAGGCCGATCGCAAGTTTTTCCGGGTCATAGGGCGGAAAAGGCTGCGATCTCCGGCTACGGAGGATGACCGCAGTGGCGATTAGCGCCCCACCGGCGGCGCCGACCATCCCCGGCCACTGCAGGACCTCGCCGAGCCGGCGTGGCCCGTAGAGCACGAGGTCGACCGGGCCGGTCTGCCGGGCCAGCGTGTCGACGGTCTCACGCGTGCCGCTGAAGGAGTAGGTGGGGCTGCCGGCGGTGATCCAGTCGAAGAGGGCCCAGAGGATTGGGGCGGCTAGGGCCAGGGATATGAGGATGGCCGTTGAGTGGGAAGAGGAGGGGGTGCCCCTCGCCCCGACAAACCGCGGTCTAATTAGACCGCGGTTTTATTAGACGGCGTTTTTGTGTATCGGCCGGTTCGAGGGGCACCCCCTCCTCTCCTGTGCGGGCATCTGCGGGTCCGGGTGAACCCCCCTCCTCTCCTGCGGTGGCTTTGCCGGTGTTCTCCTGGGCCTCCACTTCCGTTCCCGCGGGCGCGGCGGGGTCGGGGCGGTCGAGGGGTTCGTCGGTCTCCTGCTCCCGTCCGGAGGGCTGGCGCCTTCGCCGCAGGAGGGGGAGCTGGGTGGGGTCCAGGGCCAGGTAGATGAGGTAGGCGAGGTAGGCGATCGAGAAGAGCCAGGCCTCGGGGCGGAGGAGGCCGGCCAGGGCGAGGAGGCTGAGGACCGAGAGGGCGTTGCGCTGGGTGGGGCGCGACCCTCCCTTCGTGACGAGGACGAGGGCGGCCAGGGTCAGGGCTATGTAGGGGAGGTCGACGTAGGCGCGCAGGCCGTTGGAGAGGAAGGGGGCGCGGGTCAGCACGATCAGCGCCGCGACCGCCCCGATCGGCCGGTCGAACCAGAGCGCGCCGAGCCGGTAGACGAGGTAGCCGACCAGTCCCAGGGCGACGTAGGCGACGATCATCGTCAGCTCGATCGCGCCGTCGCCGAGGGGCGAGGCGAGCAGGCCGAACAGTTCGGCCAGCGGGTGCGGGGTGGGCGGCAGCGCGGCACCGCGGTCCGGGCTGAACCCCCCGCCCAGCTCGCGTCCCCAGAGCAGCGAGTAGATCGTGTCGTAGTTGGGGAAGCCCGGCGGAAAGAGGAGGAGAAGGATCGCGGCCACCATTGCCACCCATGCGAGCGGCGTCAGCCAGTTGCGGAGCCCCGATGGCACCGGCGCACGGTATCGGTGCGCGCCCCCCGGACCTCTGGCGCGTTGGTCGGACATATTACGACAAACGCGCCAGGGGATCTGCCCCGAGCGCGTCAGGCCCGTGGATAGACTGGCTGCGGTGCCCTCGCCGAGCGACTCGACCTCCCTCTACCGCCGCCACCGGCCCGGATCCTTCGACGAGGTGGTCGGCCAGCAGCACGTGGTCCGCACCCTGCGCAACGCGGTCGAGCGCGACAAGGTCCACCACGCCTACCTCTTCGTCGGCTCGCGCGGCACCGGCAAGACTTCGATGGCGAAGATCCTCGCCCGCTCGCTCAACTGCGAGCGCGGCGGGCCGACCGTGACCCCCTGCGGCGAGTGCGACTCGTGCGTGACGATCGCCGCCGGCACCTCGGTCGACGTGATCGAGATGGACGCCGCCTCCAACCGCTCGGTGGACGACGTCCGCGATCTGCGCGAGCGGGTCGCCTACGCCCCCGCCGCCGGCCGCTGGAAGGTCTACATCCTCGACGAGGCCCACATGCTGACCAAGGAGGCCTGGAACGCCTTCCTCAAGACGCTGGAGGAGCCGCCGCCGAACACCGTCTTCGTCCTCGCCACCACCGAGTCGCACAAGGTGATGGCGACGATCGCAGATCGCTGCCAGCGCTTCGACTTCCAGCGACCCTCGCTGGAGCAGATCTCCGAGGTCCTGCAGCGGGTCGCCGCGGCGGAGTCGATCGAGGTCGACGAGGGGGCGGTGGCGACGATCGCCCGCTCGGCCTCGGGCAGTTTCCGCGACGCGCTCGGCACCCTCGACCAGCTGGTCGCCTTCGGCGGCGAGCGGGTCGGGCTCGACGACGTCCTGCAGATGCTCGGGGCGGCCGACGCCGAGCTGCTCTTCGGCGCCGTCGACGCGGTGCTCGCCGAAGACCCGAAGGCGGTCCTGCTCGGGGTCGAGGAGATGGCCCGCTCCGGCCGCGACCCCGCCCAGTTCGCCCGCGACCTGCTCGCCCACCTGCGCTTCCTGCTGGTAACCCAGACCGTCGGCGAGGTGCCGGGGACGTTCGTCGTCACCGCGACCGACGAGGGGCGGCTGGCCGCCCAGGCGGGGGCGATCGGGGCCGCGACCCTGGTCCGCACGATCGACGAGCTGGCCACCGCCCTGACCGCCGTCCGCGAGGGCGACGACGCCCGCATGGCGGTCGAGATCGCCCTGCTGAAAGCAGCAAGGCCCGACCTCGACCCCAGCACCGAGGGACTGCTTCGCCGCATCGAGAGGCTCGAGCAGGGAGGGACGGAGGGCGGCTCCCGGCCGCGGGTCCTGTCGCAGGGGAGGGAGCGGACTCACCCGTCCGAACTCCCCCCTCCCCTGCGCCACCCGCGGATGAGACGCCACCGGCAGCCATCTCCAGTCCCGACGCCAACGATCCTCCCGCGGGGGACGGTGAGGGGGTGTCCGAGACGGCGCGGCGTCCTGTTTCTCGCCCCACCGAGTCAGCGAGTGATTTCCCGTCATCTGGCGAGAAACCCAGCGCCGGCTCGGGCACCCCCTCACCGGCAGGACCCGTGGGCCAGGAGCCCTCACTCGAAGTGCTGACGAAGGTGTGGCCCGCGGTGGTCGACGGGCTGCACCAGACGGCGCCGGCGCTGGCGGCGACCTTCGAGGGGGCTCGCCCGGTCGCGGTCGACGGCGAGGAGCGGACGGTGACCGTCGGCTTCCCGGCCGACCACACCTTCAACAAGCGCAAGGCCGAGGCCCCCGACAAGCGGGACCAGCTGGCCGCGGCGCTGCAGACGGTGCTGGGCGAGGAGCTGCGTCCCCTCTACGTTGTTCTCGAGGGCGACGATGCCGCCCCGGAGGCGAAAGAGCCGGCCACCGACGACGCCGACCACGCGGCGCTGGACGAGAAGATCAAAGCTGAATTCGACGCCGAGGAGGTCGGTTGACGATGGCAAGGGGAGGCCCCGGAGGCTTCGACGTGAACGCGCTGATGAAGCAGGCGCAGCAGATGCAGCAGCAGATGGAGCAGGCGCAGGAGCAGCTCAAGGACGAGACCGTCGAGGCCAGCGCCGGCGGCGGCATGGTCAAGGTCAAGATGGGCGGCGACATGACCCTGCGCGAGATCTCGATCGACCCCGAGGCGATCGACCCCGAGGAGGCCGAGATGCTCGCCGACATGGTCCAGGCCGCGGTCAACGAGGCGCTGCGCGCCGCCCAGGACCTGGCCGGCTCGAAGATGGGCGGGATCACCGGCGGCATGGGAGGCGGCATGGGCGGCCTCCCCGGCATGTGAGCGGCGGGGGTCCATCCGAAGGCCCGGCGCCGCTCGCCCGCCTCGTCGCCGAGCTCTCGCGACTGCCGGGGATCGGCCAGCGCACCGCCCAGCGACTCGCCTTCCACATTCTCAGGGCCCCTGACGAGGAGGCGGCGGCTCTCGCCGCCGCGATCGGCGAGCTGAAGGAGAAGGTCGGCCTCTGCGAGCGCTGCTTCAACCTCTCCGAGGGGCCGCTCTGCCGGATCTGCCAGGACTCGGGCCGCGACCAGGCGACGATCTGCGTGGTCGAGGAGCCCGCCGACGTGATCCCGATCGAGCGCACCCACGAGTACCGCGGCCTCTACCACGTGCTCGGCGGCGCCCTCTCGCCGATCGACGGGGTCGACGCCGACGACCTCAAGATCGCCGAGCTGCTGCGCCGCGTCGGCGAGGGGGACGTGCGCGAGGTCGTCCTCGCCACCAACCCGACCACCACCGGCGAGGCGACCGCGCTCCACATCGGCGAGCAGCTGCGCGGCCAGGTCGCGGTCACCCGCCTCGCCAGCGGGCTGCCGATCGGCGCCGACCTCGAGCACGCCGACGAGGTCACCCTCGGCAGGGCCCTCAGCGGCCGTCGCGCGCTCGAGTAGCCGTATCGACTAGACGGGTGTCGATCCGCAAATAGCGAACTTTTCGCACTCTGGCGTCCGCCTCCTGCGCCAAGGTCTCGGCGTGGCGACGGAAGCTCCGAGAGGCACGGCCCCGGATCGGCTGGAGGGTCCCGGCAGGATGGCCCGCGAAGTCTCCTCGCTGCAGGCCTCGCTGCTCGGCAGGCTGCACGAGGAGATGGGCGGGGACGGCGATGCCGCCGCCTTCGCCGCCGCGGCGCAGAGGCTGGCCGAGGAGTTCGGCTCGGTCACGGCGACGGCGGTGGCGACGCTCTGGGAGGACGGCGACAGGGTCGGCAGCGACGGCGGCAGCGACGGCGAACACGCCAGCCTCTACCGGCCCGGTCAGATGCGGCGCCGGCTCGAGCAGCTGATCGAGTGCCAGCGCCGCTACGACCAGCCCTTCGCCCTGGTCGTCTTCGACGTCGAGGGCCCGGGGACGAAGAACGGCGACGGCCGATCCGGCCGCGAGACCGCGCTGGCGGTGGTCGGGGCGGCCCTGGGCGAGAGCGTCCGCCTGGTCGACGAGACCTTCCGGCTCGAGGAGGACGCGCTCTGCGTGCTGGCGCCGGGCCAATCGACCGTCGGCGGCGTGCAGATGGCCGAGCGGCTGCTGGCGCAGCTCGACGAGCTGGAGCGGGCCGGCGGGCTGCCGATCGGGATCTTCGCCGGCGTCGTCGGCTGCCCCGAGCACGGCGATAACGCCGACGGCCTCCTGCACAGGGCCGACGAGGCGATGTGGCGAGCCCGCGCGGTCAGCCAGCCGGTAGGCGTCGGTGCTCTAGAGCCGCTCCGCAAATGACCGCGGCCCGGATGAGGCCGAGTGACGCCCCGCGGATACGGCCCCGTCCCGCTTGGTCATCGACCTCCCCGGATCCGCGCTCATTTGAGCCGCGGCTCTTGCAAGATCGCTGACAGATTCCTGAAATCTGTCCATAACCGGTGTAAACCTCGACAACCGGTGGCAGAATGTTGCGCATGCCGGGGATCAGGACCAATGCCGCCGCCGAAGTTCTCGGCGTGAGCCCGAATACCCTGCGCTCCTGGGAGCGGCGCTACGGCTACCCGGCGCCGAAGCGGACGCCGGGCAACCACCGCAACTACGAGCTGATCGAGCTGCAGACGCTGCGCGACGCGCTGGCCGAGACCGGCAACATCTCCTCGGCGATCGAGCTGACCCGCCAGCGCCAGGAAGCGCCGGCCGGCGACAGTGGCCTGCTCGCCGCCTTCGAGGGCTTCGACGAGGACGCCGCCGACCGCGCGATCGAGTCGAGCCTGGCGCTGCGGCCGCTGGAGCGGACGGTGGAGGAGCTGCTGCTGCCCGCCGTCGACGAGCTCGCCGCCGGCCCCGACCGCGAGGCCGAGCTCGAGTTCGCCGCCCGCTGGGCGACCGGCTGGCTGCACGGCGCCCGCCGCCTCGCCCCGGCCGCTTCCCGGCCCGCCGGCGTCCTGCTGCTCGACTCCAGTCGCGGCTCCGACGTCGAGGCGGTCCACGCGCAGGCGCTCGACCTCGCCCTGCGCCGCGCCGGCTTCCGCGTCCTGATGCTCTCCGACGAGCTCGGCGAGCAGCGCATGGAGCGCGCCCTCGACGCTCTCGACCCGACCGCGATCGTCCTCTGCGGCCCCGGCGCCGACACCCCCTCCGCCGTGCAGCTGGTCCGCAGGATCCGCGAGGCCGGCTTCGACGCCCCGCTCTACGGCTTTCGCGCCAGCGGCCTGATCGGCGACGCGATCCCCGCCGCCGGCGAGCGTCCCAGCCAGGTGACCGGGATGCTCAACGCGGATCTGCGCCGCCGCGCGACGCAAGCCTTCGCCTGAGGCTGAGGCGGCCTGACCGGCGCGTAGCGGCGTCCTCGGTCGCCCGCGTGCGGAGCACGCCACGCGACCTGCGTCCTTGCTCTGCCTGGTCAGTCCACCTCAGGGAACTGGATTCGGCTCAGGTTCCGTCTCGCTGATCCCGAAGCGGTCGTGCAGCCGCCGCAGCGGTCCCGGCGCCCACCAGTTCCACTTGCCGAGCAGCTCCATCAGCGACGGCACGAGCAGGGCGCGGACGATGCTGGCGTCGATCAGCACGGCGAGCGCGGTGCCGATTCCGTTCTGCTTGACGAAGAGGATCTGCGAGGTGGCGAAGGCGCCGAGCGCGACCGCGCCGAGCAGCGCCGCCGCGGTCACGATCCGGCCCGTCCGCTCGAGCCCGATCGCGACGCACGCCGACTCCGAGGCGCCGTCGTCGCGCGCCTCCTTGATCCGCGAGAGCAGGAAGACCGCGTAATCGGTGGAGAGGCCGAAGGCGACGGCGAAGAGCAGGATCGGCATCGTCTGCTCGATCGCTCCGGTGCTGGTGTAGTCGAGCAGCGCTTCGAAGCGGCCGTCCTGGAAGATCAGCACGAGCAGGCCGAAGACGGCGCTGAGGTTGAGGAAGCTCATGATCAGCGACTTGACCGGCAGCACGACCGAGCCGGTCATCAGGAAGAGGATGATCAGGGTGGAGACGATCACGATCGCGAGCGCGATCGGCAGGTGGCGGGAGAGGCTGCCCTGGAAGTCGACGAATTCGGCGCTGGCGCCGCTGACCTCGACCTCGGCGCCGGCGATCCCGAGCTCGCGCAGCCGCTCCACCGTCGCCCGGCTCTCCCGCGAGGGGAACGGGTTCTCCGAGATCGCCTGGACCAGCGTCAGGCCGCCGCCGAGCCGCTGCGGCGGGCGTACGACCGCGATCCCCTCGGTCGCGGCCACTTCGCGGCGCAGGGCTGCCACGCCGCGCTGGTCGCCACCGCGCACGGTGACCAGGATCGGCACCTCGCGGTTGGGCGGGAACTGCTCGCTGGCGATGTCATAGGCTTGGCGGGCGCTTGCCTCCTCGGGCAGGATTTTCGCGTCGGGCGTGTCGAACTGGATCCCGAAGAAGGGAATCCCCAACACGATCAGCAGGGTGGCGCTGGCGGTGGCGATCCCGACCGGGCGCCGCATCACGAAGCGCGAGAGCCGGTACCAGAAGCCCTGCTCGTCGGGCCGCGCCTCGGCCTCGGCGCGGCGGCGCAGGAAGCGCGGCGCCAGCGAGTTGACCCGGTCGCCGAGCAGGGTCAGCACGGCGGGCAGCACGGTCAGCGAGATCAGCGCCGCGAACAGCGCCACCAGGGCGCCGCCGAGCCCCATCGAGTAGAGGAAGCGCTGCGGGAAGACGAGCAGCGAGGCGAGCGCGGCGGAGACCGTCAGCGCGGAGAAGAAGACGGTCCGCCCCGCCGTCGCCAGCACGCGGCGCATCGCCGCCAGGCCGGGCCCGTCCTTGGCGATCTCCTCGCGGTAGCGGGAGACGATGAACAGCGAGTAGTCGATCGAGAGGCCGAGACCGAGCGCCGTGGTCAGGTTGAGCGCGAAGATCGAGATCGAGCCGAGTTCGCTGGCGAGGCGGAGGATCAGGAAGGTGCCGACGATCGCCAGCGCGCCGATCATCAGCGGCAGCAGGGCGGCGACGAGGCTGCGGAAGAAGAGCAGCGAGAGCAGGAAGAGCAGCGGGAAGGCGAGCATCTCGGCCTTCTGCAGGTCGCTCTCGACCTGCGCGTTGACCTGCTCCTGGGCGACCGCGGCGCCGCCGACGACGACGTCGGGGTCGCCCTCGTAGCGCTCGACGATCTCGGCGCTCGCCTCCTGCCACCGCTTGTCGTCGGTCGGCGCCAGGGTCACCGTGAGATAGGTCGAGCGGCCGTCGGCGGAGAGGAAATCGGGCGAGCGCGTGTCGAGGTAGCCGGTGACCGATGCGACGTCGGGCATCGCTCGCAGCTCGCGGCTCAGCGTCGCGACCCTCGCCCGCCCGGCGGGCGAGGCGACCGGCGCGTCGCGGACGATCATGAGCACGCCTGGGTGGCGGTAGCCGGCGTCGCGCAGCGCTTCGCGAGCTTCGACCGCCTCGGTCTCGGGGTCGTCGGCGCCGTAGGGGTCGAGCCGCTCGGCGACCGAGCCGCCGAGCGCCGCGGCGAGCAGGAAGAAGAAGATCGCGAAGAGGCCGACCCTGCGGGCGCGGCGATCGGCAAAGCGGGCGAGCGCGTCGAACATCAGCCGCTCCCTTTCTCTCGTGTCGGGGCGAGCAGCTGTGCCTCCATCCGCTCGCACCACTCGGCAAACTCAGATTTGCTGCTGGCGGGAAATTGATCATATGACGTGACAAAGAATTGACAGAGTGCGCGCCACGCGTGCGCCGCGGCGCTCCAGGATCGGCGCATGGGTGCTCGCTACGAACTCACGATCGATCACGCCATGTGCGTCACCGCATCCATCTATTTCAAGACGCATGGAACCGAGGTCGTCGACTATGCGCTCGTCCTGCTCGTTGAGCGGGAGGACGGAGTCAAGACGATTCGCCTCTACGACAGCGCGCATGGTTCAAACGAGATGCATCGCTATACCCGCTCAGGTGGCAAGCAACCTGCGGTCGAGGCGCATCGCGGTACCCTCGGTGAAGGCATGCGAGCAGCGATGGAGGATATGAAGAGCGGATATCTCGCGATGATCGAAGGGTGGGAGCGATGACTGTGCGAAACGGCGTGACGTCGCCGGCCGGCAAGAAGCTCGACGAGGCGATCGAGCGGGCAATCGAAGGCTGGCCGATAGTCCCGGAGCGAGCCGCCTTCATCGATGCCGGCACTGAGTACACCGAGCGGGAGATGCGTCGGGCGGCTGAGAACGGCAATGCTGCGGTTTTGGTCTTCGCAGACGGATCGATGCAGATCGTTCCGTCCGAGGAGATTCAAGGGCGAAAGCCCGCCGGGTGAGCTGATCCGGCTCCCCAGTATCGGGCTCGCTCCAAGTCGGACTATCCTCAGTCGTTCGCGATGAGTGGCGCCGGCTCCGACATAGTGGTGATGAAGTTCGGTGGGACCTCGGTCGCCGGCGCCGAGCAGATCAAACGCGCGGCGGGGCGGATCGTCGCCGCCCGCGAGGGCGGCTGCCGGGTCGTCGCCGTGCTCTCCGCCCGCGGCAAGACCACCGACGAGCTGGTCGCCCAGGCGCTGGAGATCTCCGCCCGGCCGGTCGAGCGCGAGATGGACATGCTGCTCTCCACCGGCGAGCGGATCTCCTGCGCGCTCTGCGCGATGGCGATCCACGACATGGGCCACCAGGCGATCTCGCTGACGGGGTCGCAGGCCGGCATCGTCACCGACTCCTTCCACACCAGGGCGAAGATCGTCGACGTCCGCGCCGACCGCATCCGCGAGAAGCTGGAGGAGGACCGGATCGTCCTCGTCGCCGGCTTCCAGGGGGTCTCGACCGAGAGCCGCGACGTGACCACGCTCGGCCGCGGCGGCTCCGACACCACCGCGGTCGCGCTCGCCGCCGCGCTCGACGCCGACGTCTGCGAGATCTACACCGACGTCGGCGGCGTCTTCAGCGCCGACCCGCGGATCGTCGCCGACGCGCGCAAGCTGGCGGTCGCCTCCTACGAGGAGATGCTCGAGATGTCCGCCTCCGGGGCGAAGGTGCTGCAGCTGCGCTCGGTCGAGTACGCGCGCAACAACGGCGTCCGCATCCACTGCCGCAGCAGCTTCGAGGACGGCCCCGGTACGCTCGTCGTCAGCGAAGAGGAGAGCGAGCAGCAGACCATGGAGCAACCATTCGTGACCGCGGTGACCCACTCCGACGGGGAGGCGCGGGTGACCCTGACCGGGGTCCGCGACGAGCCCGGCGTCGCCGGCCGCATCTTCACCGCGCTGGCCGCGGCCGGGATCAACGTCGACGTGATCATCCAGAACGAGCCGGTCGGCGACGACGCGCTCGCCGACCTCTCCTTCACCGTCGACCGCGCCGACCTGAGCGCCGCCACCGAGACGGTGCGGGGGCTCGGCGTCAGCGCCGACGTCCGCACCGACGAGCAGATCGGCAAGGTCTCGATCGTCGGCGCCGGCATGCGCTCCCATCCCGGCGTCGCCGCCAGGGTCTTCGAGGTGCTCGGCGGCGAGGGGATCAACATCGAGATGATCTCCACCTCGCCGATCAAGATCTCATGCGTCATCGGCGCCGACCGCGTCGCCGACGCGGTCAAGGCCCTCCACAAGGCCTTCGACCAAGGCGCCGACGCGGTCCGCGCCGAGGACCCGATGGGCGCCCAGCATCGCCCCACCGTCTCCGGGTAGCAGACGACGCTTCTTCCGCGGGTGCACGGGGGGTGGGGGTGTTCGGACGGGTGAGTCCGCTAACACCCCAACCCCCCGTGGCAGGACCCGCGCCGAATGCCTCCGTCATACTCGGTTCGATGGCGGGCGACGGGTACAGAGTCGGCGTTCTGGGCGCGACCGGGCTGGTCGGCTCGACCATCCTCGAGCTGCTCGCCGAGCGCGACTTCCCCGTCTCCGAGGTCGTCCCCTTCGCCTCCGAGCGCTCCGCCGGCAAGGCGATCGAGTGGGGCGAGGAGCAGCTCGAGGTGCGGGCTCTGAGCGAGGAGACGATCCAGGGGCTCGACCTGGTGCTCTCCTCGGCCGGTGGCGCGGTCAGCGGCGAGTGGACGCCGAAGCTGGTCGATGCCGGCGCGGTGGTCGTCGACAACACCAGCTACTGGCGCATGCACGAGGACGTGCCTCTGGTCGTCGCCGAGGTCAACCCCGACGCCCTCGCCGGCCACCGCGGCATCGTCGCCAACCCCAACTGCTCGACGATGCAGATGGTCGTCGCGCTGAAGCCGCTCTTCGACGAGGCCGGGATCGAGCGCCTCGTGATCTCCACCTACCAGGCCGTCTCCGGCACCGGCAGGGCGGCGATCGACGAGCTGCTCTCCCAGTCCAAGGCGGTGCTCGGCGATCGCGATCCGGTCGTCTCGGTCTACCCGCACCGGATCGCCTTCAGCGCCGTGCCCCAGGCCGGCAACTTCGCCGCCGGCGACGACCACACCGACGAGGAGCGCAAGCTGATCGACGAGACCCGCAAGATCCTCGCCGACGAGAGCATCAAGGCCAGCGCTACCTGCGTCCGCGTGCCGGTCGTCACCGGCCACTCCGAGGCGGTCAACGTCGAGACCCGCGAGCCGCTCTCGCCCGAGCGTGCCCGCGAGCTGCTCGCCGCGGCGCCCGGGGTGACCGTGGTCGACGATCCGGACGCGGGCCGCTACCCGCTGGCGGTCGAGGCGGCCGGCCACGACGACGTCTTCGTCGGCCGCATCCGCCGCGACCCCGGCAACGAGCGCGCGCTCGACCTCTGG
>JBBDTK010000145.1:0-15532 GCA_040904405.1 Solirubrobacterales bacterium | reverse complement strand
ATCATCTCCGTCGCCGACACGTTCGACGCGCTCACCTCGGAGCGCCCCTACCGCGCCGCCATGTCCCACCGCGAGGCGTTCGCGCTGCTCGGCTCCGAGGCCGCGGCGCAGCTCGACGCCGACGCCGTCCGGGCCTTTCGAAGCCACTACGGCGGCCATCGCCGGGTGGCGGTCTGGGCGGTGCTCGTCAACGGCGGCCGGCAGCTCGTCCAACCGCTGCTCGGCCGCTCGGGCCTGAGCGCCGCCGCGGGCACGTCCAAGGTGGCCGCCGCCTCCCTCGCCACCGTCGCCCTGAGCGGGGCGGCGCTCCAGGCCGACGACGGGAGGCGCGCCGAGGCCGAGCCGTTCGCCGCCGAGCCGGCCAGCGGGCGGGTCGTGAGCTCCGCGCGGGGCGGAGCCGATTCGCGCGACGGCGACGGCGCGCCGCGTGACCGCCGCCGCGTCGGCGCCCAGGATGGCCCGCGCGGACGGGCGGCGTCCCCCGCGGACGCCGGCGACGCCGGCCTGCGCGGCGACGGAGCGGACTCCGGCGGCGACTCCGCCGGGCCCGCCCCCGCAGATCGCCCGCGAAGCTCCCCGTCGCCCGACCCGAGCAGGCCGAAGGAGCCGGAGCCGGAGCCGACCCCGGTCCGCGACGCGGTCCGGACGGTGGAGGAGACGGCCGATGAGGTCGTCAAGGTCGTTCCCCCGCTCGACCCCGCCCTCCCCGAGGTCCCGGCCGTCGAGCTGCCTCGCCTCCCGCGCGCCGACGACCTCGACTGAGCCCGAATCCACCGAGTCGGAGAGGCCGGCGAGTCGGTGGATTCGGGCTCGGTCAGGCCGGCAGGCGGACGACGCCCGCCCGCCCGCCCGCCCGCCCGATCCGCTTCGCCTCCGGGTGGTGGCGGCGCAGCAGCTCGAGCGTGGCGTCCTCGTCGCCCGCCGCGACCACGCAGCAGAAGCCGCAGCCCATGTTGAAGATGTCGCTCATCTGCTCGTCGGGGACGCCGCCGCGCTCGCGGATCAGATCGAAGATCGGCGGCACCGGGAGCGGGTCGTCGATCTCGTAGCCGACGTCGGCCGCGAGCCGCAGCAGGTTGCCCATGCCGCCGGAGGTGATGTGCGCGAGTCCGCGCACCTCGACCGCGGAGCGCAGCAGCTCCAGGACCGGCTTGACGTAGATCTCGGTCGGCTCGAGCAGGACGTCGCCGAGCGGGCGGCCGAGGCGACCCTCGGGGTCCCGGTCGAGCGGCAGCCCCTCGAGCGCCGCGCGCGCCAGGGTGTAGCCGTTGGAGTGCAGGCCCGATGAGGGCAGGCCGACGATCGCGTCCCCCGGCCGCACCGCCGAGCCGTCGATCACCGCGTCGAGCGCGACCGTGCCGAAGCAGGCGCCGGCGATGTCGAAGCCGCGCACCAGCTCGCCGAGCTGGGCCAGCTCGCCGCCGGGGATCTCGATCCCGGCCAGCTCCGCCCCCCGTGCGAGGCCGACCCCGATCTGCTCGCAGACCTCCGGGTCGGCGCGCTCGATCGCGATGTAGTCGAGCATCGCCAGCGGCTCGGCGCCGACGCAGATCACGTCGTTGACGTTCATCGCCACGCAGTCGATCCCGACCGTGTCGAAGCGGCCGAGCCGCTCGGCGACCAGCAGCTTGGTCCCGACCCCGTCGGTGGAGAGCGCGATCCCGGTCCGCTCGTCGATCCGGATCACGCTCGCGTAGTGCCCCGGCAGCGGTACCTGCCGCGAGGGGCGACCCAGCTCGATCCCCGCCAGCGCCCGCACCAACCCCGCCACCGCGGAGTCCGCCGCCCCCTGGTCGACCCCGGCCTGCGCGTAGGCGTCCGCGTCGCTCACGCGGGCGATTCTTTCAGGCCCTGCGGGTTACAACTCCAAATCGACTCCAAGTTTCTCCAAGTTTTGGCAATCGCCGCTACCGACGGAGTTTCAGGACCACGGCGGCAGCGAGGGCGGCCCGGTACGCCGCGTAGGGCCACAGCGCCCGGTCGCGCTCGACCAGGCGGATCAGGCGCTGCGAGGCGAGGGTGGAGGCGAAGGAGGCGGCGGCGCCGAGGGCCAGCGAGCGGCGCAGGGCGGGGGAGGCGCCGCGGCGTCGCAGGCGCTCTCCCTTGAGCATGGTGGCGCCGACGATGATCGGCAACGCGATCGTGCGCGAGAGCAGGTTGGCCTGGTCGCGGGAGAAGCCGCGCCAGCGGGCCGCCGCCAGGGTGACCCCGTTGCGGGAGACGCCGGGGGCGAGGGCGGCCGCCTGGGCGATGCCAAGCGCCAGCCCGTCGGCAGCGGTCGCGTCGCCCTGCCCGCGCCGCTGCGGCCGGGTGTCGGCGAGCAGCATCGCCGCGGCGCCGGCGAGCAGGCCGATCGCGGTCGCCCTCGGCCCGCCGAGCCGCTGCTCGATCGGCCGCTCCAGCGCGTAGCCGACGACCGCGGCGGGCACGAATGAGAGGCCGAGAAGCAGCGCCCTGTGCCCGTCGAAGGAGCGCAGCTCCGCGAGGATCGCCTCGCGCTGGCCGATCAGCAGCGCCGCCGCCGCGCCGCCGTGCAGGGCCACCTCGAAGCTCTTGCGCAGCTCCGGGTCGAGCCGCTCCCAGTCCCAGCCGGCGAGCCAGGGCAGCAGCACGATGTGGGCGGAGGAGGAGACCGGCAGCAGCTCCGCCGGGCCCTGGACGATCCCCAGCGCCAGCGCGCGGGGGGTTGGGATCGCGCTGCCGCCCGCTTCGCTCAAGCCTCGGCCCGAGCGGCCTCGCCGGTCGCCTCCGGCTTCGCGCCGGGGCCACCGCCGCGACGGCGCCGGATCAGCAGGTAGATCCCGCCGGCGAGCGCCGCGACGAGCACCGCGTAGTCGAGGTAGTGGAGATGGCCGCGCCACTCCTCCCAGTTCTCGCCGACCGCCTGGCCGACCAGCGCCAGCATCAGCACCCAGGGGATGCAGCCGAGCAGGGTCAGCACGGTGAAGCGCCAGAAGGGCATCTTCGCCACCCCGGCAGGGAGCGAGATGAAGGTGCGGATGATCGGCAGCATGCGGGTGAAGAAGACGGTCGCGTCGCCGTAGCGTTCGAACCAGTCGTCGGCCCACTTCAGGTACCTGGGCGGCAGGTGGATCAGCCGGTTCTTCTCGAGCAGGTCGAGGCGGGCGTAGTAGCCGACCGCGTAGGCCGCCCAGGAGCCGACCAGGTTGCCGAGCACGCCGGCGGCGACGACCCCGAACAGGGTCAGCTCGCCGGCGGCGACGCTGGAGCCGGCGAAGAGCATGATCGCCTCGCTCGGGACGGGCAGGCAGGCGGACTCCAGCGCCATCAGGACGAACACGGCGGGCAGGCCGGTGCTGCCGATGAAGTCGGTTCCCGCGTTGACGATCGGGTCGAGGAAGAAGTCGGTGACGCTGGCGAGCGGAAGCATGCGAAGAGGGAGGATTGTAAGGACCGGTGCCGCCAGGGCCTAAACTCATGCGGTCTCTATGCATCGCTTGAACCACCCCGTCTATCGCAACCGGGTGCTGCAGGTGGCCGCCGACGCGCTGCTGGCCGCGCTCGCCTTCTACCTCGCCTTCCGCCTGCGCTTCCTCGACGAACCGGGGATGCCGCCGCGCTACGAGACCCTCTTCCTGCAGTCGGTCGGCTTCGTCGCCCTCGGCAAGGTCGCCGTCTTCGCTGCCTTCGGCCTCTACCAGAAGTGGTGGCGTTACGTCAGCGGCCGCGACTTCGTCGCGATCGTCCGCGCCGTCGCCGTCGCCAGCGGCATCCTCGTCGTCCTCTTCACCGTCGTGCAGCCGTTCGCCGCCGACCTGCCGCGCTCGGTCGCGGTGATGGACTTCATCCTCACCCTGCTGCTGATCACCGGCGCCCGCCTGGCGGTGCGGTTGATCGTCGAGCGGCCCAGCCGCGGCCACTTGGTGCCGAAGCACGAGGTGCTGGTGATCGGGGCCGGCTCCGGCGGCCAGATGGTCGTCCGCGAGATGCACCTCAACCCGAACCTGGGCGCGACCGCGATCGGCTTCGTCGACGACGACGCGCGCAAACGCGGTATGCGGATGCTCGGCCTCAAGGTGCTGGGCACGACGGCGCAGATCGAGACCGTCCTCGACGAGACCGAACCCGACGAGGTGGTGATCGCGATCCCCTCGGCGCCGGGGACGCTGCGGGCGAAGGTGGTCGCCGCCTGCCGCGAGCGCGAGATCCGCGTCCGCACCCTGCCGACCGTGTTCGAGCTGCTGCGCGGCGGCGTCCAGCTCAACAAGCAGCTGCGCGACGTCCAGGTCGAGGACGTGCTCGGCCGCGACCCGATCGTGGTCGAGCTGGACACCGTCGGCGCCTACCTGCGCGACCGCATCGTCCTCGTCACCGGCGCCGGCGGCTCGATCGGCTCCGAGCTCTGCCGCCAGATCGCCCGCGTCGGCCCGCGGCTGCTGGTGATGCTCGACCATGCCGAGGACAACCTCTTCGAGATCGAGCGCGAGATGGTCGAGGAGCGCCACTTCAGCAACGTCGAGGCGGTGCTCGGCGACTGCAAGGAGCCGCACCGGATGCTGGAGACGATGCAGCGCTTCAAACCCAGCGTCGTCTTCCACGCCGCCGCCTACAAGCACGTGCCGCTGATGGAGGCGAACCCGCTCGAGGCGGTGCGCAACAACGCGATCGCGACCCGGATCACGGCCGAGACCGCGGCCGCCTCCGAGGTCGAGCGCTTCGTCCTCGTCTCGACCGACAAGGCGGTCAACCCGAAGACCGTGATGGGCGCCTCCAAGGCGATGGCCGAGTGGATCGTCGAGGCCGCCGGCGACAGGCACCCGGGTACCCGCTTCGTCAGCGTCCGCTTCGGCAACGTGCTCGCCTCCTCGGGCAGCGTGGTGCCGATCTTCCGCAGCCAGATCGAGCGCGGCGGCCCTGTCACCGTCACCCACCCCGAGATGACCCGCTACTTCATGACGATTCCCGAGGCGGTGCAGCTGGTGATCCGGGCCGGCGACATCGGCGCCGGCAAGGGCGAGGTCTTCGTCCTCGACATGGGCGAGCCGGTGAAGATCGTCGACCTGGCGCACAACATGATCCGCCTCGCCGGCTACGAGCCGGGGGCCGAGATCGCGGTCGAGTTCACCCAGCCGCGGCCCGGCGAGAAGCTGCACGAGGAGCTCTTCGGCAGTGGCGAGGAGCTGCGGCCGACCGCGGCGAAGAGGATCCACCGCGCCGTGCGCGCGGCGCCGATCGACCCCGAGTGGGTGGAGGCGACGCTGAACTCGCTCGAGCACCTGGTGCTGGCCGGCGACGAGGCGAACCTCGCCGAGCGGGTGGTCGTGCTGATCGCCGGCGACGTTTCGCCGCCTGATGCCGGCGCCATCGAGCACCGTCCTCCGGCCAGGTAGCGCCGCTTCCTGGCCGTTCGGCCGCCGCGTTCCTGGCTTGGCCTCAGACGCCGAAACACTCGCCGGACCGGCTCTGCCCATATCCTGCTGCCGGTCGTGGAGTTGATCAAAGACATCGGCGCCGTCGCCGGCCTGGTCGCGTTCCTCGGCCTGGCCCTGCTCGCGCTCCTCTCCTTCACCCACGGCCGCGACATCCGCCGCCTGCGCGAATGGGCGGGCTCGGCGCCGGAGCGCGACGGCGAGCGCAAGGAGACGACCTCGGCAGCGGCGGCGCAGCGGGCCGAGGAGATGCGCAAGCTGGAAGAGGCGCGCGAGTCCGAGCGCCGCGCAGCCGACCTGCGCGAGGAGCGGCGCAGGCGGCGCGAGGCCGGCCTGCCGGAGCTGACCCGGGGCGAGCGGCTGCGCGAGAGCTTCCCCGGGCGCGGCGCCTGGCTCGGCGAGCCGCTCCACCTGATCGCGCTCGGCCTCGTGCTGCTGCTCGTCGTCGGTGGCGTGGCCTTCGCCGCCACGGGGGGGCTGGGCGGCGGCGAGGCCGACGGCGACGGCCAAGGCAAGGGCAAGGGCAAGGGCGGCAAGAACGGCGCCGCCTCGATCCGCCCGGCCGAAATCGAGGTCACCGTGCTGAACGGCACCTCGGTGCCCGGGCTCGCCGCCACCTACGGCGACATGGTCGAGGGCAAAGGCTTCCAGCTCGGCGCCGTCACCAACAGCAGCTCCAGCTTCGCCGCCAGCGTCGTCATGTTCAGGAGCGGCAGCGCCCCCGAGGCGCGCCGCGTCGCCAAAGCCCTGGAAATCTCGCGGGTGCGGTCGATGACCCCGGAAATCGCCGAGGTCTCGGCCGGGGCGCCGGTCTCGGTCGTGATCGGCGAGGACAATGCCTCGTCGACCGGCTAGCGCCGGCGCGGTCGTCTTCGCACTCCTGGTCGTCGCCACGATCGCCGCCTTCGCCTGGTCGCAGCGGCTCAAGCGCGACCCCTTGGTCCTCGACCGGGTCACCTTCGGCCAGCCGGCCAGCCGCGCCTTCACCCCCAACCGCGACTGCCGCTTCGACCGCATCCGGATCCGCTTCCGCACCACCCGCTCCGACCGGGCCCACGTCCAGGTGGTCAAGCCGGGCGGCAAGCTGGTCGTCACCCTCGCCCGCGCCGTCTACCTGAAGCGCTACCGCTTCCACACCTACCACTGGGACGGGCGTGTGCGCGACGACGGCATCGCCCCGCCGGGCCGCTACAAGCTGCGGGTCAAACTGCTCGGCGAAGACCGTACCCTGGTCCCCGGCGGCGTCATGCGCCTGCACCGGGCGCCGCGCAACCCGACCTCGGGGTGCGCGCGATGACTCCGCCTGGCCGCTTTCCCGTCAAATGGACGGGTTACTGGCCTATGGCGAGGGAGCACGGACGTTGATTCTCGCCGCGCTCGGTGTCCTCGTCGCCGCGGCTGCCGCCGCCGCGGCGATCCTGCTGCCCGCCGGCCGCATTCGCGCCGCCGCGATGCTGCTCGCCCTCGCCCTCTTCCCCCTGCTGATCCTCGGCGACCAGTGGCACTCCCCCCAGATCGTCGATTTGCGCGACGACCCGATGCGCTTCGCCGGGCTCGCCACCATCGCCGCCGCCGCGACGGCGGTTCTCGCCGCGACCTTCCACCGCTGGCCGATCCTCCTGCCCCTGGCGATAGTCGCCGCCCTCCCCTTCCGCGTCCCGCTCGAGGCCGGGGGGGACACCGCGAACCTCCTCGTGCCCCTCTACCTCGTGATCGCCGCCGGGGTGATCGCTGCGGTGGCCAGTGAGTGGGGAGGACGGGTGTCCGGTCTGCTTGCGGCGTCCCGTTTTTCGCACAGCCCACCCAGCGAGAGCGGCGGCACGCCCGGCGAAAAACCCAGCATGCAGACCGGACACCCGTCCGCACTTCCCCTCGCCCTCGCCGCTGTAGTCGTCCTCTACGTCCTGCAGACCCTCTACTCGCCGGACTTCTCGAAGAGCCTGCAGAACGTCTGCTTCTTCTTCGTGCCTTTTTCCTTGGTCTACGCGTTGCTCCGGGACATCCGCTGGGATCGAAAGCTTCTGAAGTGTGTGTTGCTGGTGGTGGCTGTGGAGGCGGTTGCATTTGTCTTGGTCGGCTCGGTCGAGTACGTGACGCGGGAGCTCTTCTGGAACGACCAGGTCATCCGGTCGAATGAATTCCACACCTACTTCCGGGTCAACTCGATCTTCTGGGATCCGAACATCTATGGGAGATACCTGGCGCTGGCGATCGTCGTGGCCATGGCTGTGCTGCTGTGGGTCAAGGAGAAAAAGCAGCTCGCGTTGCTCACCGGGCTGGTGGCGGTTCTGTGGCTGGGGCTGGTGCCGACGTTCTCCCAGTCGAGCTTCGTGGCGCTGTTGGTGGGTCTGGCTGTCCTCGCATCTCTGCGGTGGAGCTGGAAGTGGGCCGTCGCCGCTGTGGGTGCCGGCGCGGTGTTCGCCGTGGTCATCGTCATCTTCGCCGGCGGCGTCTCGAAGCTCAGCCCCGATCACCTCAACGTCGTCACCGGCGGCCGCACCAACCTGGCCTCCGGAGGAGTGAAGCTCTTCAGCCAGCGCCCCCTCTGGGGCTACGGCGCCGGCAGCTTCCCGCGCGCCTACCGCGAACACGCCGCGACGAAAAAGACCCCCGTAGCCGTTTCGCATACCGAGCCGGTCACGGTGGCCGCTGAGCAGGGCTTGGTCGGGCTAGTCGCCTATGTAGCCCTTCTGCTCGTAGCCCTCTGGACGATGTCCACCGGCCTACGTTGGGGAAGGGGGGGCGCCGACACCCCTCAACCACCCGCCCCCACGATCGCCCGAGCGGCAGTCCTGGCGGCCTTCGTAGCCTTGCTAGCCCACACGATCGCCTACGCCGCCTTCTACGAGGACCCGATCGCCTGGGTCCTGCTGGCCGTCGCCACCTCGCTCGCCGCCACACCCGCGGTCCGCGCCCCCGCGTAGAGTCGCGCCGTGTCGGGCTACCTCCGCCGCCTCGCTACGACCGGCGCCGCCTACACGGCGGCGAGCATCCTCTCGAAGCTGATCGCGGTCGCGCTGCTGCCGCTCTACACGCGCTACCTGACCCCCGCCGACTACGGCGCCGCCGAGGTCCTCTTCGCCGCCGTGGTCGCCGCCAGCATCGTCATCCGCTTCGGCGTGATCGAGGCGGTCCTGCGCTTCTACTACAAGGCCGGCGAGGATCCAGACCGCGTCGTCGCCACCTCGTTCGCGGCGCTGTTCTGGCTTGGCAGCGCGGCGGCGCTGATCGCGCTTCCCTTTGCCGCGCCGATCTCCGAGGCGCTGCTCGACCGCTCGGAGCCGGGCCTGGTGCGGATCGCGATCGCCGGCCTCTGGGTGCTGACCCTGCACGAGTACCTGCTCACCCTCTTCCGGCTCGAGGAGCGCGCCCGCGCCTTCTTCGCGGTGACGATCGCCAACGTCCTGGCCGCGATCGCGCTGACCGTGGTCCTCGTCGTCGGCGAGGACGAGGGCGCCCGCGGCCTGCTGCTCGGCAGCTATCTGAGTGGCGCCGCCTTCGTCCTCGGCCTGATCGTCGTCCACCACCACCGCCTCTCGCTGCTGATCGACCGCGCCCTGCTGCGCCGGATGCTGCGCTTCGGCCTGCCGACGATGCCGGCCGAGCTCTCGCTCTACGCGCTCAACTTCGTCGACCGGATCATCATCGTCCGCATGGTCGGCCTGGCCGAGGCCGGCCTCTACGCGCTGGCGGTCAAGTTCGCCCAGGCGGTCAACGTGCTCGTCCGCGGCTTCCAGCTCGCCTGGCCGCCGCTCGCCTACTCGATCCGCGACGACGACGAGGCGCGCCGCGCCTACGCCGCGGTGGTCACCTACTTCCTCGCCGCCTGCGCCTTCGTCGTCGTCGGCATCTGGCTGCTCGCCCGCTGGATCGCCCGCGCCCTCGCCGCGCCCGAGTTCTTCCAGTCCTACGAAGCGGTCGGGCTGGTCTCCACCGCCGTCACCCTCTACGCCCTCTACATGGTGCTGCTGGTGATCCTCGGCCGCACCGGCCGCACCGAGTTCAACTTCCCGGCGACGATCGCCGCGCTCGTCGTCAACGTCGCCCTCAACCTGATCCTGGTCCCGCCGCTGGGCATCGTCGGCGCCGGCATCGCCCTCGTCGTCTCCTACCTGATCGTGGTCGCGCTGATGTACGTCTTCACCCAGCGCCTCTTCCCGGTCCCCTACGAATGGGGCCGCCTGGCCAAGGTGATCCTCGTCTCCGCCACCCTGGTCGCCCTCGGCGAGCTGCTGCTGCCGACCGCCGGCCTCCTCGGCCTCGCCGGCAGGGCAGCCCTCTGGCTCGCCTACCCGGCGCTCCTCCTCGCCACCGGCTTCTTCAGCCGGGAGGAGCGCCGCTGGCTCTCCCGCCTGCGCCACCCCGGCGAGCTGCTCGACCGCTACCGCGCCGCCCGCGACCGACCGACCGCCGTTGACGGCCATGTCCCGGAGTCCTTCGAGGCCGAGCAGATGGACGAGGATTCGCGGCGCTGATCCGCAAGCCCAGAGCCCGTCCCGGTAGGGGTTCCACTTAACTTTTTCTGAAGACAGTTGTTGGCTGTCCGCCGACGCCACCGCAGAAAAAGTACAAGACGTTCCACCCCTACCGGGACGGGCTCTCGACTCGACCCGCGCGGTCGCGGATGCTCTCGCCTCGGTGAGGGGAGAGCGCCTGGCGGGCGTGGGCCGACATGATCCTCGCCGAGCGGCTGGGGGCTACCAGGGCGACGAGCGTGCGGACGGCGTAGGACCAGGCGGTGAGCAGACGGACCGCGAGCGCCGCCGCGCGGCCATGGTGCTTGCGCATGTAGAGGTCGCGGTTGCGGTGGAACTCGACGATGCGCGGTAGGCCGGCGGCGAGGTCGGTTGAGAGCTGGTCGTGGTGGACCGCCTCGGCGGCGGGGACGAAGAGGGTGCGCCAGCCGGCCACGGCGAGGCGCTTGCAGAAGTCGCACTCGTCGTAGTAGACGAAGAAGGCCGGGTCGAGGTAGCCGACCTCGGCGGCCGCCTCGCGGCGCACCATCAGCGCGCTCGACTGCGCCCACTCGACCGGGCGCGGCTCGCCAGCCCGACCTTCGTCGTACCCGCCCCGCCCCGCCCCGCCCCCACCGCTCTGCACGGTCAGCCACCGGTGCAGGAAGAGCGCGCCGGCCAGGGCGGCGCCGACCCCCGGGAAGCGCCAGGCGCAGGGGACGGGGTCGCCGCCGGAGTCGAGCAGCTGCGCCCCCGCCGCGGCCCCCCGCGGCTCGGCCTCGAGCGCCGCCAGCAGCGTTGCCGCCGCGCCGGCCCGCAACTCGGAGTCCTCGTTGAGCAGCAGGCAGAAATCTCCCCGGGCTTCGCGCAGCAGGGTCGAGTCGTTCTCCGCCTTGCCGGTCCGTTGCTCCTGGGCGATCAGCCGCAGCGGCCCGGCTCTCGCGCCGGCGTTTGTCGCCCGATCGTCGTCGCCCGTACGCTCTCCCCCCGCACCCGGCGCGGGTGTTTCCGCCGTGGGACCCTCGACCGCTCGCCGTCCGCCTCGCTCGCGGTCCCACGCCCCCACAGCCTCGACCGAGCCGTCCGTGGAGGCGTTGTCGAGCACCAGCACCTCGGCCTCGACCCCGGCCGGGTGGGTCGCCTCGATCGCGTCGAGGCAGGCGAGCAGATCCTCGCGGCCGTTCGTGTTCACGACGCAGTAGGAGAGCGTGGGAGGCACGCCGCCACGATAATCGTCGGCGCATGCGCCCCCGTCGCTCGCACATCTGGATGACGCGCCCCCAGCTGCACGTTGCCGGGAGGTCAGGCGCCTAGTGAAGGTTCAGTTGGTCGATCCATCGGCATTTACCCCCCCTTACGACCATTCGCTCGCAGCCGCGATTGGTCGCCAGGGCGCCGACGTGGAGCTGCTGACCAGCCGCTTCCTCTACGGACCGGTGCCGGCGGCCGAGGGGTACCGGGTCGACGAGAGCTTCTACCGGCGCAGCGCCGCCCGCGGCCTCGACGCGCCCGGCCGTCGGGCCTTCAAGGCCGCCGAGCACCTAGTCGACATGCTGCGCTTCCGCCGCGCCGCCGCGCGCTCCTCTCCCGCCGCGCCCGGGGAGGGTCACTCGGCAACGGGTTCCTCCGGGGCCGCGACCGCCGCCGCGCCGGACGTAATCCACTACCAGTGGCTGACGATGCCGTCCCTCGACGCCCTGCTGCTGCCGCCGATCCGCCCCCGCGTCATCACCGCCCACTACATCCTGCCGCCGCGCCCGAGCCGCCGCCAGGTCGCCGCCGCCCGCCGCGTCTTCGGCCGCATGGACGCGGTGATCGCCCACTCCGAGCACGGCGCCCGCCGCCTGCGCGAGGAGGTCGGGCTCGATCCCGGGCGGGTCCACGTGATCCACCACGGCGCCTTCGACTACCTGACCCGGCTGCCCGAGGAGAGGCCGCTCCCCCCGGAGTTGGCGGGGGGTGGCCCGAAGGATCGATCCGAGGACTCGCGCGTGCGCTCGGTCCCCGCCGATCCGCCGCGCGGGGGTTCTCGGACAGACCCCCAACCCGCCGGCGTGGAGGCCGCCGAGCCGGAGAGTCCAGCCGAAGTCACCGGCCCCCCCGTGATCCTCTTCTTCGGCCTGCTTCGCCCTTACAAGGGGATCGACACGTTGCTGCGGGCTTTCCGCCGCCTCGGCGCCGAGGCCGAGCTCTGGATCGCCGGCAACCCGCGGATGGACACCGCGCCGCTGCGCCGCCTCGCCACCGAGGCCCCGGGCCGCGTCCGCTTCCTCGAGCGCTTCGTCGAGGACGCCGAGATCCCGGCGCTGATGCGCCGCGCCGACGTCGTCGTCCTGCCCTACCGCGACGCCGAGCACTCCGGCGTCCTCTACACCGCCCTCGCCTTCGGCAAGCCGATGGTGCTGAGCGCCGTCGGCGGCTTCCCCGAGGTCGCCGCAACCGGCGCGGCCCGCCTGGTCCCACCCGAGGATCCCGCCGCCCTCGCCGCCGCCCTCGACGAGCTGGTCCGCGACGAGAGCGCCCGGACGGAGCTCGCCGAAGCAGCTACCCGCGCCGCCACCGGCTCATACTCCTGGGACGAGGCCGCGAGCCAGACCCTGACGCTCTACCGCGACCTCCTCGAGAAGGGGGGATAGGGGTGTCCGTTCCGGTTCGCGGCGTCATGTCTCTCGCAGCGCCAACGCGGCGAGAGACGGCAAGTCCGAGGAGAAAAACCCAGCAACCGGGAGGGCCAGCCCTATCCCCTCCCCACACAGCCCGATAATCGACCCCGTGCCAGCCGCCATCTTCTGGATCTGTGCGGGATTGATCGCCTACACCCATCTGGGCTACCCGCTCCTCCTGCGTGCCCTGGTTGCCCTGCGCCGCCGCCCGACCCGCGAACCCGGCGGCTGGGAGGAGCTGCCGCGCGTCTCGCTGATCGTCGCCGCCTACGACGAGGAGGACTCGATCGCCGCCAAGGTCGCCAACGCGCTGGCGCTCGAGTACCGGCGCGAGCGGCTGCAGGTGATCGTCGCCTCCGACGGCTCCACCGACGCCACCGCCGAGCGCGCCCGCGGCGCCGGCGCCGACCTGGTGCTGGAGCTGCCCCGCGGCGGCAAGGTCGCCGCCCAGAACGCCGCCGCCGAGCGGGCCACCGGCGAGGTCCTCGCCTTCTCCGACGCCAACAGCGCCTGGGCGCCCGACTCCCTGCGCCGGCTGGTCGAGCCCCTCGCCGACCCGGCGGTCGGCTACGTCTGCGGCCAGGTGCGCTTCCTCGACCCCGGCGGCGGCAACCTCGAGGGCGCTTACTGGCGCTACGAGATGGCGCTGCGGCAGATGGAGTCGGACCTGGCCGGGGTCACCGCCGGCAACGGGGCGATCTACGCGGTCCGGCGCGAGGCCTACCTGCCGCTGGCGCCCGCGGGCAGCCACGACCTCTCCTTCCCCTTCCTGCTCGCCAAGCGCGGCAAGCGCTCGCACTACCTCCCGGCGGCCCGCGCCGAGGAGAAGATGGTGCCGACCCTGGAGGGCGAGTTCGCCCGCAAACGGCGGATGATGGTCGGCATCTGGGACATCGTCGCCGGCGAAGGGATGCTCAACCCGCGCGGCTACTCGCCCCTCTACGCCTTCGAGATCGTCTCGCACCGGCTGCTGCGCTACGCGACCCCGTTCCTGCACCTGCTGGCGCTGGGGGCGAACGTCGCCCTGCTCGGCCAGGGCTGGGTCTACACGGCGACCCTCGCTGCCCAGCTGGGGTTGATCGCCGCCGCCCTGCTCGCCCGCCTCCTACCGCTGGCGCCGCTGCGCCTCGCCCGCTATTACGCGATGACGACCGCCTCGATCGCCGCCGGCCTCTGGGACCGCTGGCGCCGCGGCGCGCCGGGCACCTGGGACAAGGCGGAGGGGACCAGGTGAGGATGTGACCGGCGCATCTCTGCGTCCTCGGTCGCTGGCGTGCCGAGCACGCCAGGCTCCCTGCGTCCTCGATCTACCTGGTCACATCCATCCCTGGTGAGACATGCCGAGAATTTTCGACATCTTCGTCGCGGCTCTGGCCCTGGTTGTCCTTTCTCCCGTTCTGTCGATCGCGGTGATCGCAATCAAGTTGGGCGGTGGGGGGCCGGTGGTCTACCGGCAGCGGCGGGTCGGCAGGGACGGGCGAGAGTTCGAGCTGCTCAAGCTGCGGACGATGGTCGCGGGCTCCGATCCGGTCGGGGTCGGGACGGTCGTCGAGCGCGACGACCCTCGCGTCACCCGCGCCGGGCGCCTCCTGCGCCGCACCTCGCTCGACGAGATCCCCAACCTGGTCAACGTCCTGCGCGGCGAGATGGCGATCGTCGGCCCGCGCCCGACCATCCCCGCCCAGGTCGACGACTACACGCCGCGTCAGCACCGCCGCCACGAGGTCCGCCCCGGTCTCACCGGCTGGGCCCAGGTCCAGGGCCGCGCCGGCATCCCCTGGGAGCAGCGGATCGAGCTCGACCTCGAGTACGTCGAGCGCCGCAGCCTCGCCCTCGACCTCCGCATCCTCGCCAAGACCGCCTGGCTCCTCATCACCGGACGTGACCTCGCCCCGGACTGAGAGCCCATCCCGGTAGGGGTTCCGCTTAACTTTTTCCGAAGACAGTTGGAGGCTGTCCGCGGCCCTCGCCGCGGAAAAAGTACAAGACGCTCCACCCCTACCGGGATGGGCTCTAAGTGCTCCCGGCCGTAAGTGGCGTCGCGGATTGGCGAGTGGCCGGGCGTGGATGGCGGTGCACGGTGCGCGCCCGCGTGCCAGGAGGCACGTGGGTGCGTGCCGGGTGCCGCCAGGCGCGTCCGGACGCCGCCAAACGCGACGGTATTTACGACCGGGGGCACTAAGGTGCGGGCGATGACTGAGCAGCCGGAAGTCCGTTTGCGCCCGTTCGAGCCCGGCGACGCCGCGGCGGTGCATCGCTGGTTCAACAACCCCGAGGCGACCGCGTCGCTGATGGAGCAGCGTGAGAGCTTCACGCTCGCCGACGCCGAGGCCTGGGTCGGCCGGGCGATCGACGGGCCCGCCGAAGACCGCAAGTACGCGATCGTGGTCGAGGGCCACGAGGAGCCGGTCGGCTTCACTGCCCTCTACGGGCTTTTCCGGCAGACCGCCCCGGAGCTGGGCGCGCTGATCGGCGACGAGGTGCGGGGCAAGGGCGTCGGCCGCCGGGCCGAGGCGCTGACCCTGGCAAAGGCCTTCGACGAGTTCGGCGCCCACCGGGTCTACGGCCGCATCCCCGCTCGCAACGAGGTCGCCAAGCGGACCGTCGCCGGGCTCGGCTGGAAGCACGAGGGGACGATGCGCGCCCACCTGCGCCGGCCGGACGGCTCCGACGACTGCGAGATCTGGGGCGTGCTACCCGAGGAGTTCCGCGCGGCCGTCGCCGACCTGCTCCACTCCGCGTGAGCGCAGCCGCCGACTCCGCGGGCGCACCGGGCCGCGCCGAGCTGATTGCCGACGGCGGAGCGGCCGCACAGAGCGAGGAGTTCTTCCGCTCGCCCCCCTTTCTGGCAGCCGAGGGGGTCACCCACACGTTGTGGATCTCGGCTGAGAGCGTCGACCTGCGCGCGCCGCTGGTCGTTCGCGAGATCCCCGGCAGCGGGGAGCGCGACGCGATCTCCCCGTACGGCTACCCGGGTATCGCCGGCGCATCCGACCTTGACCCCACTGGGGTGGGGTCAAGGTCG
>JBBDTK010000144.1:0-15891 GCA_040904405.1 Solirubrobacterales bacterium | reverse complement strand
GAGGCACCCCGTGAAGCTACGAATCGGCCCAGACGGAACCAACCGGATACGCATCGGCGACGTAGAGCATTTCTTCGCCGGGCGGCGTCAACTGCATCGGCGTGTGGGGCCCGGGGACGAATCCGTCGTCGGGGACGGCGCTCTCGATGTAGTCCTCGTCCAGGACGCTGCCGCCGTCGAACTCCACGGCCGGGGCGCCGGCGGGATCGTCGTCGTCGTCATCATCGTCGTCGAGCTGCTCGGCCTCTGCGTCGAGTTCCATCCTGTCCAGCTCTTCGGATTGGCGCCGCAGCTTTTCGGTCCGCGCCTCCGAGTCGCCGACCGGCGCTCCGGTTGCGGCTTCGACCAGGATCGCGCGCAGATCGTCGCGTTCGGCGGAGCCGGCGATGTAGAGCAGGGTCAGCGTCCCCGCTCGCGCCCGAAATCCGCTCTCGATCGCCTCGACTCCCATCTCCAAGTGCCAATTGTGCCACGAAACGGAACTGTTTGGGTACAAGCTGGATTACGGGTGCGATCAAGGCGCTTTTGCACCTGCCGCGGAGTCGTCGGTGAGCGAAACTCGGTAGTAGGCACGTCCAGAAGCGGCCAGCGGCTGGCGCAGACGCTCAAGCGATGCGGCTCATAGCCGATCACTGCTGATGTGAGGTCCAACTTCCTTCGCGACCGCCTGCTCGGGCTCCTGCGCAGCGAGCGCGGGATGGCGGTGCCGACGGCGCTCTTCGCGATGATCGCCAGCTTCGGGATGGCGACCGCGGCGGTCGTAGCCTCGGTCGACGCGCAGCGCGGCACCAACCGCGACAGCGACTCCAAGAACGCGATCGCTGCCGCCGACGCCGGGGCGAGCGTGGCGTTGCTGCGGCTCAACCGCTTCCAGGGCAGCCTCAGCGAGTCGACCCCGTGCATCGGGCCCGGCGGCGAATCCCAGACCCCCGACGAAGACGGCTGGTGCCCCGCGACCCCGGCCGAGAGCGTCGGCAGGGCGACCTTCTCCTACCGGGTCAGCGCGTTCGATGCAGACAGTCCGCTGGATGTGGTCGCGACCGGCGCCGCGGACGGCGTCAGCCGTCGCATCGAGGTCGGCCTGACCTCCCACAACGGCGAAAACGTCTTTTTCGACGAGCAGCTGATCGGCCAGTCCAGCATCACCCTGGAAGGGACGCCCGACATCCGCACCAACATCGGCACCAACGGAGACATCGAGAGCGACGGCAGCGGCACGATCTGCGGCGATGTCCGCCACGGCGTCGGTGGGTCGGCCCCGGAACCCGACTGCGGCGGCGAAGTCATCGAAGGCAACAGGACGCTGCCGCCGGTGATCCCGCCGGAAGACATCGCGACGAACAACTCCAACTGCCGCCTCGAGCTGACCTGCGAAGACCCGAGCGAAGTCGACACCTACACCAAGAAACGGACCTCGACCAACCCCTGGGACGCCGAAACCAGGACGATCAACGTCTCCCAGAACGCGACCCTCACGCTCGGCGGCGCCGACTACTTCGTCTGCAAGCTCGTGGTCCAGAACGGCGAACTGATCATGGCCGAGGGGACCA
This sequence comes from Solirubrobacterales bacterium, assembly GCA_040904405.1. GTDB lineage: Bacteria > Actinomycetota > Thermoleophilia > Solirubrobacterales > 70-9 > VRUE01. The sequence continues at coordinate 14,341 of JBBDTK010000144.1, read as the reverse complement.
GCGTGAGGGGCTGAGATGGACCCGCGGGACTTCCCCAACCACCTGCGCCCCGTCCCCGACTCCGGCGACTCGACCGCGCCGGCCCTCGACCCCGACGCCGGCGGCACCCCCGGCCTGACGCCGCCGCGCGCCCGCGGCCGCTCCAGCGGCTTCGTCACCGACGTGATCGTCGACCTCGGCTACGTCAGCGACGAGGCCGCCCGGCAGGCGATCGAGCAGGCCCGCACCGCCGCCCGCCCGCCCGAGCAGCTGCTGATCGAGCAGGGCGCGATCGACGCCGACCAGCTCTCGCGCGCCGTCGCCGAGCGCTACGGGCTCGACCACATCGACCTCTCCGCCTACCAGGTCGACATGGCGGCCGCCAACATGATCCCGGTCAACACCGCGCGCCGCTACCGGGCGCTGCCGGTCGGCTTCGTCGACAAGGAGACGCTGCTGGTCGCGATGTCGGACCCGACCAACGTGCTCGCCGTCGACGACATCCAGATCGCGACCTCGCTCGACTGCCGCGTCGCGGTCGCCGCAGAGGAGGACATCGAGTCGCTGATCGCCCGCCTCAACACGCTGCAGAGCGCCGTCAGCGAGGCGGTCACCGAGGGCGAAGAAGAGACCCAGGACGAGCTCGCCGCGGTCGCCGACATGGAGGTCAGCGCCGAGGACGCGCCGGTGATCAAGCTCGTCTACAGCATCCTCGGCCAGGCGGTGGGGGAGGGGGCCTCCGACGTCCACTTCGAGCCCGGCGAAGAGGAGATGCGGGTGCGCTTCCGCGTCGACGGAGTGCTGCGCGAGGCCGCCCACGTGCCGAAGCGGATGGTCAACGCGGTGGTCTCGCGGGTGAAGATCATGAGCGACCTCAACATCGCCGAGAAGCGGGTGCCGCAGGACGGCCGGGTCAGCGTCACGGTCGAGGACCGCCGCGTCGACCTGCGTATCACCACCCTGCCGACCCAGCGCGGCGAGGGGGCGACGATCCGCATCCTCGACACCGCCAACGCCCAGATCGGCCTCGACGAGCTGGGCATGGACGGCGCCGCCCGCGAGCGCTTCGAGGACTCCTTCAAGCAGGCCTACGGCGCGGTCCTGGTCACCGGCCCGACCGGCTCGGGCAAGTCGACGACCCTCTACGCGGCGCTGCAGCAGCTCAACGAGGTGGAGAAGAACGTGATCACGATCGAGGACCCGGTCGAGTACCGCCTCTCCGGCATCAACCAGATCAACGTCAACCGCAAGGCGGGGCTGGACTTCGCCACCGGGCTGCGCTCGATGCTGCGCGCCGACCCCGACATCGTGATGGTCGGCGAGATCCGCGACGGCGAGACCGCCCGGATCGCGATCGAGGCGGCGCTGACCGGCCACATGATGCTCAGCACCCTGCACACCAACGACGCGCCGGGGGCGATCACCCGCCTGACCAAGATGGGGATCGAGGCCTTCATGATCGCCTCGGCGGTCGACTGCGTGGTCGCGCAGCGGCTGGCGCGCAAGCTCTGCACCCACTGCAAGCGGCGCACGATCGTGTCGCCCGAGGCCCTGGCCGAGGCCGAGATCCGGGTCGGCGGGGAGATCGAGGCCTACGAGTCGGTTGGCTGCGCCCGCTGCAACCAGAGCGGCTACAAGGGCCGGGTCGGGATCTTCTCGGTGATGCGGATGAGCGAGCGGATCAAGGAGATGGCGGTCTCCCAGCAGCCCGAGGCCGAGATCGCCACCGCCGCCCGCGAGGAGGGCATGCTCACCCTGCGCGAAGACGGCATCGACAAGGTCCGCCGCGGCCTGACCAGCCTCGAGGAGGTCCTCCGTGTCACGGCCTGAGCCAGACGTGCGCCCCCTCCCAAGCTCATCGCAGCTTTTTAGGGGCTATGGACCCGAAAATGCTGCGATGAGCGCAGGCAGTCGGCGCTCGGCATTCAGGAATTGGGTCTGGAGGCCGATCTAGGTGAGCATGGACTTCGACTTCGCAGCGGTGCTCGCCCGGATGGTCGAGGTGCAGGCCTCCGACGTGCACCTCACCGCCGGCGCCCACCCCTCGATGCGCGACAAGGGCAAGATCGTGCCGATGGAGGACTTCCCGCTGCTCTCCGGCCAGGAGACCCGCGAGGTCGTCTACTCGATCCTCAACGACGACCAGCGCAAACGCTTCGAGACGGGCAAACAGCTCGACTTCGCCTACGCGATCCCCGGCGTCGCCCGCTTCCGCGTCAACTGCTTCTTCCAGCGCGGCTCGGTCAGCGCCGCCTTCCGCCTGGTGCCGCAGGACATCCCCAGCCTCGACTCGCTGAAGGTGCCGCAGGTGCTGCGCGAGCTGGCCGCCAAACCGCGCGGCTTCGTGCTGGTCACCGGCCCGACCGGCTCCGGCAAGAGCACGACGCTGGCGGCGATGATCGACGTGATCAACAGCGAGCGCCAGGACCACATCCTGACGATCGAGGACCCGATCGAGTTCCTGCACCAGCACAAACGCTCGATCGTCAACCAGCGCGAGGTGGGGTCCGACGCGCCCGACTTCTCGCTCGGCCTGCGCGCCGCCCTGCGCGAGGACCCGGACGTGATCCTGGTCGGCGAGATGCGCGACCTGGAGACGATCTCCACCGCGCTGACCGCGGCCGAGACCGGCCACCTCGTCTTCGCCACCCTGCACACGCAGTCGACCGCGCAGACGGTCGACCGGATCATCGACGTCTTCCCGCCCCAGCAGCAGGGGCAGGTGCGGACCCAGCTCTCGATCGCGCTGCAGGGGATCGTCACCCAGCAGCTGCTGCCGACCAGCGACGGCCTCGGCCGCGTCGTCGCCACCGAGGTGCTGGTGCCGACGCCGGCGATCCGCAACCTGATCCGCGAGGGCAAGACGCACCAGATCTACGCTGCGGTGCAGACCTCCGGCGCGGTCGGGATGCAGACGATGGACGCCGACCTGGTGCGGCTGGTGCGGGCCGGCACGGTCAGCCGCTCGCTGGCCGAGCAGCGCGCCTCGGTGCCGGAGGAGCTCAAACGCCTGCTCGGCGGCGCGCCGGTGGCGCCGCCCGACTACTCCCCGGTGGGCTAGGCCGTGGCCGGGGCGACCACCTTCGCCTTCCGGGCGATGGACGTGGCCGGGGCGGCGACCGCCGGCGAGCTCGAGGCCGAGTCGAAGGCGCAGGTCAGCGAGCAGCTGCGCAACCGCGGCCTGATCGTCCTCGACGTCAGCGAGAAGCGCGAGCCGTTCAAGATCGAGGACGTCTTCCGCCGCTGGAAGGGCGTCGACATGCGCGAGCTGGCGATCTTCTCGCGCCAGTTCGCCACCCTGGTCGCCTCCGGGATGCCGATGCTGCGCACCCTGCACACGCTCGAAGAGCAGACCCAGGACGACCGGATCGAAGAGGCCACCGCCGGCCTGCGAGCCGACGTCGAGTCGGGCAGCACGCTGGAGCAGGGGATGGAGCGCCACCCAGAGGTCTTCAACAGGCTCTACCGGGCGATGGTCCGCTCCGGCGAGGAATCCGGACGGCTCGAGGACGCGCTCGATCGCGTTGCCTTCCAGGTGGAAAAAACCGACAACCTGAGGCGCCAGGTGAAATCGGCGATGATGTACCCGGCGCTCGTCTTCGGCTTCGCGATCGTGGTGCTGCTGGCGATCGTCACCTTCATCATCCCGGTCTTCGCCGGCATCTTCGAAGAACTGGCCGCGGAAAACCCGGAGGAAGCCTCGGGGCTGCCGCTGCCGACGCAGGTCTGCGTCTCCGCCTCGGACGCGATCACGAACTACTGGTTCATCATCTTTCCCCTGCTCGTCGTCTCGTTCATCGCCTTCTTCAAATGGAAGCGCACCGATCGGGGCAAGGAGATCTGGGACCGATTCCTGCTGAAGATCCCGTTCCAGATCGGCGACGTGATCCAGAAGGTGGCGCTGGCCCGCTGGTCGCGCACCTTTGCTGGGTCGGTTTCGGCGGGCGTGCCGATGCTGCAGGCGATCAAGCTGACCGGCGAGACCGCCGGCAACGTGGTGCTCGAGCAGGCGATGGACGAGGTCTACGCGGCCGCCAAGCGCGGTGGCTCGCTGGCGGCGCCGATCCAGCGCAACGAGATCTTCCCGCCGATGGTCGGCCACATGGTCGCGGTCGGTGAGGAGACCGGCCAGCTGGAGCACATGCTGAGCAAGATCGCCGATTTCTACGAGGCCGAGGTCGACGCCAAGGTGAAGGCGCTGACCGCCCTGATCGAGCCGTTGATGATCGTCTTCGTCGGCGGCATAGTCGGCTTCATCGTGATCGCGATGTACCTGCCGATCTTCAGCCTCTACGACAAGATCCGCTGAGCCCCCTCAAGCCTTCTATATCCTTATAGGGAGGGCCTAAGCCGATATATATCACGGCGCTTTCTTGATATATTCATGGGCATGAGCAATGCAGTTCCAATCCACCGGACGACGATCGAGATCGACGTTCCCGCTTTCGAGGAAGCCCGAGAGGTGCTGGGGACGATGGGATACAAGGAGACCGTCAACGAGGCTCTCCGCGTCGTCAGCCGCGGAGAGCTGCTGCGCCGAGGGGCGGCGCAGATTCGCTCCGGCTCGCTGGGGCTGATCACGCCGGAGGAGCTGCGGGAGCAGCGCCGGCCGCGGGTCTAGCGGTGCCCCGCTACCTCGCCGATACCTCGATCTGGGCCTGGTCGCAGAAGGCCGACCGCCTCGACATACGGGAGAAGCTTGCCGATCGCTACGAGCAGGGCGAGATCGTCACCTGCGTCCCGGTGGTCTTGGAGGCGATGCATCGGGCCGAGACCGCGGCAAGCTATGGGGAGCGCTTCGATGGCCTGTTTGCGCCGCTCGAGCGCATGCCCCTGGAGGGCGCCGGCGTCGAGCGAGCGCTCACGGTTCAGCGTGAGCTCGCGGAGGCCTCCGACGGCAGCCATCGTCGCCCGGCGATCGATTTCCTGATCGCCGCCGTTGCCGAGGCCGCCGGGCCGGAGGTCGTCCTCTGGTGCTTTGACCGGGATCTGAAGGTGATCTGCGAGCACACCGGTCAGCCCTGCGAGGCGGAGGCCTCGACCGGCGCAGGGCACTGACACGACAGATCCGCTGAGCCCCGGCCCATAACCTTTCGAAGCGACGAGGGTTTCGTAAGCTTAGGTCCTTAACCTTACGAAGCAAGGCCGGAGATGAAAGGTTGAAAGTGGAGGGCAGCCTTTGCCGCTTCCGCGCTGGCGACGATCGAGATTGACGGTCACGCCGACGATCAAGGAACGCTGCGCTACAACGCGGGGCTCTCGTGGCGTCGCGCGGCCGGCGTGGAGAAGGCGGTTCGCCAGAGTGGGGTCGGCAGGGCGTGGGCGCAGCGGAAGCCAAAGCCTCGGTTGACGGTGCGGATTTGGCGAGAGCTGTCCGATCGATCCAAGCGGTGGGCGCCTGCGTGTGAACCGTCGTGTGCGACGTGGACGCCGTCCAGCCAGACGCCGAGCTGCTCAGGCTTGGCCATCGTCCGGGGGGAGCGAGACGGTGATCGTCGCCCCCATGCGCCGCAGGGCGCGGATGGAACGCTCGAGCACGAGCTGCGAGGCGCCCGCCTCAAGCCGCGCCAGATAGCCGCGCTCGACCGCGATCGCCTTGGCAAGAACCTCCTGCGTCAGCCCCCGCTCCGCTCGCACTCCGGCGATCGCCCGGCCGAGGTCAGCAGGGTTATGGATGGACCAGCTACGCGACCCTGTTCCGCTGTCTGTTGCCATATTCATACATTAGCGGATGCAGAGCGATTATTTCAATAGTCACACAAGGAGCCTGCCGAAGGGGCTGTGTGAATATACGCACACAAAGTGGGCTCGGCCCTCCTCGACGACGCGACATCACTCGAGCCGCGCGCAGGGCTTTGACGTCCGTCACCTCGCTGGGGGGTGCCAAAAGCAGCTATATATAGAAATATATCTATGTATAACAAAGTCTGTTATACATTGTTATAGATGCCGAGAACAGGTGACAGCCGCAACCCGTACACGCCGGACATGGGGGCTCGGCCGCCATTTCTGGCGGGCCGGGAGGCGGAGCTCGCTTATTTCGCCGAACTGCTCGACCAGCTGGGCCAGGGAGGCACCCAGAAGCACTTGATTCTCACCGGCCTGCGAGGGGTGGGCAAGACGGTGCTGCTCAACGAGTTCGAGGGGCTCTGCGAGGACGCCGGTTGGAAGGGCGAAGCTAGGGAGGTCACCGAGGAATCGCGGATCGCGGACGTGATCGCGAAGTCTGCCCGGCGGGCTCTGGTCGAAATGAGCAGCACGAAGCGGGCCGGCAACGCGGTCCGGCGCGCGATGAGGGCGCTCAAGGCGTTCACGGTCACGGTCGGCGATGTCGCGTTCAGCCTCGATGTCGAGACTCTGGAAGGTGTCGCCGACTCAGGCGATCTGGCGGAGGACATGCGCGATCTGCTGGTGGAGGTGGGAACAGCCGCCAGGGAGAGCGACAGCGGCTTCGCGTTGATTCTCGACGAGATGCAGAACCTGTCGCGGCCCGATCTCGCCGCGGTGATCGTCGGGCTGCATCGGGCGAAGCAGAAGGGGCTGCCGGTCGCTCTCGTGGGCGGCGGCCTGCCGCTGCTGCCGGAGTTGACGGCGGAGGCCAAGAGCTATGCGGAGCGCGGGTTCGAGTTCCGCTCCGTCGGGCCACTCGACGCCGCCGCGTCACGGGCTGCGCTGGAGGAGCCGGCCCGGGAGCGCGGAGTGCGCTGGCAGGCGAATGCCCTGGATTGTGTCGTCGAGGCGACCGAGGGATACCCGTACTTCCTCCAGGAGTACGGCCGAGCGATCTGGAAGATCGGCAGCGGCGAGACGATCGCCTCGGCCGATGTCGACGCGGCCCGACCGGTCGCCCGCGACTACCTGGACGAGAACTTCTTCAGCCAGCGCATCGGCAAGCTCCCGCTCACCGAGAGCCGGTACTTGGCAGCACTCGCCTCGCTCGGCGATGGCCCCCAGCGCACCGCCGAGATCGCTGCCGTTCTCGGCGGCGAGCCTCAGTCGGTCTCCGTCTCTCGCGACCGGCTGATCAAGGCAAGCCTGATCTACGCGCCCCGCAGGGGAGAGGTCGACTTCACGGTGCCGCTATGCGCCGACTACGTCCGACGGCGCATGCCGGAGACGCGATCAAGCATGGAGATCCTCGACGAAATGCGGGAAGAGCGGCTGTAGCCCGGCGGGTGTCTCGGAGCGGGAACCCTGAGTTTTGCGCTGTGAGGCCCCTAATTTTGGGGAGCTGGGGGCGATGAAGCCTCAATTTCGGGGATAAAGTCTCGTGGGCAGCGGTCGATGGGGGGTTGTAATGATCTGCCAGTGCCTCGGTGCCAAAAGGCAAACCCGCCGTGAGGCGGGGGCGCAAAGCTGTCGGGGCTCCGTTCGCGGAGCCGGCCGGGCTACCACCGGGGTCGACAGACACCACGTGGCTTCACACGGGGCTCTGGCTCAAACGATTAGGACCATAGGAGGTACCTAATGTTTCTCCAGAACCTCCGGGCCAAAGTAGGCGCCCGGCTCAGTGGCGACAGGGAGTCGGGCTTCACGCTCATCGAGCTCCTCGTTGTCATGCTGATCCTCGGAATCCTGGCCGCGATCGCGCTGCCGGCGTTCTTCAACCAGAAAGACAAGGCCGGCGACGCCAAGGCCAAGGAGTACGTGCACTCGGCGCAGGTCGCGATGGAGACGTACTTCACCGACAACGCCACCTACGTTGGCGCGACCGTACCGAAACTGGAAGCAATCGAGCCAACGCTGAGCAGCGCGGAATTCGCGAACGAGGGCGAAGGAGGAGCGCTCGAACCCGCGCCAGGCGCGGACAGCTACACGATCACGATCGAAGGTAGTAAAGCGACTCAGGAATTCAGCGTCAAAAACGCAGCGGGAACGATCACGTTCCCGTGTGTGGCGGTCGGCGTGGGCGGTTGCCCGAGCGACGGCTTCTGGGACTGACAGCCCTGACCGCATCGCTTTGGCCTAGCCAAGCGTGAAGCATCCGAGGGGCGGGCCATCTGGCCCGCCCTTCGTGCTTGAGCGCTCGGCCAGCCGCGATTGGGCGGCGCCGGGTTCCGCTCCCTGGACGCTTCCGCCCATTCATGGGCCAGGCGTCCAGGGTCGCCTAAACGGATGGCCGATCGCAGCCGATAGGAAGACGATGTCTCTTGAGTCGACAGCTCTGTCCGCACGAGCGACCGTGGCGGCCCCGCGGAACCGCCTGGGCGCCGCGGGCGGAGCCGCCGCGGCCCCGCGGAACCGCCTGGGCCGCGCGGCCTTTGTCGCGATCGCGGCACTCTTCGCGCTCGCGCTGGCCGCGCCACTCGCGCAGGCCGCCCCCGCCCGCTACGAGGGCTCCTCCGCCGACGGGAGCATCGTCTTCTTCTCCACCACCGAGAAGCTCGTCCCCGGCGACACCGACGGCAGGCGCGACGTCTACGAGCGCTCCCGGGACCCTGCGGTCGGCAACGAATACGTGACCCGGCTCGTCTCGGTGGGGTCGAGCGGCGGCAACCAGGCCCACGACGTGCAGTACGCGGGCGCCGCGGCGGACGGCACGCGGGTGTTCTTCTCGACGGTGGAGTCGCTGGTCCCGGCGGACACCGACGAGGCGCTCGACGTCTACATGCGCGACATCGACGCCAACACGACGGCGCTGGTCTCGCGGGGCGACGCCTCATGCGCCGAATCCGGCTGCGGCAACGGCGCCGAGGACGCGGGCTTCGTGCCGGGCGGCATCGCCGCCGCCGGCGGCAAGGTCTTCTTCGCCAGCGCCGAGCGGCTGAGCGAGGACGACGAGGACGACTCCACCGACGTCTACATGCGCGACATCGACGCCAACACGACGGCGCTGGTCTCGCGGGGCGACGCCTCATGCGCCGAATCCGGCTGCGGCAACGGCGCCAACGTGGCGATCTTCAAGCAGGCCTCGGAGGCCGGCGACAGGGTCTTCTTCACGACCAGCGAGGGACTCGTCGCGGGCGACGAAGACGGCTCGGTGGACATCTACATGCGCGACATCGCCGCCGCGACGACCGAGCTGGTCTCCGTCGCGGGGGAATGCCCAGGCGGGCTGACGCAGAGTCAGTGCAACCCCGCCTTCGGCGGCGCCTCCAACGACGGCACGCACGCCTTCTTCGAGACCCGCGAACGGCTCACGGGCGCCGACAGCGACGAAGCCCAGGACGTCTACGACTGGTCCGGGGGCGCCGCGACCCTGGTCTCGACCGGGCCGGACGGCGGCAACGGCGAGCTCAACGCGACCTACGCCGGGAACTCGGCGGACGGCGGCGCCGTCTACTTCCGGACCGCCGAGCGTCTCGACGAAAGCGCCGACACCGACGCGGCCCAGGACGTCTACGAGCGCTCCGGCGGCGCCACCGCGCTGATCTCGGCGGGCGACTCGGCCTGCGCGCCGGGCTGCGGCAACGCGGAGGTACCGGTCGAATTCGAGTGGGCCTCTCCCGACGGCTCGACCGCCGCGGTCCTGTTCAGCACCACCGAGTCGCTGACCGGCGAGGACACCGACGCGTCCCGCGACGTCTACCGGCGCTCGGGCGGCGTCACCAGCCTCGTCTCGACCGGCCCGGCGGGGTCCAGCGCCGACGAGGACGCCTTCCTGGCCGGCGCCGCGAACGACGCTTCGCACGTCTTCTTCCGTACGGCCGAGCAGCAGGTCCCCACTGACGAAGACGAAAGCCTCGACATCTACGACCGCGCCGGCGGCGTCACCACCCTGATCTCGACCGGGACGATCGGCGGCAACGGTCCCTCCCCGGCGAGGCTTCACGGCCTCTCCGAGGACGGTTCGCACGCCTTCTTCGTGACGGACGAGCGGCTGACCGTCGACGACGACTTCGCCGCCGAGGACGACGTCTACCTGCGCACGGCCGCCGGCACCCTGCTGATGTCGGTGGGGAACGACCCCGAACTCGAAATCGGCCCGCCGGCGCCGAACCTCGAAGGCACCGATCCCCCCTCGCCCGGCGAATCGACCGAGCCGGCGGTGCTCGGCCAGGCGGCCGCGGGGACGGAGGTCAAGCTCTACGAGACCTCCGACTGCTCGGGCGAGCAGGCGAGCGGCCCGGGCGGCGAACCGGCCGGCGGCAGCAGCGAAGAGCTGGCGGAACCGGGCATCCCGGTGGCCGTCGCCGCCGCATCGACGACCAGCTTCTACGCGACCGCGGAAGCGGAAGGCATCGTCTCCCCCTGCTCGAACGGCATCGCCTACACGCAGGAAGAGGCGGAAGAAGAAGGTGGAGAAGAAGAAGGGGGAGGCGGAGAAGAAGGCGGCGGCGGAGAAGAAGGCGGCGGATCGCCGCCCCCGCCGTCCGGGGACGGCTCCGGCGGCGGCAGCAGCGCCGGCGGCAGCGGCGGCCTGCCCCAGTTCCACAGCGGCGGCATCGCCTTCGTCGCCCCGAAGACGCGGATCACCTTCGGACCGGCCTTCAAGACGCGCAAGCGCCGGGCGGTCTTCCGCTTCACCGACTCGACCGGCCAGCCCGGCACCCGCTTCATCTGCAAGCTCGACCGCCGCCGCTGGCGCCGCTGCGATTCCCCCACGCGGCTGCGGCGGCTGCCCCCCGGCAAGCACCTCTTCAGGGTCAAGGCCGTCAACGCGGCCGGCGCCTGGGAAGCGCGGCACGCGAAGCGCCGCTTCAAGGTGGTCGGCGGCAAGGGCAAGCGCAAGAGCGCCGCCGCGCGGCGGGGGCGTCGATGAGCCGGCTGGGCGCCAGGCTCGCCGCCGGCGGGCCCGAGTCGGGCCTCACCCTGGTCGAGCTGCTGGTCGCCGCGGCGATGGGCGTCGTCCTGCTCGGCGCGACCGGCTCGATGGTGATCAGCTCGATGCGCAGCCAGCCCGAGGTGAGCAAGCGGGCGCAGAACGTCTCGACCGCCCGCTGGGTGCTGGAACGGCTGACCCGCGAGATCCGCAGCGGCGTCGCGGTCGACAAAGCGAGCGCCTCCGAAGTGTCCTTCCGCACCTACGTGCGCCGTACCTCCTGCGGCGGCGACGCCGCTCCCGAAAGCGAGCCGTCGATCGAATGCCAGGTGACCTACGCCTGCACGACCACCTCGTGCTCGCGAACCGAGACCGAACCGGGTGTGTTCGAAGGGGGGACCGCGACGACGATCTTCAGCGGCATCGACGACTCCAACGTGTTCAGCTACTCCCCGAGCGCCGCAGAGCCCACCTACGTCGGGGTCACCCTTCACATACCCAACCCGAGCGGGCCGGCCGACCTCACCGTCTCCGACGGCGCCAGCCTGCGCAACGCGATCCTGGAGAGCTGAGGTGGAGCGGGTGAGCCACGGGCAGAGCGGCTTCACGATCGTCGAGGTGGTCGTCGCCACCCTGATCCTGATGCTGGGGGCGATGGCGACCTTCGGGCTGCTCGGCTCCGCCACCAAAAACACCCAGCGGGCGAAGGCGACCCAGGTCGCGCTGGACCGCGCCCAGCAGGAGATGGAGGAGCTGCGCGGCATGACCAACGAGGAACTGGCGCTGACCGCGACGCCGCCGCACTCGGAAAACCCGCTGAATCCGAACTACCGGGTCAACGCCGCCAATGCCACCTTCGCGCTGACCCGGGAGCCGCCGGGCGACTACGAGAAGCTCGTCGTCAACGGCGGCAGCCTCTACGGCGGCGGCTTCGTCGAGGGCGGCGCCGTCGATCCCGGCCCGGCTTCCTTCGTCAGCGGCGACGTCAGCGGCAAGGTTCACCGCTACGTGGTCTGGCGCAACGACGAGAGCTGCTCCGAAGAAGACTGCCCGGGCGAACAGGACTTCAAGCAGGTCGTCGTCGCGGTCAAGCTCGACACCCCCGGCAACCTGGCGGCCGAGCGCGGCTACGTCGAAGTGCAGTCGGACTTCGTCGACCCGACCGACAGCGAGGCCAACGACCCGGCCCCGGGGCCGGGCGGCGAGGTGGTCACCGCGCAGCAGTTCTTCCTCGCCGACACCCCGTGCGCGGACAGCGGCTCCACGGCGCGGCAGGAGATCACGGAAGATCACCTGCTCCACAACACGCTCGGCACCTGCGCCGACGGGCCCCAGACCGGCTCCACCGCGGGCGCGCCCGACGCGCTGCTGCTCGGGACGCCGCCAGACCCGGCGCCGGAAGACCCCGGCGACCCGCCGCTCTACGACTACTCCGACGACTCCTACCTGGAGCCGAACCCCGACACCGACAAGGGCGTGCAGATCCTCCGCGACGACACCAGCGGCTGCCACTACGACCCGGAAGGGACCACCAACCCCGAGGCCCAGGTGCACCGCTGGGTGAGCGACCCGCTGGAATCGGAATTCACGATGGAAGGCGACGTGACGATCGAGTTCTACACGCGGAGCCTCAACGACAGCCTCCACACCGGGACGCTCTGCATCTACCTCTTCGAGCGCCACGAGGAGGGCGAGCCGCTCGCCGCCACCGACACGCTGCTGACCAACGCGGCCGGCGGCGCCCCCTACTGGACCTACACCCCGGAGGACAACGAATACTGGTGGCGAAACGCCTGGACCAAGGTGCGGCTGACGATGGCCTTCGAGGAAGCTCCCCACACGATCCCGGCCGGGGACCGGATCGGCGTCGCGCTCAGCGTCGAGCGCAGCAACACCTCGGCGGACGCGATCCCGGTCATGTACGACCACCCGGACAACCCGACCCGGATCGAGGTCGACACCAGCACTCCGATCGACGGGGGCTAGCCGGTGGCCGCCGTCGCCGCGCTGGCCTTCCTCGGGGGGCTGGTGGCCGGCAGCTTCGTCAGCGTGGTCGCGCATCGCGTCCCGCGCGGCGAGTCGATCGTCGGGCCGCGCTCGCGCTGTCCCGTCTGCGGGGCGCAGATCGCCGCCCACGACAACGTGCCGGTCCTGTCCTGGGCGCTGCTGCGGGGGCGGGCGCGCTGCTGCGGAGCGCCGATCTCGCCGCGCTACCCGCTGGTCGAGCTGTCGCTGGGGGCGCTCTACGCGGCGACCGCCCTGGTCCTCTGGGACGACCCGGCCGAGGTCGCGCTCGGGCTCGTCTTGGTGACGACGCTGGCGGCGGTGACGCTGACCGACCTCGAGCGGCGGATCATCCCCGACAAGGTCCTGCTGGTCGCGGCGGTCATCGGAGTGGCGATCGCCGCTGCCACCGACCCCGGAAGCCTGCCGGAGCGGGCGATCGCCGCGGTCGCGGCGGGTGGCCTCTTCTTTGCCGCCGCGCTCGCCTACCCGCGCGGGATGGGGCTGGGCGACGTCAAGCTCGCCGCCACGATGGGGCTTTTGCTCGGCCGCGACGTCGGGCCGGCGATCGTCGTCGCCCTGCTGGCCGGCTCGCTGGTCGGCCTGGCGCTGATCGCCCGCCACGGGGCGGCGGCGCGCAAGCGGGCGATCCCCTTCGGCCCCTTCCTGGCGCTGGGCGGCGTCGTCGGCCTGCTCGCCGGCGACGAGCTCGTCGACTGGTATCTGACCGCGTTCTGAGCTCATCGCAGCTTTTTCAGGGCTATGACCCGGGAAAAGCTGCGATCGACCCGCGGACCCGGCGATACGGCACTAGATCGTCCGTCCAGGTTCTCCCAGAAATGAGTACTTGCAGGACGAAAGTTCTGTGGTGGATCTGTCGATGAGGGGAAGGCGTGCTCCGACTTTCCAAGAAACAGAAGGCCGACGGGATCGTCGGCGTCGACATCGAGGCCGGCAGCGTCGCCGCGGCCGAGCTGCGCCTGAACGGCACCGCCGAGCTGGCTGCCGCGGCGGTCGGCCCGCTCGCCCCGGGCGCGTTCCACGAGGGCGAGGTGACCGAGCCCGATGGCGTCGCCGCGGCCCTGAAGTCGCTCTTCGCCGAGCACAAGCTCTCCAAGCGGGTGCGGCTGGGCGTCGGCAACCAGGGAGTGGTCGTGCGCACCGTGCGGATGCCGGCGATCGAGGATCACAAGGAGATGGAGGCGGCGATCCGCTTCCAGGCCCAGGAGGTGATCCCGATGCCGCTCGAGGGGGCCGTGCTCGAGCACCAGGTGGTCGGCGGCGTGCCCGCCGAGGAAGGCTCGACGCCCCAGGTCGACGTGATCGTGGTCGCGGCGCGGCGCGAGATGGTCTCCGCCCTGCTCGCGCCGGTCAAGGCAGCCGGCCTCGAACCGGTCGGGGTCGACCTCTCCGCCTTCGGGATGATCCGCGCGCTGGCCGGCGTCGGCGCCGAGCCCGGCGGCAACGGCAGTACCGAGGGTCCCACCGCCGACCCCGCCACCGCCGACCCGGCCGCCACCACCACCGCCGACGCCGCCACCGCCGACCCCGCCACCGCCGACCCCGCCACCGCCGACCCCGCCACCGCCGCCGCCACCGCCGCCGCCACCGCCGCCGCCCCCGCCGAGCCCGACCCCGCCGTTGCCGAGCCCCACC
>JBBDTK010000143.1:0-15935 GCA_040904405.1 Solirubrobacterales bacterium | reverse complement strand
CGCGTGCAGAGCACGCCACGCTCACTGCGTCCTTGCCTGGCGACCCCTGGAACCGTCAGTCAGTTTTGACGACTTCCTCGGCTTCTTCCCACTCGGCGTAGAGGTCGGCTACGGAGCGCTTCGCCGCGGCGTGGCGCTCTCCGGCGCGCTCGGCGCGGCCCGGGCTCGACCAGGCTCCGGGGTCGGCGAGCTCGTCCTCGATCTGGCGCAGCTCGGCCTCGGCCCGCTCGATCCGCTCGGCCAGGCGCCCCGCCTTGCGGGCCGCCTTCTTCGCCTCCCGGCCGGCGTTGCGGCCGGCCGCCGATTCGGGCGCCGGCTTCGCCTCCTGCGCGGCCGCGGTGGACGCGGCCTCTCTTTCGTCCCGCTCCCGCTGGTACTCCGCCCACCCGGTCGGATGGCTGCGCAGCTCGCCGTCCTCGCAGACCAGGGTGCGGCTGCCGACCGCCTCGAGCAGCGCCCGGTCGTGGGAGACGAGCACGACCGCGCCCTCGAAGGCCAGCAGCGCGTCCTCGAGCGCCTCGCGGCTCTCGACGTCGAGGTGGTTGGTCGGCTCGTCGAGGATCAGGACGTTGGCGCCGGAGGCGACCAGGATCGCCAGCGAGAGCCGCCGCTGCTCGCCGCCGGAGATCTCGCTCAGCTGCTTCTGCGCATCGGACCCGGAGAAGAGGAAGCCGCCGAGCAGGTCGCGCGCCTTCTGGCCGCTGAGCCCGGTCTCGCGCTGCGCCGCGTCGAGCACCGTCCCCTCCCCCGCCGCCGTGTCGGCGTGCTGGGAGAGGTAGCCGAGCTTGACGTTGTGGCCGCGGCGGACCGAGCCGGCGGCCGGCTCGCGGCGGCCGGCGAGGGTCTCGATCAGGGTGGTCTTGCCGGCGCCGTTGGGGCCGACGAGGACGGCGTGCTCGCCGCGCTCGAGTTCGAGCCGGGCGTCGGCGAGCAGGGTGCGTCCCGGCACTTCGATCCTCGCCCCGACCAGTTTCAGCACCACCCGGCCCGGCCGCTCCGGCTGGGCGAAGGAGAAGCGCAGGCGGCGGTTGTCGCGCTGCTCGACCTCCACCCCGTCGCGCTTGATCTTGTCGATCTGCTTCAGCCGCGACTGCGCCTGGCGCGCCTTGGTCGCCTTGTAGCGGAAGCGCTCGACGAAGCGCTCCATGCGGGCGATCTCGGCCCGCTGGCGCTCGACCGCCTTGCCGCGGGCGATCTCGCGCGCCGCCTGCTCGGTGCGCCAGGCGTGCCAGGGGCCGGCGAAGAAGCGCGCCCGCTTCGCCTCCAGCTCCAGCACCGAGGTGCCGACCGCCTCGAGGAACCAGCGGTCGTGGGCGACCAGGACGACGGCGGCGTCGAGGTCGACCAGATAGCCCTCCAGCCACTCCAGCGAGGGGATGTCGAGGTGGTTGGTCGGCTCGTCGAGCAGCAGCAGGTCGGGGTGGCCGGCCAGCGCCCGGGCCAGCGAGGCGCGGGTCAGCTCGCCGCCGGAGAAGGTGGCGAGCGAGCGCTCGGCGTCCTCGCCGTCGAAGCCGAGGCCGCGCAGCACGGCCAGCACGCCGTCGCGCCAGCGGTAGCCGCCGCCGTGCTCGAGCCGCTGCTGCGCGGCGGCGTAGGCGGCGAGCGTCTCCTCGCCCGCCTCGCCGCCCGCCATCGCGGCCTCCAGCCGCTCCAGCTCCAGCTCGGTCGCCAGCATCTCGGCGCGGCCGGCGAAGACGTACTCGCCGAGCGGGATCTCGGCGTCGCGCGGCGGGCGCTGGTCGTGCAGGGCAACCCGCGCCCCGCGCTGCAGGACGAGGCTGCCCGAGTCGGGCGTCAGCTCGCCCGCCAGCATCCGCAGCAGCGTCGACTTGCCGGCCCCGTTGCGCCCCGAGAGCGTCATCCGCTCCCGCGGCTCGAGCTTGAACGAGACATCCCCGAACAGCAGCTGCCCGCCCATCTGGACGCCGAGCGTGGTAGCGGTGGCGATCGCCATGCCGACCAGGATGCCGCAAGCGCTCGCGCCGGTCGCGTGCGGCGTAGGCTGCCTGCATGGACCGGGAGCAGCTTCGCGCGACGCAGGCGCCGCTGAAGGAGCGCTACGAGCGCGAGCCCGAGGCTGCGCTGGTCACGCTGGCGGCGAGCGGCTCGCTCGGCGATGGGGTCTCCTGCTCGGTCGGGACCGGCCGGGCGATCGCCGAGGCCGGGCTGCACCCCGCCAGCGGCGGCGACGGCACCCTGCTCTGCTCCGGCGACATGCTGCTCGAGGCACTGGTCGCCTGCGCCGGAGTGACCCTGCGCGCCGTCGCCACCTCGCTCGGCATCGCGGTCAAGTCGGGCACCGTGCGCGCCGAGGGCGACCTCGACTTCCGCGGCACGCTCGCCGTCGACCGCGAGGCGCCGGTCGGCTTCCGCGCGATCCGACTCCGCTTCGAGCTCGACACCGAGGCGAGCGAGGAGGAGCTGGCGACGCTGATGAAGCTGACCGAGCGCTACTGCGTCGTCTTCCAAACCCTCAGCGCCCCACCCGAGCTGAGCGCGTCAATCACGACGAAGCCGTAGCTAGCGAAGTGCCTGGCGGCGATCTGATCGATTCGTGACTACGAGATCGCTCAGGCGAGCCAGTTCTCCACGCGGAGGTCGGGGACGCGGTCGAAGTGGCGGACGTTTGCGGTGACGAGAGTGAGGTCGCGGGCGAGGGCGATCGAGGCGATGCGAAGGTCGGGCTCGTCGAGCGGCTCACCGCGCGCCTCGAGAAGGGCGCGCAGCGGGCCGTAGATGTCGGCGGCAGCCTCGTCGAAGGGGAGGACGATAAGCGCGCCGCCGAGCAGGTCGCGCACCATCGCGCGCAGGCGAGCGCTGCCGCGGCGCTCGGCGCCGTAGAGCAGCTCGCCGAGCGTGATCGCGGTGGTGAACTGCTCGGAGGGCGGCAGCTCGGCGAGGCGGCGGATCAGCGCCAGGTCGGGGTCGCGGCGCATCGTCGCGCTGAGCACGTCGGTGTCGAAGCAGTACATGCCGGGGGCTCAGTCGAACTCGGGGGCGGGGCGATCGACGCTGGCCGACCGGGCGGCGTAGATCTCGGCGACGTCGGCGTCGAGCCCGTCCCACTCGGCGAGCGCGCCGGCAAGGGTCGCCAGGCCGCGCGGCGACTCGCGGCGCGGCGCCAGCAGCTCGGGTTCCGGCGGTACAAGTGCGACCGCCGGGCGGCCGCGGCGGGAGACGAGGAAGCGCTCGCCCTCGCCGACGCGATCGACGAGTTCGGAGAAGCGGCGCTTGGCCTCGGCGGTGCTGACACTGGCGGGGGCCTTCGCGGGGGAATGCTGCTGCGATGTCCTTAGTGTCATCTCGGATCTAGTATGTCATACAGACAGTTTGGACACGGCGAGCGGCGGAACCGGTAGGAGCGGCGACAACCCGAGCCTCGAGCAGGCCCCCCCGGCATGGCCGCGCGTCTGCTGCCCTGTCGCCGGACGGGGGGTCGACGTCGTCGACGTATGGAGGCGGTGGATGGAGGCGGTGGATGGAGGCGGTGGGATTCGAACCCACGTGTCTGGTCGTAGCGCGAAGGCTTCTACAGGTTTAGCCGGCGCTTGAGTCTCGTCTCCCGGGGTCCGCGCCGGCGGGCACTGCGGGAGATAGAGCCCTCTGAAATGTCCCCTGGCGGACGGGGCGATCCGCCCGGGTGAGCCCGCAATTTGAAGCCGGTGCCCCCCTCCGCGGGCGGGAGAGGGCCGACTCTCACTCACCTAGATCTAACTAGGCAGCGAGGGCGAACTCATGGTCCGCACGTATTGGTTGGTGCCGGTGTTTTACGAGGCCTCCGGCAACCTCGACCTGCGACCGTTCGCACGGACCGACCAGATCGAAGCCTGTCGCCCCCGTGCTATGTCGTTTCATTGTACGCGGACGGGTAGGTTGCCGGCATGGCGGAACGCGAATTCGACGCGATCGTCCTCGGAGCGGGCGCTCCCGGCGAGGTCTGCGCCGGCCGCCTCGCCGACGGTGGACTGCGCGTCGCGATCGTCGAGAGCCACCTGGTCGGCGGCGAGTGCTCCTACTACGCCTGCATGCCCTCGAAGGCGCTGCTGCGGCCGGGCGAGCTGCTGGCCGAGGCGCGGCGCGTCCCGGGCGTCGCCGCGGCGGTGACCGGCGAGCTCGACCCGCAGGCGGTCCTCGATCGCCGCGACGAGGTGATCCACGACCTCGACGACTCCGGTCAGCTTCCCTGGCTGGAGCAGCGGGAAATCGAGCTCTTCAGGGGCGAGGGACGGCTGGAGGGCGAGCGCCGCGTCGTCGTCGGCGAGACGACGCTGATCGCCGCCAGGGCCGTCGTCGTCGCCACCGGCAGCAGCGCCGCGATGCCGCCGATCGACGGGCTCGACTCGGTGCGCGCCTGGAACAACCGCGACGCGACCACCGCCAAGCGCGTCCCCGCGAGCATCGTCGTGCTCGGCGGCGGGCCGGTCGGCTGCGAGCTCGCCCAGGCCTGGTCGACGCTGGGCGCCGCCGTCACCCTGGTCGAGGGCGAGCGGCAGCTGCTGCCGCGCGAGGAGCCCTTCGCCGGCGAGCAGGTGGCCGGCTCGCTGCGCGACAGCTACGGCGTCGACGTCCGCACCGGCGTCCGCGCCCAGAGAGTCGCCGAGCGCGCGGCGCATCCGACATTGACCCCACCCCAGGGGGGTGAATCTCGGATGCGCCAGACAGAGGCGGGTGTCGCCGTGACGCTCGACGACGGCAGCAGGCTCGAGGCCGAGGAGATCCTCGTCGCCGTCGGCCGCAAGCCGCGCACGGAAGGGATTGGGCTCGAGTCCACCGGGATCGAGCCGGGCGAGCGCGGCTTCCTCGAGACCGACGAGCGCCTGCGGGTCGGCGCGCGCGATTGGCTCTACGCCGTCGGCGACGTCAACGGCCGCGCCCTGCTCACCCACATCGGCAAGTACCAGGCCTGGGTAGCGGCGGAAAACATGCTCGGCCGCGAGGTCGAGGCGATCGCCGAAGGCCTCGGCGCCCCCCGCGTCACCTTCACCGACCCCCAGGTCGCCGCCGCCGGCAAGACGCTCGCGCAGGCCGAAGAAGCGGGTATCGACGCCTGCGCAATCGACGTCCCCACCGACGGCACCGCCGGCGCCAGCTTCTACGGCAAGGGCACCGGAGGGACCTCACGCCTCGTGATCGACCAAACCACGCAAACGATCGTCGGCGCAACCTTCACCGGCTTCGAGACCGCCGACCTCCTCCACGCCGCAACCATCGCAATCGTCAGCGAAACCCCGCTCCCCCACCTCCGCCACGCGGTAGCCGCCTATCCCACCCGCTCCGAGATCTGGCTGAAGCTGCTCGAGACCTACGGCCTTTAGGACCAGGACCTACCTCGATAGGGATATCGCACCTCTGGATACGGCCCAGGACCGGCGCGGATTCGGCCCCGTCGTGACCGCTCCGCTTGGTCCTGAACCGTCCCAGGGGCACGCCCTATTCCTTAGCGAGCCCATCCCGGTAGGGGTGGAACGTCTTGTACTTTTTTTGCGGCGACATCCTCGGACGGCCGCCGCAGGTCTTCAAAAAAAGTTAAGTGGAACCCCTACCGGGATGGGCTCTCACACCCGCGAGCGTCGCTTCAGATCTTCCGCAAACTCCCTGGGCAGGCCCGGAATCTCGTCCAGTTCGTCGAGCGACTGGAAGCGCCCCACCCGCTCGCGGTGCGCCAGCACGCGGGTCGCCTGCGTCACCGAGAGGCCGTGGCCGCGCAGCTGCTCGAAGCTGACCTGGTTGAGCTCGATCGTCTCGCCCGACTGAGCTGCCGGCGGTTGCGGCGGGGGAGGCGGTGGCGGGCCCGGCTGGGGATCCTGCTGTGGCGGAGCCGGCGGCGGGCCGGGCTGTGGCTCGGGCGCCGGAGGCGGTGGCTGCGGAATCGGCGGCTGCGGGGCGGGTGGCGGCTGCGGAGCGGGAGGCGGCTGCGGGGCCGGCGGCTGTGGCTGGGGCTGCGCCGGCGGCGAGCCCTGTACCGCGCCGAGCACCGCCTGCTCGGCCTGCGCCGCGCGGCGCTCGGCCTCGCGGGCGCGCTGCTCCGCCTGCGCGACGTTCTGCTCGACCTCCCGCAACCGCTGCTCGCGCTCGGCCTCCTCGGATTTCAGCCGCGAGAGCCGCTCGGCCTCGGCGGCCCGGCGCTCGGCCTCCTTCGTCCGCTGCTCGATCTGACGCAGGCGCTCCTGCGCCTCGGCCAGCGAGCGCTCCTGCGCTTCGCGCTCCTGCTGCAGCCGCTGCTCGGCGCTCTGCAGGCTCGACGGAAATGGTGGTGCGGCGGGCGGCGGGGACACCGCCTCCATGCTCTGCGTCACCTGGCCCGACTCGGCCCGCGCCTGCCGTTCCTGGGCCTCGCGCTGCTGCCGTTCGGCCTCGGCGATACGGCGGTCGGCCTCGGCGCGGATCCGCTGCTCCTCGCGCTGAATTTCGGCCACCTTGTCCTGCACCCGCTGTTCGGCGCTCGCCGGGTCATAGCCGCCGGGCGGCGGGGCGCCCGGCTGGGCCGGCGGAATGCCGCCGGCCGGCGCCATGGGGGCCGGTGGCGGCGGGGTCGCGGGCGGCGATGGCGGCGGAGTTGGAGCGGGCGCGGTCTGCGGCGGCAGTCCGGAGGCGGGTTGTGGCTGCGCCGGCGGCTGCTGGAGCGCGGCCCCGGCTTGGGCCCCCTGCTGCTCGTAGAGCGCCCGCTCCTGCGCCGCCCGGGCCGCGGCCAGCTCGCGCTCGGCCTTGGCCGCGTCCTTCTTGGCGCGGCGTCCACCGACCGGACGGTGTCGCTTCTCGGCTCGCTTGCGCGCCCGCTCTTCGCGACGGCGCCTGGTCTCCGACTTGCGGCGCTGGCGATGCTCGGCCCGGGCCGCGCGCTGCTGCTCGCGCGCCTGCTTGCGCTTCGTCTTGCCGCTCGGCGGCTGCCCCGGCGCCTGCGGGGGCGGTGAAGCCGCCGCCGCGCCCCTCTGCTGCGGCGTACCCGCCGGGGGCGTCGGCGCTCCGGGAGGAGGTGGAGATGGAGATGGAGATGGCTTGGCGGGCCCGCCCTTGGCCTGCTTCGCCTTGCCGCGACGTTGGGCGACGCTGATCGCCAGCAGGAGCACGAGGATGGCCAGCACCAGCCCGGCGACGAAGTACTCGATGTTGTCGCTGACGAAATCAGCCATCGGGGTCCCGAAGCTACCTCATTCTGCCCTTGAACTCTCGCTCGACCTCGCGTCGCACGTCGCGCTCGGCGATCTCTCGCCGCCGGTCGCGCCCCTCCTTGCCGCGAGCCAGCGCCAGCTCGACCTTGGCCCGCGGGCCCTTGAAGTAGATCCTGGTCGGGATCAGCGTCAGCCCGCGCTCGGCCGTCTTGCCGACCAGGCGCTCGATCTCGGCCCGGTGCAGGAGCAGCTTGCGCGGCCGTTCCGGCTCGTGGTTCTCGCGGCTCGCCGGCTCGTAGGGGGGGATGTGGAGTTTGCGCAGCCAGACCTCGCCATCGTCGATCGCCGCGTAGGAGTCGGTCATCTGCGCCTTGCCGTTGCGCAGCGACTTGACCTCGGTCCCGCGCAGCGCGATTCCCGCCTCCAGCTTCTCGATCAGCTCGAACTTGTGCCGGGCGCGGCGGTTGGTGGCGACGTCGCCCGAGGCCGGCTCGCGCTTCTTCTTGACCTTCTTAGCCACGATCGCCCTCCACCGGCTCGAGGTCGGCCCTGCCGCGGGTCGCTTCCACCCGGGCCACCTGGACGGATATCGGGTCGCCGAGGCGGAGCTTGCGCTTCGACTCGGCGCCGACCAGCGCCGTGCCGGTCTCGTTCAGCTCGAAGCGCTCGGCCCCGCCGAGGCGGCGGGCGGGAAGGAAGCCCTCGTAGACGTCGCCCAGCTCGCCGCCGAAAGCGACGAATGCCCCGGCCGGGATCGCGCCCGAGACCTCGCCCTCGAAGACGGGTGCTGCATCGACCCCGTCATTTTGGGCAAACGCAGCGCTCGTCCCGGAGCGCTCGGCCAACTCGCGCTCGAGCAGGAAGGCGGCGCAGATGTCGTCGGCGCGGCGCTCGATCCGCATCGAGTCGCGCTCGCGCTCGCTGCAGTGGGCGGCGACGCGACGCGCCTCGGCGATGCTCGGCGGGTCCTCCCCCTCGCCCAGCGCCGCCAGCAGGGCCCTGTGCACGACCAGGTCCGGGTAGCGCCGGATCGGCGAGGTGAAGTGGCAGTAGGCGGCGCTGCCCAGCCCGGCGTGGCCGCTGTTTCGCTCGCTGTAGGAGGCCTGCTTCATGGATCGCAGCACCAGCGATGTATACGCGGCGCGACCGTGCCCGCGTCGCTTCGCCTCACTCAGCACCAGGCGGCTCGCCTGCGCCGCCAGCTCGCCCGCTTCGCGCGGGGCCGGCGTCCCGCGCAGGCCCGGCGCCGGGATGTCGAGGTCGTGCAGCTGCGCGACCAGCAGCTCGATCCGCCGCGGGTCGGGCTGGGGATGGACGCGGTAGATCGCCGGCGCCCGCTTGCGCTCCAGCAGCGCTGCCACCTGCTCGTTGGCGAGGATCATCAGGCGCTCGATCAGGCGGTGCGACTCGGTCTGCACGATCCCGCGCGCCCCGGTCGGGTTGCCGGCCGCGTCGAAGCGGAACTCGGGCTCGAAGGACTCGACGTCGAGACTGGTCGCACTGCGCCGCTCGCCCAGTGCCGCGGCGGCCTCGCGGGCGATCGCCAGCGGCTCCTCGACCCCGGCCGGCGCGGCGGCACGACCGGAGAAGACGAGGTCGAGCCGGTCGTAGTCGAGCCGCTCGTCGGAGCGGACGCGGCTGCGGTAGAAGCTCGCCGAGCTCACCACCCCGTCGCCGCTCAGCTCGATCTCCGCCGTGACCGCCAGCCGCTCCACCCCGGGGGCGAGGCTGCAGGCCTCCTCGCTCAGCGCCCGCGGCAGCATCGGCTCGACCGCGCCCGGCGCGTAGGTGCTGTTGGCGCGCCGGCTCGCCTCGCGGTCGAGCGGCGAGCCGGGCCTGACGTGGGCGGCGACGTCGGCGATGTGGATCCAGAGCCGGTAGCCGCCATCCGCGCGCTGGGCAGAGACGGCGTCGTCGAAGTCGCGCGCCGTGGCCGGGTCGACGGTGAAGGTGGGCAGCGTGGTCAGGTCGCGACGGCGAGCGCCGCCGTCCTGCGCCGCGTCCGCGGCGCGGCCCGCCTCGACCTCGAGCGCGGGGCGGAAGCCGCGCCCGCCGAGCTCCTCGCGCAGCAGCGCCTCGACCGCCTCACGCGCCGTCTTCGGCTCGGAGCGCCGCCCGCGACCGCGCGAGCGCTGCCGGTCCCGGTGCTGGCGCCAGTCCTGCCGGCTCACGGCAGCGCCTTCCGGTGCGCTTTATGGGGGCATGGGACACGTAAGGCGCAGCGGAAGCTCATTCGGGTGCCGCCAGCGTGCCCAGCGCGCGTTCGCGGGCCTCGTCGCGGCGGGTCCCGGGCCGGTCGCGAACCGTCACCTGGGGCTCGATGCCGCCGCCGGCCAGGTTCTGGCCCTCGGGAGTGAAGTACTCGCCCACGGTCAGCTTCAGCGCGCCGCCGTTGGAGAGGTCGATCTCCTGCTGGAAGACGCCCTTGCCGAAGGAGCGCCGGCCGACGCTGCGGGCGCCGGCGTTGTCGATCAGCGCCGCGGCGAGGATCTCGGCCGCCGAGGCGGTGGCGCGGTCGATCAGTACCGCGATCGGCAGCGGCGGCAGGTTGCCGCCCTCGGTCCTGTAGACGGCCTCGCCCTGCGTGCGCGACTCGGTCCTGACGACGACTTCGCCCTCGGGCAGGAAGACGCTCGCGCTCAGCACCGCCTCCTCGAGCAGGCCGCCGCCGTTGGCGCGCAGGTCCAGCACCAAACCCCTGGCCCCCCGCTTCTGCAGCCGCTCGACGGCACCGCGCAGGGCGCCGTGGGCGCCTTCGCTGAAGGTGGCGAGGCGGACGTAGCCGAGCTTCTCGCCGCCGACGACCTCGAGCTCACTCTGGACGACCGGCAGCGAGATCTCAGCCCGGGTCAGGCGCTCGCGCCGCAGCTCGCCACCACCGCGGGCGCGGACCCGGACCGTCACCTCGGTGCCTTCCGGGCCCTTGATCAGCGCCGTCGAGGCGTCGCTGGAGAGCCCGGCGATCGAGCGTCCGTCGACCGCGACGATCGTCTCCCCGACCTCGATCCCGGCCCGCTCGGCCGGCGAGCGCGGAAAGACCCGGCGGACCCGCAGGCCGGCCGGGACCCGGGTCACGCTCAGCCCGATCCCCGAGAAGCGGCCCTCGATCGCTTCGGTGAAGCGGGCCAGCGCCTCGGGCGAGAAGTATTCGGAGAAGCGGTCGCGGTAGCGGCGTCGCAGCCCCCGCACCATGCCGCGCAGCGAGGCGTCGGTCAGCTCGCGCTCGGGGACCTCACGGTAGTAGTTGTCCTCGAGCAGTTCGCTCGCTTCGGCGACGAGCCCGCCGGCCTCGTCGACGAAGACGTCGCGCAGCGGCGGTGGCAGCTTCGCCGGGTGGCCTCCGAGCCAGATCCCGGCGGCGAGCGTCGCGAGCAGGGCCATGATCAGGCCCAGCGTGCGGCCAGCGCTCACGCCGGCCTCAGACCTTGAGGAAGCGGCGCAGGGTGATGCCCGAGCCGACCGCCGAGACCAGCACCGCGGCGGCGAAGAGGATCGCGATCAGCGCTGGGAAGGAGAGCGTGGTGCTGTTCTGGGCGGCGAGGAAGCCGATGCTGTCGCTCAGCGGGTCGACGATGGTCAGCTTGCCCAGCCACAGGATCAGTATGGCCACCAGCCCGCCGAGGAAGCCGACGACGACGCCCTCGATCATGAACGGCCAGCGGATGAACCAGCGGGTCGCGCCGACCAGCCGCATCACCTCGACCTCGCGGCGGCGGGTGTAGATCGAGAGTCGGATCGTGTTGCCGACCAGCATCAGCGAGGCGGCGATCAGCAGCGCCGTGATCACAGTTAGGACGATCTTCAGCGCGCTGGTCACCTGCTCGATCTTCCTCGAGTCTTCCTGGCGGTCGAAGATCTTCTGCACGATCGGCGAGATCGGCCGCGGCTGGCCGTTCGGACCGGGTGGGGTCACCGCCGCCCGCACTTCGTCCAGCTTGCCGGCGTCGTCAGCCTTGACCGCGAAGTTGGCCGGCAGCGGGTTGGAGTGCAGCTGCGCCAGCAGTTCGCCGCTCTTCTCCTTGCCGAGGTCGGCGGTCAGCTCCTCGAGCGCCTCCGCCTTGGTGATGAAGTCGACCGACTCGACGTGCGGGATCTGGCGCAGCTCGCGGTCCAGGGCGGCGATTTCGGCCCGGGTCGCATCGTCGAAGACCGCCACCCTGAACTCGAGGCTGTCGCGCACCTCCTCGCTCTTCGCCTGGGTCGTCTGGAAGACCGGGATCAGCACGCCGAGCAGGATCACGGTGACGACCGTGGTCACGATCGCGGCCATGCTCGGGGCGCCGTTGCGGCGCAGCGCCCGGAAGGCCTCCTGGGTGAAGAAGAGAAGTCGCGACATCGTCTAGAAGAGCGAGTCGTGGGAGTCGTGGGAGTCGTGGCCGTTGGTCTGCCCCTCGGGAGCGACGCCCATCTCGGCGCGCATCCGCATCCCGAACTCGTTCGTCGACTCCTCGGTGTAGCCGCCGCTGACCTCGTCGCGGACGACGCGGCCCTCGTAGAGCTCGATCACGCGGCGGCGCATGTTGTCGACCATCTCGCGGTCGTGGGTGACGACGACGACCGTCGTGCCGGTCTTGTTGATCCGGTAGAGCAGCTGCATCACGCCGATCGAGGTGACCGGGTCGAGGTTGCCGCTGGGCTCGTCGGCCAGCAGCAGCGGCGGGTGGTTGACGAAGGCGCGGGCGATCGAGACGCGCTGCTGCTCGCCGCCGGAGAGCTCGTCCGGATAGCTGCTGAGCTTGGTCGAGAGGCCGACCAGGCGCAGCGTCTCCGGCACCTGGCGGCGGATCTCGGCGCGGCTGGCGCCGATCACCTGCAGCGCGTAGGCGACGTTGTCGTAGACGGTGCGGTCGGGCAGCAGCTTGAAGTCCTGGAAGACGGTGCCGATGTTGCGCCGCAGCTGCGGGATCTTCTGCTCCGGCAGCTCGCCGATGTCGCGGCCGGCGATCCGCACGCTGCCGTCGGTCGCCGCCAGCTCGCGGATCAGCATCTTGATCAGGGTCGACTTGCCGCAGCCGGTCGGCCCGACCAGGAAGACGAATTCGCCGCGGTCGATCGCCAGCGAGACCCGGTCGAGCGCCATGTGGCCGCCCGGGTAGACCTTGGTCACGTCGCGCAGGTCGACGATCGGCGCGCCGCCCTTGCGGTTGCGCGGCGCGGGCGTCTCCTCGCCCTT
Organism: Solirubrobacterales bacterium; assembly: GCA_040904405.1. GTDB lineage: Bacteria > Actinomycetota > Thermoleophilia > Solirubrobacterales > 70-9 > VRUE01. The sequence continues at coordinate 3,653 of JBBDTK010000143.1, read as the reverse complement.
CTTCCTGTTCTTTCTGCGCATGGCCATACGTCGCGGGGGGTCCTTCTCCGGCTACAGGGTGACTCCTGCGCGCCGGATGGCCCGCAACACCCCGCCCAGAGCGAACGAGTGACAGATTAGCGGATTGTTAGCAAACGCTAAGAAAGAGCGGCTTCGGCACCGGCGACTATGGCATCGGCATCGATCCCTGCCGCGGCGAGCAGAGCCTCGGGGGGGCCGCTGCCGGGGCGGCCGCTCACCGCCAGGCGGGTCAGCGGGGTCGAGGAGCCGGCTTCGGCGAGGACGCCGGCGACGGTCTCGCCGATCCCCCCCTCCGGCCAGTGGTCCTCGACCGTGACGAGCGCCCCGGTCCCCCCCGCCGCGGCGAGGACCGCCTCGGCGTCGACCGGCTTGACCGAGTAGAGGTCGATCACCCGCGCCTCGATCCCCTGCCCGGCCAGCCGCTCGGCTGCGGCAAGGCATTCGCGCAGGGTGATGCCGGCGCCGATCAGGGTCACGTCGTCGCCGGCGCGAATCGTGTGGCTGCCGCCGATCGCGAAGCTCTCACCGGCCCCGTAGAGCACCGGCGTCGCCTCGCGCGTCGTCCGCATGTAGGTGATCCCGCGGTGCTCGCGCATCGCGTCGAGCAGGGCCACCGCCTGGTTGGCGTCGCTCGGGTAGAGGACGACGCTGCCGTGGACCGCGCGCAGCGAGGCGATGTCTTCAAGCGCCATCTGCGAGGGCCCGTCGGGGCCGATCGAGACGCCGACGTGGGAGCCGCAGAGCTTCAGGTCGGCGTCGGAGACCGCCGCCATCCGGACGAAGTCGTAGGCGCGGCTGAGGAAGGCGCCGAAGGACGAGGCGAAGGGCTTCCAGCCGCGCGCCTGCAGGCCGACCGCGGCGGCGACCATCTGCTGCTCGGCGATGTACATCTCGAAGAAGCGGTCGGGGTGCTTGGCGGCGAAGCGCTCGGCGTAGGTCGAGTTGCCGACCTCGCCGTCGAGCGCCACGACCCTCTCGTCGAGCGAGCCGAGCCAGGCGAGCGCGTCGCCGTAGGCGCCGCGGGTGGCGACCTTCTCGCCGACCTCGTAGCGGGGCCGCTCGACCGCCGCCCGCTCGACCTCATACGGCCGCGCCTCGGGCGGCGAGGCGACCTCGACCCGCAGCGAGCGCTCGCCGCCCAGCTCCGCGACCGCCGCCTCGGGATCGGCCAGCGGCTTGCCGTGCTGGTTGGGCTGGTCCTCGACCGCGGCGACGCCGGAGCCCTTCTTGGTGCGGGCGAAGATCGCCGCCGGCCGGTCAGCCGCCAGCGCCCGCGCGTAGGCGGCGTCGATCGCCTCGCTGTCGTGGCCGTCGATCTCCTGCACGTCCCAGCCGCAGGCGGCGGCGCGGGCCGCCCAGGAGGCGGTGTCCCACCCGTGCATGGTCGGCCCGCGCTGGCCGAGCCGGTTGACGTCGACGATCGCGATCAGGTTGTCGAGCCCGGCGTGGCCGGCGTGCTCAAAGGCCTCCCACATCGAGCCCTCGGCCAACTCGGAGTCGCCGCAGAGCACCCAGACCCGGTACTCGGCCGCCTCCAGGCGCTTGCCGGCGAGCGCGATCCCGACCGAGATCGGCAGGCCCTGGCCGAGCGACCCGGTCGCCACGTCGACCCAGGGGATCTCCGGCGTCGGGTGACCCTGCAGGCGCGAGCCGAACTCGCGGAAGCTGAGCAGCTCCTCGTCCTCGATCGCCCCGGCCATCTTGTAGACGGCGTAGAGCAGCGGCGAGGCGTGGCCCTTGGAGAAGACGAGGTGGTCGTTGGCGCGGTTCTCGGGCGCGTCGAAGTCGTAGCGCAGGTAGCGGCTGACCAGCACCGCCATCAGGTCCGCGGCAGACATCGAGGAGGTCGGGTGGCCGGAGCCGGCGGCGGCGGCGGCGCGGACCGAGTCGACCCGCAGCTGCTGCGCCAGCTCGTGCAGCTGCTCGCGGTCGAGCGTCTCCTCCGAGGTCGCCTGGGGCATGGCCCGGACTTTATCTGGCGCCGGCCGGTCGCCGGCACTACCCGATCGCGACCATGCGCTCGATCGGCAGCCGCGCCCGCGCGGCGATCTCGGCCGGGACGCTGACCTCGAACTTCATCTCGCGCAGGGCGTCACGCAGCTTCGGCAGAGTGATCGTCTTCATGTATTTGCAGAAGGCCATCCGGTTGGCCTCGACCAGGCTCGCTTCCGGCGCCGCCAGCTTGAGCGGGTGCAGCATGCCGTTCTCGGTGGCGACGATGTACTCGCCGTCGGGGCGCTTCTGCACGTAGTCGAGCATCTGCCCGGTGGAGAGCATGTGCACGCCCTCGGCCTCGACTTCGCCGGCGGCGACGAACTCCATCACCTGGGTGACGCAGCCGCACTCGGGGTGGACGAGGAACTCGGCGTCGGGATGGGCCGCGCGCTGGGCGGTGATGTCGTCGGGGCGGATCCCGGCGTGGACGTGGCACTCCCCCGGCCAGACGTGCATCCGGTGGCCGGTCTCGCGCTCGACGTAGGAGCCGAGCCACATGTCCGGCCCGAAGAGGATCTCGGTCTCGGGGCCGTGCTCGCGCAGGATGTGCTCGACCACCTTGACCGCGTTGGAGGAGGTGCAGCAGTAGTCGGTCTCGGCCTTGACCTCGGCCGAGGTGTTGACGTACATCACGACCACCGCATCGGGGCTGTGGCGTGCCTTCCAGTTGCGCAGCTCGCCCGCCGTGATCGAGTCTGCCAGCGAGCAGCCGGCCGCGAGGTCGGGGATCAGCACAGTCTTCTGCGGCGAGAGGATCGAGGCCGTCTCGGCCATGAAGTGGACACCGCAGAAGGCGATGACCGAGGCGTCGGACTCGGCCGCCTTGCGCGAGAGGCCGAGCGAGTCGCCCGTGTAGTCGGCGACTTCCTGCACCTCGGGCACCTGGTAGTTGTGGGCGAGGATCACCGCGTCGCGCTCCTCCGCCAGCTCACGCACCTCGCGCGAGATCGCCTCGACCTCCTCGGGGGAGAGGTCGAGCATCGGGACCGGCTCGTTGATCGTCGGCAGCTCTCTCATCTGCGGATGCCTCGAAAGGCCCCAACATCCTCAGCAGGGGACCTCGCTGGTCGTATGTTCGCTGGCATGGCCTTCGCCTGAGTCCAGTCGAATGAACTGGTTGCAAGTCTACTCTCTTGGCATGCCCGAGCTGCCGGGGCGACGAGATCTTCTCGGAGGTGGCGCGTACAATCCAGGCCGACCCGGAGGAGTCCGATGCAAAAGAGCACGACCGCACTGCTTATCGCCGCGCTGTCATTGATCGCGTCCCTGGCACTCGCCAGCCCGGCGACCGCGGCGCCGAAGACCACGATCAGCCTCGGCGACAACTTCTTCAGCCCCTCGGCGAAGACCGTCGCCGCCGGCGCCAAGGTCCGCTTCAGGTGGATCGGCGTCAAACGCCACAACGTCAAGAAGACCCGCGGCCCCGGTGGGCGGTTCAAATCACGGACCACGCGCCGCCGCGGCGTCAACTTCGCCAAGCGCTTCACGAAGCGCGGCGTCTACCGGATGATCTGCACGGTTCATCCGCGAGCGATGCGGCTGAAGCTGACGGTGCGCTGAGCGGCTGGCGCATTACCCGTCAGATGCGTATCCGGTTGGTTCCGTTTGCTCTCAGGCAGCCCGGCGGGTGATCTCGC
>JBBDTK010000142.1:0-16208 GCA_040904405.1 Solirubrobacterales bacterium | reverse complement strand
AAGCGGCCGGCGAGGATGACGCTGAACTCGGTCGCGATCGCGATCAGCAGCGCCCCCAGCGCCGCCGACATCGGGTTGAGCGGGACGCCGCTGAGCCAGAGCACCAGCGCCGACCAGCCGCTGGCCAGCACGATCGGCGCCAGCGGCACCAGCGCGCGGCGCAGGTCGCGGTAGACGGCGAGCAGCACCAGCGCCACCGCCAGCAGCCCCGCCAGCGTCAGCAGGTAGCGGCTGTCGGCGAGGTCGTCCGCAGCCGCGGCGGCGATCACCGGCAGCCCGGCCAGCTCCGCTTCGACCCCCGGCGGCGGCCCGCCCTCCGCCTCGATCTCATCCCGCACCCGCTCGATCAGCGCCTGCTGGTCGTCGAGCGATTGCGCCCGGATGCCGAAGCCGAGCAGGGTCTGCCCCGCGGGCAGCCCGGTCTCCCGGTCGAGCGTCGCCAGCTGGCGCAGGTTGTAGCCGGGGATCTGGCGCAACGCGGTCCTGATCCCGCGCCGGTTCAGCTGCGCGGCCGGGACCTCGGTCAGGCCGCCGCCGGTGACGAAGTCCGAGAGCGCCGGCCCCGGGCAGATCTGCGCCTTGAGGCAGCTCGCGTCGCCGCCGGAGAACCCGCCCGTCGCCAGCACCCGTCGCTTGAACTCGGCCATCCAGCGGATCGTCTCCGGATCGGTCAGGTCGTCGGCCCTGACGCTGACGTCCAGCTCGCCGGAGACGCCGGTGGCGTCCTGCAGCTCGTTCAGGTCCTTGACCGCCTGCACGTCCTGCGGCGCCAGCTCGCGGATGTCCGACTGCGTTTCGATCTGCGTCCCCAACCCCCAGCCGAGTACGGCCAGGGCCAGGCCGATCCCGAGAACACGCCTGGGCCGAGCAAGCATCAGATTGACAAGCCATGGCGAGTTAGTCGGAATATGTCCGACTAACTCGCCATGCCCCCGCCTCAGGGACAGGGCGGCGAAGCCGGCGACGAACGCGAGGGCAAAGGCGATCGCTATGCCGGCCACCATCAGCAGGCCGAAGCCGCGGACCATCGGGGTGGGGGAGAGCTGCAGGGCGAGGAAGCCGGCGGCGGTGGCGAGGCAGGCGATCGCGATCGGCGCGCCGGCGAGCGCGGCGGCGTCGCGGGCGGCGTCGGCGCGGCGCAGGCCGGCGGCGACCGCCTCGTCGTAGCGAGCCTGGAGCTGGATCGCGTAGTCGACCGCGAGGCCGATCAGGATCGGGAGGACGGCGATCGAGGCGAGGGTCAGGGCTCCGCCGAAGAGACGGAAGAAGCCGAAGGCGATCGCTGCGGCGGCCAAGGCCAGAGCAAGAGGCAGTAGCCGGAAACGGGAGCGGAAGACGGCGATCAGGGCCAGGGCCATCACCGCCACGGCGATGATCAGCAGGGTGCGCAGCGCGTCGGCGAGGGCGCCGGCGACGGCGTCCACCACCACCGGCACGCCGGAGATCGTCAGGCTGCCGCCCTGCAGCTGGAAGCAGGGCTCGGGCTCGCCTCTGAATTTGCAGGCCCGCCGCGGGGTCGGGTCGTGGACGGCGGCGCGGATCGTCTCCAGGGCCCGGCGCCGCTCGGCCTCGCTGAGGCCGGGGCGCAGGCGGAGGACGATCTGGGCGCTGCGGCCGTTGGGGAAGAGGTAGGAGAGGCGGGCCTTGGGCGTGCCGCGCTCGCGGCGCAGGTCGAAGACGACGGCGGCGAGGAAGTCGGGGTTGGCGAGGCTGGGGGCGCTGGTGATCCCGTACTCGGCGGCGATCGCCAGCAGCAGGTCGCGCAGCTGCTCGGGCGGCGTCGTCGCGACCAGGCGGCGCAGCTGCCGTTCGATCTGGATCGTCGCCTCGTTGAGGAAGGTGGCGGGCCCGATCAGCGAGCGCACCGGGTCCTGACGGGCCAGCTCGGCGCAGGGCCCCGGGAGCGGCTCCGCCCCCTTCGGCACCTTGCCCGAGAGGCAGCCCTCCAGCCGCAGGAAGCGCCCCAGGTTCGCGGTCAGGATCAGCCGCTGCAGGTCCCCCTGGGCCAGCACCACCACCGGTTCCTCCCCGAACGCCTGCCGCACCCGCTCCGTGGCCCGGTAGCTCGCCGTATCCGAATCGACCAGCGTCTCGGTCCCGGCATCGGTCGGCAGTTGCGCCGCACCCACCGCAGCTCCCCCCGCCACCAGGACGGAGAAAACCAGCACCAACCAAGCCCGCCGCACGGACCAAGCAGCAAGCCGACCGAACCGGTTATCGACGCTCATCGCGCCCGCTCAGGGCTAATCGGGCGTGGCCGGGTGCCCCTGCCCGCGGCTTGTACTTTTTCCGCGGCGACGCTCGCGGACAGCCAAATCCTATTTTCGGAAAAAGTTGAGCGGGCAGGGGTACCCGGTCGCGCCCCACTCAATCCATCGAAAGGGGGCCGCTTACGTCCGCGTTGAGGAACTGGTGGACGAACTGGTTTTCCGAGTCGAACAGTTCCTCTTTCGGCCCCGACTCGACGATTTTGCCGTTCCACAGCACGGCGATGAAGTCGGCGATGCGGCGGGCCGTGTTGAGGTCGTGGCTGATCACCAGGTAGCAGCCGCCGTTCTCGGCGTGGACCTCGCGGATCAGCTCGCAGAGCAGCGCCGTGCGCACCGGGTCGAGGCCCGAGTCGGGCTCGTCGAACATCACGATCGCCGGTTCCAGCACCAGCGCCCGGGCGAAGCCGGCGCGCTTGCGCATCCCGCCGGAGAGCTCGTTCGGCATCTTGTAGATCGCCTCGGCCAGGCCGACCTCCTTCAGCCGGCGGTTGACGATCTCGCCGATCTCGTCCTCGCTTTTGTCGGTGTGCTGGCGCAGCGGGAAGGCGGTGTTGTCGTAGATGTTCATCGAGCCGAACAGCGCCCCGTCCTGGAACAGCAGGCCGAACTTTTTGCGCACCTCGAAGAGTTCGTCGTCGGTCATGTTGGGAATCGACTCGCCGTGCACGAGCACGTCGCCGGAGTCCGGGTAGAGCAGGCCGACGATGTGCTTGATCAGCACGCTCTTGCCGGTTCCCGAGGGGCCCAGCACCATCGAGACCTGGTCTTCGGGCAGGCCGAGGTTGAGGCCGTTGAGGATGCGGGCGCGGCCGAACTGCTTGACCAGGTCGATGATTTCGATCGCGTCCTCGCTGCCGTGGTCGCGCTTGCGCCCGGTGTGGAAGCGGTAGGGGTCGGGCTCGGCCGGGTCGACCCCGGGGATGACGAAGTCGCGTCCCATCGTCGCCCCGTCCTCGCTGATGTACGGCCCGCTGGCGGCCGGTTCGGTCGCCGCCTCCTCGGCCAGCGCCTGGCTCTCTTCCTCGTCGCGGATCTGACTCGGCTCGTCGATGGACATAAGGGTACTCAGCCTCCTATCGGCGCTCTCGGGTTGGCCCCCCAGAAGATCAGGGTGCCGAGCATCCCGATGATGTGGACCAGGATTATGTTCAGGACCATCGATTTGGCCGTCGCCGTGCCGACGCCGACCGGGCCGCCCGAGGCGGTGTAGCCGTAGTAGCAGCCGACCGAGACGATCGCGGTCGCCATCACCATGCCCTTGATCAGGCTGAAGATCAGGTCCGGGGGGTTCTGGAACATCCAGAAGATCAGCAGGTAGCCGCCTTTGGAGACGTCGCCGACCTGTTCGACCACGGCGATGTAGCTGGCGAAGTACATGACCCCGATCCCGACCAGGTACATGAACGGCAGCGCGATCCAGGCGGCGAGCAGGCGGGTCGCGGCGAGGAAGGTGACCGGCGGCACGCCCATCACCTCGAGCGCGTCGATCTCGTCGGAGATCCGCATCGCGCCGAGCTCGGCGACGATTCCGGTCCCGACCTTGGCCGCCAGCATGTAGCCGAAGGCGTAGGGCAGCACCTCGCGCAGGTCGCACCAGGCCGAGAAGACGCCGGAGTAGGCGGGGGCGCCCTGGGCGCGGGTCAGGTAGGCGCCCTCGATTCCGCACTGCAGGCCGAGGATGAAGACGGTCCCCCAGATCACCATCGCCGAGCCGAGGATCAGGATCCCTGCCTGGCGCAGGCTCTCGCCGAAGAAGCGCAGGACCCGGCCGCTGTAGATCAGGCCGGCGACGCGGGAGCCGAAGCGGGCGATCTCGCCGAAGGAGTCGAGCCAGGAGCGCGGCAGGTCGAGCCAGGGGTTCACCGGCGCCGTCCCCTCACCGGATCGTCTGCAGGTCGGGATTGGTGGCGAGCAGCGTCTGGGTGAAGACGTAGTTGAAGGAGAAGACCCCGAGGAAGGAGATGACGACGGCCTGGTTGACGGCGCGGCCGACGCCGGCGGCGCCGCCGGAGGCGGTCATCCCCTTGTAGCAGCAGACGACGGCGATGATCGCGCCGAACAGGGTGCACTTGAGCACCGAGCCCCAGAGGTCGGTGATCGAGGCGTTGGAGAAGAGGGTGGCGAAGAAGCCGCCGAGCGGCTGCTTGTAGAGCAGCTCGGTGATCACGCCGCCGCTGAGGCCGAAGACCAGGGCGTAGATGTCGAGCAGCCCGGTGATCAGCATCAGCGCCAGGAAGCGCGGCACGACCAGGTTCTTGACCGGGTCGACGCCGAGCACCTGCAGGGCGTCGAGCTCCTCGCGGATCTTGCGGGCGCCGAGGTCGGCGGTGATCGCGGTGCCGGCGACGCCGGCGACGACGACGGCGGTGACGAAGGGGGCGATCTCACGGATCGCGGCGAGCACGAAGAAGCCGCCGAGCCGGTCGAGCGCGCCGACCAGGGTGAGGAAGTTGGCCGCCTGCAGGCCGGGCGCGCCGAAGCAGATCGCCACCGTCGAGACCAGCAGCGGGAACCAGCAGAGCTGCAGGGCGAAGAGGAACTGGCCGATGAACTCCTCGCCGTAGGGGTAGGGCGGTCTGATCGCCGAGACGATCGTCTTGCCGGTCAAGATGATCATTTCCCCGACCTGCTCGAAGAAGGACTTCGCAGGCGAGAATCGGCTCCCTATCGATGCGGCTCGTTCCATTCTCCTCCGCCGCCGAGTCTATGGGATCGTCGCGGCGGCCTCGTTAGGCGCGGGTTGAGCCGCGACGGGCGACGCGATCGGGCCGAAACCCCGTGGTATGTTGCGCCGGCTTTGGGAGGGCACCGAACACCGGCCCGGGGTCCCCGCTGGCGCAGCCTTCCTGCCGGCGCCGTCGCTGCCGCCCTCAGCGCCTCGCTTATCGCCTGCGGCGGCTCGGAGAGCTCCAACGGGGGCGAAGCCGACGCCGCCTACGACGTCAGGATCGTCAGGGCCGAGTTCCCGGTGCGCCAGCGGCTCGGCGAAACGCATCTGCTGCGGCTCGGCGTGCGCAACAGCGGCGAGCAGAGGCTGCCGGCGCTGACCGTCTCCTTCACCGTCGGCGGCGAGCGGGGGCGCGACTCGGGCCTGCCCTTCGGCATCCGCGATCCCCAGCCGGGCCTGGCCCAGCCCGACCGCCCGGTCTGGGTGCTCTCCGACACCTACCCGCGGCTGGCCGGCTCCTCCGAATCGGCCGGGGCGGAAACGGCGGCGAAGAAGACCTTCGACTTCGGCCCGCTGAAGGCGGGCGAGACCGTCATCGCCGTCTGGCAGCTGAGCGCCGTGCGGACCGGCCGCTACCGGCTCTTCTACGAGCTCGGCGCCGGGCTCGGCGGCAAGGGGAAGGCCGAGACCGCGGCTGGGGTCGAGGCCGGCGGCTCCTTCGCCGTGCGGATCGGCGAGGCGACGCCCGAGGTCGTCGTCACCGACGACGGCGAGGTGGTGCCTGCGCCGCGTCCCCCCACCGAAGCCAACCGGTGAGAGCCTATCCGGCAGGGACGCCCCTACCGGGATAGGCCAATGAGCGTGCCGAAGAAGCTGGGACCGACAGTTGTTGCCGCTATTGCGCTTGCGCTGCCCGCCTGCGGGGGCGCGAACGAGTCGGAGACGAGCGCAGAGCGAGCGACGAGCGACATGGGCCAGGCGGCGGGCGACGCGAGGCAATCGGCGCGAAAGAGCGTCGCCCTGAAGCGAGTCGGGCGTTTCCAGAGCCCGGTCCACGTGGCCGGCGCGCCGGGGTTTCCGCGGCTGCTGTTCGTGGTCGAGCAGGAGGGCCGGGTGCGGGTGCTGCGCGGCGGGCGGCGGGTGCGCGGCAGCTTCCTCGACATCCGCGGCCTGGTCTCCTTCGGCGGCGAGCGCGGCCTGCTCTCGATCGCATTCCCGCCCGACTACCGCCAGAGCCGCCGCTTCTACGTCTACTACACGGACAACCGCGGCGACATCCGCGTCGACGAGTTCAGGCGCAGAAGCGCGACCCGGGCCGCGCGGGGCTCGCGCCGCGCCCTGGTCCGCATACCCCACCGCGAGAACTCGAACCACAACGGCGGCCAGCTGCAGTTCCTCGGCAAGCAGCTCTACTTCGGCACGGGGGACGGCGGCTCCGCCGGCGACCCGCCCAACAACGCCCAGGACCGGCGCAGCCTGCTCGGCAAGCTGCTGCGGATCGACCCGCGCCGGCCGAGCCCGCGGCCGCAGGTCTACAGCCTCGGCCTGCGCAACCCCTACCGCTTCTCCTTCGACACCGTCACGGCGCCGCGCCGGCCGCGGATCGCGATCACCGACGTCGGCCAGGACAGCTTCGAGGAGCTCAACTACCTGACCGTCGTCGCCGCCCGCAATGCCAACTTCGGCTGGGACGCCTTCGAGGGCTTTTCCCGCTACCGCGGCGCCAACAGCGGCACCCCCGACCCCGGCGGCACGACGAAGCCGATCTTCGCCTACCCGCTGAGCCGGGCCGGCGGCAGCTGCTCGATCATCGGCGGCTACGTCGTCCGCGACCGCCGCCTGCCCTCGCTCTACAGGCGCTACGTCTACGCCGACCTCTGCGAGGGCGAGCTGCGCAGCCTCGTCCCGCGCCTGCGCCGCGTTCGCGGCGACCGCAAGCTCGGCCTCAGCGTCCCCACCCCGAGCTCCTTCGGCGAGGACGCCCACGGCCGCCTCTACGTCAGCTCGCTCGAGGGCCCGGTCTACCGCCTCGTGCCCCGCTCAGGAGGAGGCCTATCCCGGTAGGGGTGGAACGTCTTGTACTTTTTCTGCGAAGACGCCGACGGACCGCCCACGGCTGTCTTCAGAAAAAGTTAAGTGGAACCCCTACCGGGATAGGCCTCACCCGTCCGCCCCGGGCGGCCGCAGGTACTGCATTTCGCCGCGGAACTCGAGCACCCGGGTGGTGGCGTTCTGGACCGCTTTGTCCATCGCCCTCGCGTACCAGCCGTCGCGATCGGCGATGCCGGCCGCTTCGCTGAGCGCGAGGCTGACCCGGTTCATCGTCTCGACCGCTTCGATCAGCTTCGGCTGGAACTCGAACTCGCATTCGGAGATCGCCCGCGCCAGGTCGACCAGGAACGGGGCCGGGGGAGCGCCGATCGTCAGCGGTCGGCGCCGGGCCTCGCCGTAGACCTCGGTCGCGGCGATGTCGTAGAGCGGCGCCAGCATCGGCCCGGCGCCGGTGAAGAGCAGCGCCCGGTTGCCGCCGATGCGGGAGTTGTTGCCGATCGTCAGGTCGCAGAAGGTGGCCAGCAGCAGGGTGTGGACGTCGGCCTCGGCGTCGACCGCGCGCAGCAGGCCGGCGCACGCGGCGATGCCGGGGCTTTCGCCGGGCCCGCTGCCGGGCGGGCAGCCGAGCGCCTGGCTGAAGCTCTCCTGGTGCAGGCGCTCGACTCCGCGCCCCTCGCCCCAGCGGTCGAAGCGCTTGCTGACCAGGACCGGCTGGCCGCCGATCCGCTCGATCGCGGCGTGGGCGACCGGCAGCCCGAGCGTCCGGTAGGCGAGGGCGCAGGCCATCTCCAGCCCGATCAGCCCCGGGTGCTCGGCGACTTCGGGCTTGAGCACGTGGGTGCTGGGGGCGCCCGGCTCGGGCCAGGCCCAGCGGTCGTTCTCCTCGTCGCGGACGAGCGCGAGCTTGTGGCGCTCGCCGGGCAGGGCGAAGCGCATCCGCCGCCCGTCCTCGCGGTCGAAGAGGCCTTCGCCGGGGGGCGAGAGCGCCGCCCGCAGCTCCTCCTCGTCGAGCCAGGCGAGCGAGTCGGGGTGGCTGGGCCCGGGCGGCGGCTCGTCCTCGGGCTGGAAGACGACGGCGCCGGGGCAGTCGCCCCCCAGCGCCGCGATCAGCGCGTAGGAGTCCTCGACCTCGGTCGCCAGCTCGCGGGCGATGCGGCGGCGGCGATCCCCCTCGGGCAGCAACCCCTCGAGGTAGGGGTGGACGGCGCCGGCGCCGTAGGGCTCGGCTCGCACCGGTAGCGAGCGGCTGACCGCCCTCGCCGCGGCGTCCTCGCGCGCGGCCAGCGCCGGCAGGTAGGCGAAGCCACAGCCGCCGGCGCAGCGGAAGAGCGAGCCCACGCGCTTCCCGTGCAGATAGACGTCAAGACTCACCACGGTCCTCCCCGAAGTCGTGTCTCGGTCTCCCTTGGGCGAAGAAACTAAACGATTTTCCGCACAATGCAACCCCCATCCGCCGTTTTTTGCCTAAATTCCCTAAACTCGTGGAGGATCTGAAAACGACTCAGAGCGGACCCAAACCATCGGACTTGACGTCTATCTGAGCGGGCGGCTCACTGGATCGCTGTCTCCCAGCGGGGACGGCTATAGCTTCGCCTACCTGCCGGAGCTGGCCGCGAGCGCCGGCGCGGCGCCACTGAGCAGGTCGCTGCCGCTGCGGGCCGAGCCCTACGGGCCGGCGCAGACCGCGGCCTACGTCGAGGGCCTGCTGCCCGAAGGCAGGCTGCGGCAGACGCTGGCCGAGGAGCTCGGCCTCGACGTCGACGACGGCTACGCGATGATCGCCGAGCTGGGCCGCGACTGCCCCGGCGCCGTCGTCTTCGTCCCCGCCGGCCAGCCGATCGAGCCGCGCGACGCGGAGTCGCTCTCCTGGCTTGGCAGGGACGAACTCGAACAGCTGGTGCTGGAGCCGCAGCGCGGCCTGATCGACCCCCAGCACAGGCGGCGCATGCGCTTCGCGCTGCCCGGCGAGCGCTACAAGCTGGCCCTCGTCCGCGACCCGGCCGGCGACCGCTGGGCCTGGCCGGAGGCGGGCGCGCCGAGCACCCACGTGCTCAAGCCCGTGGACGGGGAGATGCCGGACTTCACGATCAACGCGATGGCCTGCATGACGGCGCTGCGCAGGATGGGCCTGCCGGTGGCCCACACCGAGATCGTCAGGATCGCCGGCAGGCGCTGCCTGGTCAGCAAGCGCTTCGATCGCTGGGACGAGGGGCAGCGGGTGGAGCGGCTGCACCAGGAGAGCTTCTGCCAGGCCTTTGGGCTGGCGCCGCGCGGACAGCGGGCACGCGGCTTCGAGTACGGGCAGGTCTGCGAGCTGCTGCGCGAGATCGGCGAGGAGGAGGCGATCGGGTCGGCCTTCGCCGTCGCCTTCTGCGACTACCTGCTCGGCAGCCGCGAGAGCGTCCACGGCAGGCGCTCGGCGCTCCTCTACAGCAGCGAGGGGCCGATGCTGGCGCCCTACTGCGACCTGCACTCGGTCGGGGTCTACGACTCCCACCGCAGCCGCCGCTCGATCTACAAGCTGATCCGCGAGTCCAGCCTCGGCGGCCTCGCGCCGAGCCCGATCGACGACCCCGAGCTGCGGCCGGCAGTGATCGCGGCGCTGGAAACGGCCGGGGGCTTCGCCAAGGCGATCGCGGTCGTCGCCGAGCAGGCCCGGCACGAGGGCTGGTACGGCCGCATCATCAGCCGCCTGCTGCCCGGCCCGCTGGACTCCTTCTCTCCCTTCGACGACGACCTCTTCGACTCCTGAAACAGGCCCCCGAGGCCTCCGGAGACGCCCGGACCGATGGCCCTTGCCGGGCGGGAGCGGGCCGCAAATTCCGCATTCCGTGCGTCCACCCGATAGTGCCGCCGACGCCCAACCTCTCGATGAAGCTCAAAGTCATGCGGCCGGTAGCGATCCTGGATCGACTGCGATACTGTGAAGCTATGAAAAACATTACGGTTGCCGTGCCCGAGGACGTCTACCGGCTTGCCAGGATTCGCGCTGCCGAAGGGGGCAGCTCCGTCAGCGCCCTCGTCGCCGGCGTCCAGCGCTCGCTGGGCGAGCGCCGGGCGGAGTTATCCCGGCTCGAGGCGCTGCAGGACCAGGTCTTCGGCGAAGTCGGCCGCTTCCGCGCCGCCGACCGCCTCGACCGCGAGCGGCTGCACGAGCGTGCGGTTCGCTGACACCAACATCCTGCTCTACGCCGTCTCGCGCGATCCCCAGGAGCGCCACAAGGCCGAGTGTGCCCGCGGCATCCTGGCGGAGCGGGACCTCGCCCTCTCGGTCCAGGTTCTGCAGGAGTTCTACGTGCAGGCGACCCGGAAGAGCCGACCCGACCCTCTCGCCCACGAGCAGGCGGCGAGGCTGGTCGAGTCCTTTCTTCGCTTTCCGCTGGCCGAGATCACGGGCGACGTGATGCTCGCCGCGATCGCCACCTGCCAGCGCTTCCAGATCTCCTACTGGGACGCCGCGATCCTCGAGGCGGCCCGCTCACTCGGCTGCCAAACCGTCCTCTCCGAGGACCTCAGCCACGACCAGGATTACGGTGGCGTGCGGGTCGAGAACCCCTTTCGCTCATAGCAACCAGCCCCCGCTCAGGGCCTGGTGGGCGGGTGAGACCGGCCACCTCAGCCCGGGCGCGGACCGGCGGATCGCCGAGGCCGAGCAGATCGGCGTGCCGACGGCAACACCTGATTTAGGCGCCGGGGAGACTCAGCTGCTCTCCACGGCGAACGATGTCGAAGGGGTCACGTTCCTCGCGTGGCGCCCGCTGAGCGCGGACATTTTCGCGAATGGCTTTCAGTTCGTCGCTCGCGAGGTAGTGGCGGTTGCGCCGCTCCCCCACAGGCACGAGCAATCCCTTCTGAACCATCGCTTTCAGGTCGCGGGAGGCGGTTACGTCGCGGACCTCTTCGCCCCAGGAGAGCAGAGCGGCATGCTGATAGCTGCGCCGCCGCACCCGAAAGCCGTAAGCGGCATCCATCATTGCAGCGGTGCAGCGCTCAGAGAGTTTGTGTTTCTCCACTAGCTCGAAACAGGCCAACCACACGCTCTCGATCTCTTTGCGCCGCTGCAACAGCGTGCGCGCCTGTAGGAAGTGGGCTCGTAGGCAGAAACGCACCCACGGACGCGCATCGTTCCCCGGGTGCCAGGAGCCCTGCCCTACGTCTCCCAGGGCCTCGTAGTAGGTCTGCGTGTTGCGACCCAAAAACTCCTCAATACTGGAGAAGACCGGCACGACGATTTGGTCGCGCGCCAGGACCAAGGTCTGCAGGCACCTGGCCATGCGGCCGTTGCCGTCACTGAACGGATGGATCATCACTAGGTTTAGATGAGCCATCGCAGCCTTCACGATTACGTGGTAGTCGTCTTCCTCCAGCTGGTCCAGCATCCCCTCGATGAGGCCCGGAATGAGTTCGTGGTCTGGCCCTTCGTAAACGATCTCGCCGGTCGATTCCCGCCGGACGAAGATCGACCCTGGTCGCCAACGTCCCGGGTTCTTGTCGAGGTCGTGCTTGAGCATCATGAAATGGAGCCCCTTCAGCAGGCCTTTATCGACGTTCATCATCTGGTCGTCGGCGATCTGGAGGACGTAGGTCATTGCGTCGCGATAGCCGACCAGGGCCTCCTCGGTTTGCGCGTTGGCGTGGGCGGTCGGTTCCCCATCCACCGCCGCCACGACGTCATCTAGAGAAGCGTCGTAGCCCTCAATGCTGTTTGAGCCCTGCACTGCCTTGGCAAAGCTCATGCGACGCAGCGATCCGTTCCAGCGCCTGGGCTCGGCCACGCGATCGCGAAGCTCCTCGCGGAGCTTGTCGATGAGGGCTAGAACTTCGCGTTCGTCGCTCTCGAGCGTGGGTACACGGAAGACGGCCATGACACATTGTTATATATCAATGTGTCATCGACCGCTCGCCCGTTCCCTGGCCGGCTGACCCGCCGCATGGCGATGAAGCTCAAGGTCATGGCCGAGCGCGGCGAGATGCGCGACTACTTCGACGTCAAGGCGATCGACGAAGAAGGCGGGGTTTCGGTCGAGGAGGGGGTGGCGCTGTACATGCGGCGCTACGGAGTCGATCCGAGCAGCGAGGCGCTCCCCCACCTCTTCCGGACGATGGGGGATCTGAGCAACGTCGAAGTGGACGAGCTGCTCCCGATCGACCTGGACGATCTGCAGCATTGGTGGGGCGCGCGGCAGGCGCGAGCGCTGCGGAACGCCGACCGCTTCGGCTGACCGGGCGCGAGTCGCCGCCCGTCGAACTCGAGCTTCCGGAGGCGCCCTGGTACTTGCATTGGGACCGCCGGAGTATTTCAGTGGATCTGCCGGCTAGCCGTAGCGCTCGCCGCCGCCGCTGATCTCGCGCAGCTTGGCGCGGTCGTGGCGGGCCTGGACGCGGCGCACGGTGCCCGAGCGGGAGCGCATCACCAGCGATTCGGTGCTGGCGCCGGGGCCGCGGTAGCGGACGCCCTGCAGGACGTCGCCGTCGGTGACGCCGCTGGCGGAGAAGAAGACGTCCTCGCCGGAGCAGAGGTCGTCGGCCGTGAGGACCTGGTCGAGGTCGTAGCCGCCCTCGAGCGCGGCGCTGCGCTCGCCCTCGTCGCGCGGCCAGAGCCGGCCGAGCTGCTGGCCGCCCATCGACTTCAGCGCCGCGGCGGAGAGCACGCCCTCGGGCGTGCCGCCGATCCCCCAGAGCAGGTCGACGGGGGAGCGGTCGGAGACCGCCAGCAGGGCGGCGGAGACGTCGCCGTCGGCGATCAGGCGGATCCGCCCGCCGGCCTCGCGCACTTCGCGCATCGCCTCCTCGTGGCGCGGCCGGTCGAGCATCACCACGGTGACGTCGCCGACGCTGCCGTCCTTGCGCTCGGCGATCAGCTTCAGCGTCTCGGGCAGCGGCCGGTCGAGGTCGAGCAGGTCGGCGATCTCCTCGCCGCCGGCGATCTTCTCCATGTAGACGCAGGGGCCGGGGTCGAACATCGTGCCGCGCTCGGCCAGGGCGATCACCGCCAGGGCGCTGGGCATGCCGAGCGCGCAGAGCCGCGTCCCCTCCAGCGGGTCGACGGCGATGTCGACCACCGGCGGCGTCCCGTCGCCGATCTGCTCGCCGTTGTAGAGCATCGGCGCCTCGTCCTTCTCGCCCTCGCCGATCACGACCATCCCGTCCATCGCGACCGAGTCGAGCACGAATCGCATTGCGTCCACGGCCGCCTGGTCGGCGGCGATCTTGTCGCCGCGGCCGACCCAGCGGGCCGCGGCCAGCGCCGCCGCCTCGGTCACCCGCACCAGCTCGAGCGCCAGGTTGCGGTCGGGCTTGCTCGGCTGCGCGCGCTCGTCGGCAGATTCCATCGAGGCCGCAGGCTACCGCGTGCCACCCTCGCCGGGACGGATCGCTGCCGCCTTCGGTCACTACGGCTCCGGTTGTGAATAGGCTGTTCGACGAGCTGACCTACGCGAGGCGGTTGCGAACCGCGCCTCGGCACTCTGGTCAAGCTGGCCACTGCCCTCGACGTCCGGCCCGCGGAACTCTGCGACGGAGTCGTCTGGGACGTCGAGCGCCAGCGCTTCAGGTAGCTCTCCAGGTCACCTACGACCAGGAGGTTGCGGTGATCACCTCAGTGCGTAGTGCGCTCTACGTCGAAACGCGCATATTGCGCACTGTGCGCCCGTCTTTCGCCCTCGAGGGGGGAGAGATCAGCCCTGCTGTCGGCTTGGTATCCCGATCGGAATCGCGACGGAAGGCGACGTAGAAATGTTTAAGCTGCGATCATGAGCGCCATGGCGCACAGCCGGAACGAGCCCCACCCGGAAGATGTCAACGCGAAGATCGACGACCTCAGTCGTCGCATGGACAACGGCTTCAACCGGGTCGACGCCAAGCTCGAGCGTCAGGCCGAGAGCATGACCGCGGAATTCAACCGGGTCGACGCCAAGCTGGCCGACGAATTCACCGCGGTGCGGAGGGAGATGGGCGAGGGCTTCCAGCGCATGCAGCGGCTGATGATCCAGGGCGGCGGCATCGTCGTCACCCTGTTCGCCGCATCGCGGCTCTTCGGCTGACGCGGCGTTTCTGGACCGTCGAAGCTCAGGTCACTTCGCGCAGCTTTTGCGCTTCGCCCAGCTGCTGGAGCTTTTTGAGGCTCTGGTTCTCGATCTGGCGGATCCGCTCGCGGGTGACGTTGAAGGTGCGGCCGACCTCGTCCAGCGTGCGCGGGTGCTCGCCGCCGAGCCCGTAGCGAAGTTCGAGCACGCGGCGCTCGCGGTAGGAGAGGTTCTCCAGCGCTTCCTTGAGCGCCTCTTTGGTCAGCAGGTCGGCGGCGCGGTCGAAGGGCGACTCGGCCTTCTCGTCGGCGATGAACTGGCCGAACTCCGACTCCTCCTCGTCGCCGACCGGCTTCTCCAGCGAGACCGGGGCCTGGGCGGAGCGCTTGATCGAGTCGACCTCCTCGGGGTCGATCCCGGTCACGTCGGCGATCTCCTCGGGGGTCGGCTCGCGGCCCAGCTCGGTGACCAGCTTGCGCTCGGCGCGGCCGATCTTGTTCAGCTTCTCGACCACGTGGACCGGGATCCGGATCGTGCGCGCCTTGTCGGCCAGGGCGCGAGCGATCGCCTGCCGGATCCACCAGGTCGCGTAGGTGGAGAACTTGAAGCCCTTGCGGTAGTCGAACTTCTCCGCGGCGCGGACCAGGCCCAGCGTCCCCTCCTGGATCAGGTCGAGGAAGGGCAGGCCCTGGTTGCGGTAGTTCTTGGCGATCGAGACGACCAGGCGCAGGTTCGACTCGACCATTTTCTGCTTCGCGTCGAGGTCGCCGCGCTCGATCCGCTTGGCCAGTTCGACCTCCTCCTGGGCGGTCAGCAGGCGGACTTTGCCGATGTCCTTGAGGAACAGCTGCAGGCTGTCCGTGGTCATGTCCGGTTTGAGGTCGATCGCGGCTTTGCGGCGACGCCCTTTGCGGCCGGTGTCGGCGGGCATCGCGTCGGCGGCCGCTTTCTGGGCCGGGTCCATGTCCTCGACCAGCTCGATCCCCTGCTTCTCGATGTGGCCGTAGAGGTCCTCGATGTCGGACTCGTCGAGGTCGACCTCGGAAACGGCGGTGGAGATGTCGCCGAAGGTGAGCACGCCAAGCTGCTGACCGCGGTGGATCAGCCCTTTGACCTCCTCGAGCTCCTGAAGCTCAGCAACCAGCATCTATTCTGCACCCGTCTTTCTGCTTAGCGGCGTAAAAAGAGGACCGGCCCGGTCCTCGGAGGAAAACTCAAACGTCTGTTCGCATCTTAGGCGCTTCAGTTTCTGAAGTCAAGCAGTCCAGGAGACTTTGCCCAGCCCCTTCCGACATCCCAAGCCCTGGCTGCGCGCCTTCTGGCAGCGCGCCTACCGGGAGAACGTCACCGGGCTCTCGGCGATGGTCGCCTACAACCTGCTGCTCGCCGTCTTCCCCTTTTCGCTTCTGGTCCTGTTCGTATTCGGCCAGGTGCTGAAGATCGGGGGGGTGGAGACTGGCGTGCTGGACGACCTGCAGCGGCTCTTCCCCAACGCCGAGCAGCAGACCCTGAGCAACGCGCTCGATCGGATCGAGGAAAACTCGACCACGATCGGCGTCGCCGCCTTCCTCGGCTCGCTCTGGATCGGCGCCTCCTTCTGGGGGGCGATGGACACCGCCTTCGGCCGCATCTACCACGTCGAGAGCCGCGGCTGGGTCGAGCAGAAGCGCTTCGCCTTCACCATGCTCGGCGTGGTCGTGCTCTTGATCGCGGCCAGCGTCTTCCTGCCGGCGATGGAGGCGGCGCTGGTCGCCGGCACCGACCGACTGCCGCTCGGCCTCTCCAGCATCAGGGCGATCGACACGGCGCTGCTGCTGGCCGTCGCCGTGGGCAGCGTCTTCGCCGTCTGCTGCATCATCTACTGGGCGGTGCCGAAAGGGCACATGCCCTGGCGCGACGTCTGGCCCGGCGCCGCCTTCGTCACCGTCACCGCCGGCATCGCCAACTGGGCCTTCCCCTTCTACCTCGCCAACGTCTCCAGCCTCGAGAGCTTCGGCTCGACCCTCGGCTTCATCCTGATCGCCCTGCTCTGGTTCTACCTGCTCAGCCTGGCGCTGCTCGTCGGCGCCGTGCTCAACTCGCTGCGCCACGAGCTGCACGACACGGGCGAGCTGCCCTACTCCGGCGGCGGCTGATTGACGGCGACCGAGTTCAAGGCCCGCTGCCTGCGCCTGCTCGACGAGGTCGCCGACA
>JBBDTK010000141.1:3317-16333 GCA_040904405.1 Solirubrobacterales bacterium | reverse complement strand
GGAAGTCGGCGCCCATCTTGTCGATCTCGTCGATCATGAAGACGGGGTTGCGCGAGCCGGCGTCGCGCAGGGCGCGCACGATCGTCCCCGGCATCGCGCCGATGTAGGTGCGGCGGTGGCCGCGGATCTCGGCCTCGTCGCGGACGCCGCCGACCGAGATCCGCTCGAACTCGCGGCCGAGCGCCTTGGCGATCGATTTGCCGAGGCTGGTCTTGCCGACTCCCGGCGGGCCGGCGAAGCAGAGGATCGGGCCGGGCGAGCTCGGGTTGAGCTTGCGCACCGCGAGGTACTCGAGGATCCGGTCCTTGACCTGCTCGAGGTCGTAGTGGTCGGCGTCGAGCACCTCGCGGGCGTGGGCGATGTCGAGGTTGTCCTCGGTCCGCTTCGACCAGGGCAGCTCGACCAGCCACTCGAGGTAGGTGCGGATGACCCCGGGCTCGGCTGCCGCCGGCGGCAGCTTCTCCAGCCGCGAGAGCTCGCGCTCGGCCGCCTTCTGCGCCTGCTCGGGCAGCTCCGCCGCCTCGATCCGCTCGCGCAGCTCGTTGACCTCGGCCTGCTGCTCGTCGCCCTCCCCCAGCTCGTCCTGGATCGCTTTCAGCTGCTGGCGCAGGAAGAACTCGCGCTGGCCCTTGTCGACTTCGGACTGGACCTGGGACTGGATCTGGCTGCCGAGCTGGACCACCTCGAGCTCGCGGGCGAGGATCTGCGAGAGGCGGCGCAGGCGGGCGGCGACGTCGACCTCCTCCAGCAGCTCCTGCTTCTCCTCGGTGGCGATCCGCAGGGCGCCGGCGATCAGGTGCCCGAGGGCGGACGGGTCGTCGATGTTGGCGACCGCCATCTGCAGCTCCTCGGGCAGGTAGGGGATGTGCTCGACGATCTCGGTGAAGGTGCGC
The DNA here is from genome assembly GCA_040904405.1 of Solirubrobacterales bacterium. Classification (GTDB taxonomy): domain Bacteria; phylum Actinomycetota; class Thermoleophilia; order Solirubrobacterales; family 70-9; genus VRUE01. The sequence goes on along the minus strand of JBBDTK010000141.1, from coordinate 15,440 downwards.
TGCACGTTGTGGCGCAGGGCGTCCAGCTCGGGGCCGCCCTCGACGAAGTCGGGCAGCTCGGCGATCCGCGCCACCAGATAGGGCTCCTCGGCGACGTAGGGTCCGAGCCGCACCCGCTGGGTGCCCTGGACGAGGATCCGCAGGCTGCCGTCGGGGACTTTGATCATGCGGGCGACGACGCCGACCACGCCGACCTCGAAGAGGCCGTCCGGCCCCGGCTCCTCCTGCTCGGGGTCGCGGGCGGCGACCATCGCCAGCATCCGGTTGGCGCCGAGCACGTCGTCGATCAGCTTGATCGAGCGCTCCTGACCGACCGCGAGCGGGGTCAGGGTCTCGGGATAGGTGACCGTCTCGCCCAGCGGCAGCACCGGCAGGGCGTCCGGCAACGGCTGGCCGGCGCGGATCGCATCCTCGGCGTCGAGTGGCGCCTCGACCACTTCGAGCGCGGGCGAGCCCTCCATCAGCGCCGCCTCTCGTGACTGCGGATCGTAGTCGCGGGAGTCGGCACTAGTCGCGCCCGATCGGCACGCGGCGGGTCGACTCGGCGGGATCGCGCAGCGGCAGCTCGATGCGCAGCACGCCGTCCTCGTAGGTCGCCTTGGCGCGGTCGGCGTCGACCTCGACCTGCAGCTCGACCACGCGGCGGAAGCGGCCGGAGGGGATCTCGACCTGCTGGTAGACCCGCCCCTCGGTCTCCTGCACCGGCCGTTCCCCGACGATCGCCAGCTGCCGCCCGCTGACCTCGATCCCGACGTCGTCGAGATCGACCCCGGCGAGATCGACCTTGACCACGGCCCGCTGCGGATCGCCGCAGTAGTAGACGTCGACGTTGGGGGAGAAGCCGCTGCTGCGACGGCTGACATAGGTGGCGCGCCCCCAGCCGCCGCCCATCATCTGGTCCATCTCCCTGCGCATGCGGGCAAAGTTGGCGAACAGGTCTCGCTCTGGCATAGGCGCGAACGATAGCCAGAGCCATCGGGCCGCGAGGGAGAGCGCCCATGGGATCGCCCTGCGCAGCGAGGAGCTCGACCGGTGTCAGGCAGCGAGCAGGTCATCGGGGCCGAGCTCAACGTCAAGCTCGCTCGTGGTGAAGCCCGAGCGGGAGACGCCGACCAGGCGGGCATCCTCCGTCGCGCCCGGCACCCTGGCGCGGCTGGCGACGAGGGCGGCGAGGTCCTGGCGGTCGAACGGTCGGCTCTCCCGCCACTTGATCGAGCCGACGAAGTCGATCGCGTCGCTCCGGCTCCGCTCGCGTCCTCCCACCAGGTCGACCTCGACGCGACCGTCGCGCGTCCAGTAGCCGCCGACGAACAGCGCCTCGCCGAAGCGTGGGTCCGGCAGGCGCCGCTCGATCGCCGCCCGTGCGAGCGGCTCGATCGCCCGGCCGCGGTAGGAGTCCCACGAGGCGCGGATCCGCTCCGCGACCAGGTCCCCCCGCCCGCGCTCGATCAGCTCGAGGTTGGGACCGATGAACCGCAGCCAGAAGCGCAAGTAGGGGTCGGCGACCACGTAGCGCGGGGGGCGGGCGCGCGGCCGCGAGGAGTAGGGCGTCAGCTTGAGCACCATCCGCTTCTCCCGCAGGGCTGCCAGCGAGCGGGCGAGGGAGGTCCGCTCGACGCCCGAGCGCCGCTCGATCGCGGAGTAGGCCCGCTCGCCGGAGCCGATCGCGGCCAGCACGCGGCGCCCCTGCAGGTCGGCCGGCAGCTCCGCGTTGACGCTGCGCTCGCCGACCACGACCAGGGGGCTGGTCGGGTCGGCCAGCTCGCGCCCCAGGAACCGCCAGATGTCCTCGTGGCGGTGAAGGAGCGAGGTGAGGCGGGGGAAGCCGCCGATCGCCAGATATGCGTCGAGCGTCGCGGGCGCGTCGAGATCGAGCAGCTCGCCGACCTCCGCCGGCGCCAGCGGTGGGACCACAAGCTCCCGCGCCCGCCCGTAGAGCGGGCGCCCGTGCTGTCCCAGCGCCTCCATCGTCGACAGGTCGGAGCCGACCAGGATCAACAGCACGTGCGCGCCGGCCAGCACCCGGTCCCAGGCCTTCTGCAGGGTGCCCTCGATCGCGGGCTCGGATTCGACCAGGTAGGGAAGCTCGTCGATGACGAGGATCAGCGGGCGCTCGGCGGTGGCGTCGCGGGCGAGCAGGGCGAGGGCGGCGTCCCAGGACCCGAGCGGCCCGGATCGGGCGATCTCGGCGGCCTGCGTCTCCGAAGCGGCGATCGCCTCGCCGAACAGCTCGAGCTCGCGAGCCGCCGGCTGGCGGGAGGCCACGTAGAAGACCGACGGCACGCCGGCGCGGCCGATGAACTCCTCCACGAGGGTCGACTTGCCGACCTGCCTACGGCCGCGGATCGCCAGCGCGCGCCCGGGCTTGCCTTCGCCACCCCGCACTTGCTCCAGCTCCGTGGCGAGAGCCTGCAGCTGCTCCTCGCGGCCAACAAACGTAGTCACAAGCGTAAAGTCTAACACCCACAGACGTTACTACCGATTGCGCTACTCCCATAAATGGGCATTGACGCAAGGTCGCCGCGGCTCACCCCGCGTACAGCGCCTCGATCTCCGCCAGGTGGTCGCCGTGCCCATGCCGGAGTAGAGCGCTCGGGAAGGTCGGGGAAGATTGGGGTCGAACAGGATCGACCGTGACGGGGTCAGGTGGTTTGCGTCTGGGAGGCCCAGCGGGGCGGGCGCATGAGGAGGACGGGCTGCCTTGGGGGGACCAGGCCCTCCGGGCGATCCTGGCGGAAGGTGGTGCAGGGCTCGTCGAGCTCGAGCGCGCAGAGGAGGTTCTTGCGGAAGTAGCAGTCGTCGCAGGTCGGTGCTTTGGGCTTGCGCGGCACGGCGCGGATATTTGCACTCTCGTCACACTTCCGTGCGGCCCAAACCCGCAAAGCGCATCCTCTTTGACCACAGCATGTTCACGACTTCTGCGCGTCTTGCGGAGTCCGATCGAGGGCTGGCCGCGCCTCGGGCCGCTCGACGGTCGCGGACGCCGCCGCTACCATTGGCCCCGATGGAGGCTCACGACCGCACCGGCAAGCTCGCGGCCTCGCCGCAGCTCTTCGAGAGCGAGTTCCTCAACTTCTTCTCGCGGGTCCACCCGGCGATCCCCGCGCTGATCTTCCTGCCCGTGGTGGTGGCGACGGAGTGGCTGGCCGGCGCTCGAGGCCTGCCCGCCTGGGAGCTCGCCCTGCTCAGCCTCGGCGGGGTCGGGATCTGGACCCTGACCGAGTACTGGCTGCACCGCCTGGTCTTCCACTGGGAGCCGGACAACGGGTTCGGGCGACGGATGCACTTCATCATCCACGGCATCCACCACGACCACCCCAACGACAAGCTGCGGCTGGTGATGCCGCCGGCGGTCTCGATCCCGCTCGCGGCGCTCTTCTTCTTCGCCTTCGTCCTCGTCTTCGGCGCCCCGCACGCCTATCCGCTCTTCGGCGGCTTCATCCTCGGCTACCTCTTCTACGACTACATCCACTACTACGTCCACCACTTCGTCCCCAGATCGGATCTGGGCAGGCGGCTGCGCGAGCAGCACATGCGCCACCACTTCCAGGACCACCGCTTCGGCTACGGCGTATCCTCGCCGCTCTGGGACGTCGTCTTCCGCACCCTGCCGGGGAAGCGCCGGCGGCAGGGCTCCGGGGCAAGGGGCTCCGACCGATCCGTGTAACCGGGGGCGGCTGCCTGCATAGGGGCCGTCGATGACAAGAGTCGAGAAGGCCGTCAACCTCGGGGCCGTCGTTGTGCCGTTTCTGGCGGTGCTGGTGGCGATCGGGCTGTTTTGGAACAGCTGGGTCAGCGCGGCGGACCTGGCGATCGCCGCGGTCATGTACCTGCTGACCGCGATCGGGATCACCGTCGGCTATCACCGCCTGCTCACCCACCGCTCCTTCCAGACCTCGAGGCCGCTCGAGCGGGCGTTCGCGATCCTCGGCACGATGGCCGTGCAGGGCCCGGTGATCGCCTGGGTCGCCGACCACCGCAAGCACCACGCCCACGCCGACGAAGAGGGCGACCCGCACAGCCCGCACGTCGGCCACGACGGTGGCGTCAGGGGAGTGCTGGCCGGGCTCTGGCACGCCCACGCCGGCTGGCTGATGTCGACCCAGGGGCAAGCCGACTGGAAGCGCTACGCACCGGACCTCTACGAGGACGCAGGGATGCGGACGATCAACCGTAACTTCGTACCACTGATCTTGATCGGGCTGGCGCTTCCCGCCCTCGCCGGCTACCTGCTCAGCGGCAACCTCGCGGGCGCCGCCACCGGACTGCTCTGGGGAGGGCTCGTACGCGTCTTCTTCGTCCACCACGTCACCTGGAGCGTCAACTCGGTCTGCCACTTCCTCGGCAGCAGGCGCTTCGACACCGACGATCGCTCGACCAACGTGTTCTGGCTCGCCCTGCCCTCGCTCGGCGAGTCCTGGCACCACAACCACCACGCCTTCCCCCGCTCCGCCGTACACGGGCTGAAACGGTGGGAGCTCGACCCCTCCGGGTCGATCATCGCCGCGCTGGAGAGGATCGGCCTGGCGCGTAACGTGGTGCGGATCTCAGCCGAGCGTCAGGCGGAACGATCGAGCTGAGGGTTTATGTGAACTGACCACCTGTCCTAATAGTCAGGTTTGAGTCGGCCAATTAGTCACTTAGTCCAGTCTCCGGGTCACACCTCACTGTGACTGTGCAACACTGCGGCTCTCTACTTCCAGTCAAAATCCGGCACCGAGGGGGCCGGTCGAAAGGAACGAAATGCCAAACACCACTCAGGTACTCGACGAGGCCCGCGATCTGGTCAAGCGACGCCTTGCCGAGCTGAACGACGAGCGCAGGCGCCTCGAGCGCGCACTCGCCGAGCTGGGCGAGAAGGCGACCGGCCGCGCAGGCCGCCGCCCGGGCCGTCCGCGCGGCTCGGCCTCGAAAGCGCGCGGGCCGAAAAAACAGCGCCGCCGTCGCAAGGGCACCCGCGCCGACCAGGCCGTCTCGCTGGTCGAGGGCAGCCCGGGCATCTCCGCTTCGGAGATCGCCAAGTCGATGAAAATCAAACCCAACTACCTCTACCGGGTCCTCGGCGACCTCGAGAAAGAGAAACGGGTGAAGAAGAAAGGGCGCAAGTACTTCCCTGGTAAATAGGGGTTGCCCTCAGAGGCGGTCCCGGTAGGGCCTCCACTTAACTTTTTCCGAAGACAGTGCGGCGGCCGTCCGAGATGGCCGCCGCGGAAAAGTACAAGACGTTCCGGCCCTACCGGGACCGCCTCTAGACCAAGCCCAGCTTGACGACGGACTGGCGCTCTTCCTTCAGCTCTTCGATGCTGGCGTCTATGCGGGTGCGGGAGAAGTCCGGGACGTCTAGTCCCTCGACTATCTGCCACTCGCCGCCGGAGCAGCTGCACGGGTGGCCGGCTACCACGCCCTCCTCGATCCCGTAGGAGCCGTCGGCGGGCACGCCCATCGAGACCCAGTCGCCCTCCGGAGTGCCGAGCACCCAGTCGCGCATGTGGTCGATCGCCGCGTTGGCGGCCGAGGCGGCGCTGGAGGCGCCGCGCGCCTCGATGATCGCCGCCCCCCGCTTGGCCACGCGGGGGATGAACTCCTCGCCGATCCAGGCCTCGTCGTCGACCGCGTCCCAGGCACTGGCGCCGTCGACGCGGGCGTTGACCAGGTCGGGGTACTGGCTGGTCGAGTGGTTGCCCCAGACGGTCATCTTGCCGATCTCGGTGACCGGCTTGCCGAGCCTGCTCGCCAGCTGCGCGACCGCGCGGTTGTGGTCGAGCCGCATCATCGCGGTGAAGCGCTCGCGCGGCACCCCGTCGGCGTTCGACATCGCGATCAGGCAGTTGGTGTTGGCCGGGTTGCCGACGACGAGCACGCGCACGTCGGCGGCGGCGCCGGCGGCGATCGCTTCGCCCTGGGGCTTGAAGATGCCGCCGTTGGCCTCGAGCAGGTCGGCCCGCTCCATCCCCGGCCCGCGCGGCCGGGCGCCGACCAGGAGGCCGACGTTGCAGCCCTCGAAAGCCTGCTTGGGATCGTCGAAGATGTCGATCCGGCGCAGCAGCGGGAAGGCGCAGTCGTCGAGCTCCATCGCGGCGCCCTCGGCCGCCTTGACCGCGTCGGGGATCTCCAGCAGGCTAAGCTCGACCGGGGTGTCGGGGCCGAGCATCTGGCCGCTGGCGATCCGGAACAGCAGGGCGTAGCCAATCTGGCCGGCGGCGCCGGTTACGGTGACTTTGACGGGGCTGCTCACGTTCTGGTCATCTCCTGAAGTCGTGGTTTGAGTGTGCACTAAGCGTCCATCGCGGCCTGCAGGCGCTCGTCGATCGCGGCGAGGAACTCCTGCGTCGTCAGGTACTGCTGCTCGGGGCCGACCAGCAGCGCCAGATCCTTGGTCATCTTGCCGCTCTCGACCGTCTCGATGCAGACCTGCTCGAGGGTGGCGGCGAAGCGCGACACCTCGGGCGTCTCGTCGAGGCGGCCACGGGCGGCGAGGGCGCGGGTCCAGGCGAAGATCGATGCGATCGGGTTGGTCGACGTGGGCTTGCCCTGCTGGTGCTGGCGGTAGTGACGGGTGACGGTCCCGTGCGCCGCCTCGGCCTCGACCGTCCTGCCGTCGGGGCTCATCAGGACGCTGGTCATCAGGCCGAGCGAGCCGAACCCCTGGGCGACGGTGTCGGACTGCACGTCGCCATCGTAGTTCTTGCAGGCCCACACGTAACCGCCTTCCCACTTCATCGCGGCGGCGACCATGTCGTCGATCAGGCGGTGTTCGTAGGAGATCCCCTTGGCCTCGAACTCCGCCCTGAACTCGGCCTTATACACCTCGGCGAAGATGTCCTTGAAGCGGCCGTCGTAGCGCTTCATGATCGTGTTCTTGGTCGAGAGGTAGACCGGGTAGCCGCGTTCGAGCCCGTAGCGCATCGAGGCGCGGGCGAAGTCGCGGATCGAGTCGTCGAGGTTGTACATCGCCATCGCGATGCCGGGCGCGGGAAAGTCGTAGACGTCGAGCTCGACCGGCTCGGAGCCGTCCTTGGGCGTGTAGGTGAGGGTCAGCGTCCCCTCGCCGGGGACGACCATGTCGGTCGCCCGGTACTGGTCGCCGAAGGCATGGCGGCCGATCACGATCGGCTTGGTCCAGCCCGGCACCAGGCGTGGGACGTTTGAGATCACGATCGGCTCGCGGAAGATCACCCCGCCGAGGATGTTGCGGATCGTGCCGTTGGGCGAGCGGTACATCCGCTTCAGCCCGAACTCCTCCACCCGCGCCTCGTCGGGGGTGATCGTCGCGCACTTCACCCCCACCCCGTGGCGCTCGATCGCCTCCGCCGCCTCGACCGTGATCCGGTCTTCGGTCGCGTCGCGGCTCTCGATCGCGAGGTCGTAGTAGACGAGCTCGAGATCGAGGTAGGGGAGGATCAGCTGCTCCTTGATGAAGGACCAGATGATCCGGGTCATCTCGTCGCCGTCGAGCTCGACGACGGGGTTCTCGACTTTGATCTTCTCCTTGGGCACGGGCGCGGCGATGCTATCGATGCCACAATCAATCCGATGGCCACCGTCGAGCGCCGCTCCGCCGCCACCCACGAGGTCTTCAACCAGGCCCCCCCGCTGGAGGACTACAACCCCTTCGACGCCGACCGGCCGCTGGCCGAGGCGCTGCGCCGCGAGGGCGCCGGGTGGGCCGAGGACCAGGCGCGCGAGCTGGGGGCGATCTGCGGCTCGCGGCAGACGATCCGCTGGGGCTTCGAGGCGAACGAGCGCAAGCCGCAGCTGCGCACCCACGACCGCTACGGCAACCGGATCGACGAGGTCGAGTTCGACAGCTCCTGGCACGAACTGATGCGGATCGGGGTCGGGCACGGCCTGCACGCGGCCCCCTGGCGCGAGCCCGGGCCGGGCGCGCACGTCGCCCGCGCGGCGATGTTCATGCTGCTGATGCAGGCGGAGAGCGGCGTCGGCTGCCCGCTCTCGATGACCTACTCGGCGATCCCGGCGCTGCGCCGGCAGCCCGAGCTGGCCGAGGAATGGGAGCCGCGCTTCCTCTCGCTCGACTACGACGAGCGCTCGCTGCCGGCGGCGCGCAAGAGCGGCGCCCTCTGCGGGATGGCGATGACCGAGAAGCAGGGGGGCTCCGACGTGCGCGCCAACACCACGGTCGCCGAGCCGCTGAACGGCGGCGGCCCGGGCGCCGAGTACGAGATCGTCGGCCACAAGTGGTTCTGCTCGGCGCCGATGTGCGACGCCTTCCTCGTCCTCGCCCAGACCGACTCCGGCATCTCCTGCTTCCTGATGCCGCGCTGGACCCCCGACGGCGAGCGCAACGGGTTCCAGATCCAGCGCCTGAAGGACAAGCTCGGCAACCGCTCCAACGCCTCCAGCGAGATCGAGCTCCGCGGCGCCTGGGCGCGGATGGTCGGCGAGGAGGGCCGCGGCGTGCCGACGATCATCGAGATGGTCAACCACACCCGGCTCGACTGCGCGATCGGCGCCGCGACCGGCTACCGGGCCGGGGTCGTGCAGGCGCTGAACCACGCCGCCCACCGCTCCGCCTTCGGCGCGGAGCTGATCGAGCAGCCGCTGATGCGCAACGTGCTCGCCGACCTCTGCGTCGAGTCCGAGGCGGCGACCGTCGCGGCGATGCGGCTCGCCCGCTCCTACGACGAGGTGGCGGCGGGCGACGAGGGGGCCACCGAGTTCCGCCGGCTCGCCAACCCGGTGCTCAAGTACTGGATGTGCAAGCGGGCGCCCTGGCACGCGGTCGAGTGCCTGGAGTGCCTGGGCGGCAACGGCTACGTCGAGGAGTCGGGGATGCCGCGCCTATACAGGGAGGCGCCGCTGGCCTCGATCTGGGAGGGCTCGGGCAACGTCCAGTGCCTCGACGTGCTGCGGGCGATGGTCAAGAGCCCGAGCTCGGTCGAGGCCTTCTTCGCCGAGGTGCTGGAGGCCGCCGGGGCGGAACCGAAGCTCGACGCCTACGTCTCGGCGCTGCGCGAGCAGATCCCCGGCGACGTCGAGACGATCCAGGCCCGCGCCCGTTCGATCGTCGAAAAGATGGCGCTCGCCCTGCAGGCCTCGCTGCTGGTCCGCCACGGCGACCCCGCGGTCGCCGACGCCTTCTGCGCCTCGCGCCTCTCCGGGGACTGGGGCAACGCCTTCGGCACCCTCTCCCCCAACACCGACTTCACCCGCATCATCGAGCGCCACCGACCTCAGGCGTAGTGGCAAGCGCGGGCACCGCGCACGCCTTCCCCGTCGAGAAGCCCTCGGGGGCGATGTCCAAGGCGACGTTGAGGCGGGCGCGGGTGTTCTCCCAGGCGATCATGTGGACGAGCTCGAGGGTGCCCTTGACGCCGAAGCGCTCCTGGATGCGCTCCATCAGGTCGTCGCCGACGACGCCGGGAGTCGAGGTCATTCCGGTGGCGAGGTCGATGACCAGCAGCTCGTCCTCGCTGAACAGCCCCGATTCATGGGCGCTGGATAGGGCCATCACCTTCTCGTCGCTGAGGCCGGCCCGCCGCGCAAACTCCGAGCCGATGTCCATGCAGAACTCGCAGCCGACCATGGTCGCCGCACGCAGGACCGCCAGCTCCATCAGCACCTTGGGGACGTGCTTGCCGCGCTCGACGGCGCGATTGAAACGCGCGTAGTCGAACATCAGCCGCGGGTGCCTGGCAAAGACACGCCCCGACTCCATACGGCGACCGTAGGTGACCTTCGCTCCGCGGGCGACCAACTCCGCGAACGCGCCTGTGCGCGGCTCGATCCTCGACATCTCGGCACCTCCTGCTGAGTGGTTGGGAGTCGCAGGCTAGCCGAGATTTGGTACCTCGGTAAGGTCCATTTCGATGGAGGAATCGGGCACCCCGCGCCCGCCGAGCCTGGTGATCGGCTACGGGCCGCCGAGCGACCGCGAGCTGCGGCGCGCCGTCGCGGTGATCGCCGAAGCCGTGAGCTGCTGCCGGCGCTGATCGAGGAGTCGACGGATCCGATCGACGACCTGTCGCGGTTCGCGTTCGAGGCGTCGGCCGGTCACTCGGGTCAGCTCGACGCCGGCCAGCTTCAAGTCCTCGTCACGGCGGCGGTCCTGCTCGAACGACTCGTGCCCGCCGTGGGTCGCGTAGACGTCGATTTCGACCCCGAATCGCAGCTCGGGCCAGTAGATGTCGAGCTCATAGCCGGCGACGACGAAGGCGGTGCTTGCTGGTGGCAAACCGACTTGCTCGATCAACCTCAGGAACTCGCGCTCCAGCTCCGAGCGGGTGAAGCGAGGCGGCTCGTAGACGGCGATGGCCTGCTCGAGCCTGAAGGCACCTCGGTGACCTCGATTTCGGGCAATGACGGAGCGGAAGTCAGCAAGATCGAAGACCTTTAGCTCCTCGGAGCGGCGGATAAGTCGGCGGAGGGTTCCGTAGCGCACGGCCGCCGCGAGATCGAGCGCGGTGCGGGCAACAGAAGTGACGGGGATTCCCTGCTCCAGCGCTCGGTCGGCATCGATCAGCGTGCGCGAGTGATGGATACGAACCGAGCCGCGCGGCTTGCGCCGAACCGGTGCCGTCACGTGTATCGGGATCGGGCGGGTAGAGACGAGGCCAAGCAGCCACCCAGCCGAATAGTGACTCAGCAACGACCCTGGACCCGACGCGAGCACCCCGGCCAGGCACCGTCCCTGCAGCGAGAGGTTCGTGTGGCCCACCGCGTAGACGCCGTTGTGCAATCGATGCAGCCGCCCGACCGCTACCGATTGACGTACGGCCTTGGGGGAATAGCCGAGCCGCCGAAGCTGGCGAATCGAAACCACTCCGTGCTGCCGGTTCGCCAGAGCCGCCAGCTCCTGTCCCGCGGTAGAGCTTTTGTACCCCATAGGGACTACAAGCTCTACCGCGACAGAACTCTCCCCCCTAGCTAGCCGGGGCTGGAAACGTCTTGCAACGCCCGCCCCACCTGCTCGGCGGTGATCACGCCGCTGAGGCGGCCGTGCTCGTCCACCGCCATGACGGCGCCGAAGCGGCGCAGGGCGCGGTTGGCTAGCAGCGAGTCGAGCGGGTCGTCGTCGCGGACCTGGAAGCTGCCGTCGCCGGTGTCGGCCTCGATCAGGTCGGAGACGAAGGAGCTTGCGCGGGAGGTCTCGGGGACCTGGTCAGCGCTGTCGCGGACGACGAGGCCGCGGAAGCGCTGGGTCGCGTCGACGACGGGGAACCAGGACCAGCGGTAGCGGAGGAAGTACTGGTCGAGGGCCTGCTCGACGCTGAGCTCGCCGGGGATCGCGACCGGCTCGCGGTCCATCACGTCGGCCACGCGCATCCCCTCGATGCGGCCGGTGATCTGGGTCTGGGCGGTGGCGGCGCGGGCGGAGCCGTTGATCACGATGCCGATCAGGGCGAGCCAGACGCCGCCGAAGACGTAGCCGCTGAAGACCATCAGCAGGCCAGCGGCGATGAAGAGGTAGGCGAAGACGCGGCCGAGGCCGGCGGCGAAGCGAGTCGCCGAGGTGCGGTCGCCGCTGCGCCACCAGGCGATCGCCCGCACTATCCGGCCGCCGTCCATCGGGAAGGCCGGCAGCAGGTTGAAGATCAGGACGAGGAAGTTGATCGAGGCCAGCCAGCCGACCATCGCCATCGCCCCGGAGACGCCCGAGTCGCTCTCGATCAGGACCGCCTTGCCGAACCCCTCGGCGCCGGCGGCGGCGATGCCGACGACGACGAGGCCGACGACTATCGCCAGGGTCACCAGCGGGCCGGCGATCGCGACCTTGAACTCGGTCGCCGGGCCGTCGGACTCGCGGTCCATCCGCGCCATGCCGCCGAAGATCCAGAGCTGGATGCTGGTGATCCCGATCCCGTTGCGCAGGGCGACGAAGGCGTGGCCGAGCTCGTGCAGGACGATCGAGCCGAAGAAGCCGAAGGCGCTGATCACGGCGAGCAGGAACGGGGTCGAGTCCGAGCTGCCCTCGCCGAGGACGTCGCCGTAGAAGCGCGAGAGCCAGAAGATGACCAGGAAGAGGACGAGGAACCAGGACCAGTCGACGGCGACGCGGATGCCGCGCACGCGGAACAGGGTGATGGATCCGCCGCCGAGCATCCCCCCATGATAAGCGTCGCAGCCGCCCCAACCCCCCCCCGCCCGGCCCGGGGGGGGGGG
>JBBDTK010000141.1:0-3307 GCA_040904405.1 Solirubrobacterales bacterium | reverse complement strand
CGAGCTCGGCGTAGTCGAGCAGCCCCCCCCGCTTAGTATAGCCGCCCCACCCCCCCGCCGACGGGCCGTCGGCGGGGGGTGACAAATCCGACCGCGAGGTCGGATTTTGGCTCTATAGAGTCCGCGCTCGTGCCTACTCACGACGTGCTCGTAATCGGCGCCGGCCTGGCGGGACAGCGTGCCGCCCTGGCGGCGGCCGAGCAGGGTGTCTCGGTCGGGATCCTGAGCAAGGTCCATCCCGTCCGCTCCCACTCCAACGCCGCCCAGGGTGGGATCAACGCCGCGCTCGACCCGGGCGACTCCTGGGAGTCGCACGCCTACGACACGGTCAAGGGCTCCGACTACCTCGGCGACCAGGACGCGATCTCGATCATGTGCGAAGAGGCGCCGGAGGAGATCCTCCACCTCGAGCACCTCGGCGTCACCTTCCACCGCGACGAGCAGGGCAGGCTCGGCACCCGCGCCTTCGGCGGCGCCTCGGCCGCCCGCACCTACTACGTCGCCGACATCACCGGCCAGGCGATCATGCACGTCCTCTACGAGCAGCTGATGAAGCACTCCGAGGCGGTCGCCCGCTACGAGGAGTGGTTCTGCACGGCGCTGGCGCTCGACGAGCAGGGCGAGTGCTGCGGCGCCGTCACCCGCAACATCGCCGACGGCTCGATGCAGCTGTTCAGCGCCAAGTCGGTGATCCTGGCCTGCGGCGGCAACGGCCAGGTCTGGCAGCCGACCACCAACGCGCTGATCTGCACCGGCGACGGGATCGCGATGGCCTACCGCGCCGGGGCGACGCTGATGGACATGGAGATGATCCAGTACCACCCGACGACCCTGGCCGGCAAGGGCTTCCTGATCACCGAGGGCGCCCGCGGCGAGGGGGCCCACCTGCTCAACGCCAAGGGCGAGCGCTTCATGGAGCGCTACGCGCCGAACAAGATGGAGCTGGCCTCGCGCGACGTCGTCTCGCGCGCCGAGCAGACCGAGATAAACGAGGGCCGCGGCTTCCCCGACGGCACCGTGGCGCTCGACATCACCGTCGTGCCGAAGAAGCGGGTGCACGAGGCGCTGCGCGAGATCGTCCTCGTCGGCCAGGACTTCGCCGGCGTCGACATCACCCGCGAACCGATCCGGATCAAGCCCGGCAACCACTACACGATGGGCGGGATCAAGACCGACGTCGACGGCCGCACCGACGTCGCCGGGCTCTACGCGGCCGGGGAGACGGCCTGCGTCTCGGTCCACGGCGGCAACCGGCTCGGCGCCAACTCGCTGCTCGACACGCTGATCTTCGGCCGCCGCTCCGGCGTCGACGCCGCCGCCCGCGCCAAGCGCACCGAGGGGATCAGGCCCTCACGGCAGGCGCTGGAGGGCGAGGAGGCGGCGATCGCCGCGATCGCCGCCCGCGAGAAGGGCTCCGGCCGCCGCGTCTCGGAGATCAAGCGCGAGCTGGGCGAGACGATGGACAGGCACGTCGCCGTCTTCCGCGACGAGGCCGGGATCCAGGGGGCCCTGGAGACCGTGCGCCGGCTCAAGGGCGAGGCCGAGACCGCCTACGTCGACGACAAGGGCAGCGTCTTCAACCAGGACATCCTGGCCGCGATCGAGCTCGGCTACATGCTCGACAACGCCGAGTGCTGCTGCGTCGCCGCGCTCGAGCGCAGGGAGAGCCGCGGCGCCCAGTACAGGACCGACTTCCCCGAGCGCAACGACGAGGAGTGGCTGAAGCACATCGACCTGCGCGGCGGCGAGGACGGGCCGGAGCTCTCATACTCCGAGGTGACGATGACCCAGTGGGAGCCCGAAGAGAGGAAGTACTGAGCGCATGCGTAGCGAGCATCGATATCCGATTCCCTGCGAGTGGAGCATGCGCGAAAGAGGGGTTCACTAGATGGCTGGGTACACGCTGAAAGTCCGCAGGTACCAGCCGGAGAGTGGCGAGGGGCCCTACTGGGAGGAATTCAACGTCGACCTCGACCCGACGCTCTCGGTCCTCGACGGGATCCTGCAGGCCAAGGACCGCGACGACGGCTCGCTGGCGGTCCGCTGCTCCTGCCGGGCCGCGATCTGCGGCTCCTGCGGGATGAAGGTCAACGGCTCCTCGACCCTGGCCTGCAAGACCCAGCTCGGCGACGCCCACGAACAGGCCAATAGGCGCAAGGTGGAGGCCGAGGTGCCGCCGCCGATGGGCGCCGACGAGCTGCCCCCGCCGGGAAGCGACACGCCCGGATCTGGCGGCGCCGCCCCCGGACGCGGGAGCAACGGCGGGTCCATATCTGATTCCCCCGCCGTTGCGGGAGCAGAGGACGTGCCGCAATCTATTGTCATCGAGCCGATGGGGAACATGCCGGTGATCAAGGACCTGATCACCGACATGGAGTCGACCCACTGGGAGAAGATCCGCCGCGTCACCCCCTGGCTGCTCCCCCACGGCGAGCCGCCCGAGCGCGAGTACGTGGTCGAGCCCGAGTCGATGCTCGACATCACCCAGTCGATGGCCTGCATCCAGTGCGGCGCCTGCGTCTCCGCCTGCCTCTCGATGGAGGCCGACCCCGACTTCATCGGACCGGCGGCGCTGGCCAAGGCCTACCGCTTCGTCGGCGACCCGCGCGACGGCGAGACCGAGGAGCGCCTGCACGACCTGGCCGAAGACCCGCACGGGATCTACGACTGCACCCACTGCTTCGCCTGCATCGACGCCTGCCCGAAGGGGGTGGCGCCGATGGACCAGATCATGCGCCTGCGCCGCAAAGCCGGCGAGAACGAGGTCGAGGACCCCCACAACGGCCACAACCACGAGATCGCCTTCACCAAGATCATCGAGAAGAAGGGCACGCTGGACGAGGCGCTGCTCCAGCAGGAGTCCTACGCACCCGGGATCATGGGCAAGCTGAAACCGACCAAGGGGGCGATCGAAGGCCTCGGCAAGTCGCTGCCCACCGTGGTCCGCGCGATCAGGTCCGGCAAGGCGCGCTCGCTCGCGAAGCTGATCCCCGGCGTCCACCCGAAGCTGCCCGGCGGCGCCCAGGACGAGGTCAAGGCGATCTACGCGCACGCCGAGGCGCACCGCGAGGAATTCAACATCTACATCGCGGGCGAGGAGGACGTCGAGCCCGAGCCCGACGAGACCGCGACGGAGGAGAAGGTATGAAGCTCGCCTACTGGCCCGGCTGCGTCTCGCGCGGCTTCACCACCGAGCTGCACGGCTCGATGGCCTTCGTCGCCGAGCGACTGGGAATCGAGCTGGTCGAACTGGACCGCGCCAACTGCTGCGGCGCCGGCGTGATCGCCGAGCACAACCAGGAGCTGG
>JBBDTK010000140.1:0-16432 GCA_040904405.1 Solirubrobacterales bacterium | reverse complement strand
CGGACGACCTCGGCGAGCTCGAACACGTCGCCGGTCTTGATCTTCTCGCGGTTGTACTTGAAGCGCCGGTTCCAGTTCTTCGGCATCTCCGAAACGTCATCGGTGAGGACCGATGTGACCTTCTTGATTTCGACCTCGTCGATCACCCGCCGCAGTCCCGCCTTGCCGGCGTTTTCGCAGGGAACCATCACCGTGAGTTCGTTGTGAAGGATCTTGATCGTGAGGTATTCGCGCTCCTCACCCATCAGCTCCCGCGTTTCTTTCTTCAGCACAAGCCCAGCCCCGTGGTGGGGATAGACGACCTTGTCGCCCTCCTCGAAATCGCAGACGTATTCGACGTCCTCGGGACTGACCTCCGTTGCCTCCTCTAGCTGGGGAATCGCTGACTCCTTTCGGTTCACGACGGCCTCATGCCGTCAGCTCTGCAAGTACCTGTCCACCAGATCGACTTCCTGCAGCCTGCGCAGGCCCTCGCGGATGTCCTTGGCCCGCGTCTGGCCGACTCCGTCGACGGCCTCGAGGTCGGTGTCGGGGGCCGCGAGGACCTCCTCCAGCCCACCGAGGTCCTGGATGATCTTCTGGACGACAAGCTTGGGGATGCGGGGAACGCGGCCCAGCACGCGGTAGCCGCGCGAGGAGACCCGGAAGTCGAGCGTGTTGAGCTTGCGGTCGTAGCCGAGCAGCTCGGCGAGCCGGCCGAAGTCGAGCACGTCCTCGTGCGGGAGGCGCGCCAGCGACTGCTGCACGGTCGCCAGGTTCTGCTCGGAGTCCTCGAGCAGGTAGTCGCGGATCAGCGCCGACTTGTCGGCGGCAACGCCGACCATGGTCTCCTCCAGCTGCATCTCGATCAGCCGGCCCTCGGTGCCGAGCTCGACGATGTAGCGCTCGACCTCGACCGCCATCCGCGTCGTCAGCTCGGCCCGCTGCAGCACGGTGAGCGCGTCGTAGAGCACGCCGCCGCCCTCGAACTCGAGCACGCTGAGCCGGGTCGAGACCTGTTCCAGCCGCTCGCGGTACTTCTCCAGCGTCGCCAGGCCCTGGTTCGCCTTGGCCAGGACGGCGGGAATCTCCTGCAGGATGTACTTGGTCCCCTCGACGTAGAGCGAGACGACGTCGCGGCGCTGGGAGATCGCGACGACCAGGGCGTCGGTCTGTTTGGACACGCGCTCGGCGGTGCGGTGGCGGGTGCCGGTCTCGGCCGAGAGGATCGTCGGGTCGGGCATCAGCTGCACGTTGGCCCAGACGATCTTGGTCGCCTCGGCATTGAGCACGATCGCGCCGTCCATCTTCGCCACCTGGTAGAGCATCGCCGGCGTGTAGTCGATGTCGAGCCTGATCCCGCCCGAGAGCAGGTGCGAGATGTCGCCGGGATCGCCGACGACGATCAGCCCGCCGGTTCTGGCGTGGACGATGTTGTCGATGCCCTCGCGCAGGGAGCCGCCCGGCGCGACCACATCCAAGGCCCTCAGCAGCCGGGGATCCTGTCGTTCCGCCAACTCGTGGAGCTCATCCCCTGGCAGCGCGGACATCGACTCCCAGGATGCCAGATTCCGCTCTGCAATGCGGTCTGGTGAATTCCGACTGGACAGGTCGGATAGGCCGATGTCAAGTGACGTCGGTCACTCAAGCCCGCATTTCGGGGCAATCGAGGGGATTCAGGCTAAGCGCTCAGGCGGGGGCGGGGGCGGCCAGATCGCGCTCGGGGTCGATCCCCCAGCGCTCGCCGACGGCGACCAGCTCGGGGTCGAGGCGCCAGCGGTCCGGGCGCTCCTCCCCCTCGTGCGTGGGGCTGGCGCCCTTCAGCGCCATGCTGCCGGTGTTGTCGCCGATCGCCCGGATCCGCGCCACGTCCTCGCTCGAGAGGCGCAGCTCGGCCGGCAGCTCGGCCAGCTCGACCCGCTTGGCCTCGATCGGACAGGCCTCGGGGCCGGTCTCCTGGATCAGGGTCGGGACGACGCACTCGACCGCCGGCTGGGCGAGGTTCCACTGACAGGCGAGCTGAATCTGGGTCAGCCGTGCCCGTTCGGCGATCGGCAGCACCTGCTCCAGCTTCTCGAGCCCGGCCTCGATCCAGCCCGCGGGCCGGAATGCCCGGTGGTCGCCCTCGGCCAGCACCATGCCCGGCCGCAGGTCGCCCCAGAAGAGTCCGCCGTAGTCGACCACGCGGGTGATCAGCTTGACGTCGTGGCGGGCGGCGGCGTCGAGGCAGAGCTCGCCCGGCCAGGGCTCGAACGGGTTGAGGATGATCATCGCCCAATCGAGCCGCTCGCCGAAGCGCTCCAGGCAGGCGATCAGGTCGAGGGTGAAGCCGTTGGCCGGGCCCGGAGCGACGCCGATCGCCGCGGTCAGGCCCGCCTCGCGCAGCGCTGCCATCCCGTCCCAGACCGCCTCGCTGGTATAGCCGGTGCGATCGGGGTTGTGGAGGAGCAGCAGATCGAAGCTGTCGGCGCCGAGCCGCTCGAGGCTGCGCTCGGTCGCCATCCGCAGGTACCCGGCGTACTCATTCGAACCGCGCAACCGCGGATCCGTAAACCGCGGAAACCCTCGCGGCCCATCCCGCTCCCCCTCATAAAAGTCGTGCCCGACCGCCCCGACCAGCGAGTACTCGTCACGGGGCACCCCCGCCAAAGAGCGGCCCAGAACCCGATCCGCCTCCCCCTGCCCATACGTATCGGCAGTAAGCACCGTGTCGATCCCCCCACCCGGCCGCAGCAGGCCTTCCAACCGCTCCTCTGCAATCTTCTCCCCAAAGCGAAGGAAACGACCGCCGCTCCAGGTGCCGATCGCAGTTCTGCCGGGCTCACGCATCACCGTGAACCGTATCCGCCCTCGCGCGGGTGGCGTGGGGCAGGGGTCCGGTCGGGGGCGGCGTCCGTTTTTCGCAGCGCCAAGTCAGCGAGAGAAGACCAACTCAAAAGGCGAAAAACCCAGCCCCCGAGCGGACCCCTGCCCCGCGACAGGACCCGCGCGCCTAGGCGTCGTCGTTCGCGGCAGGAGGCGCTTCGTTGCGAGGGTCGTCGTCCTGGCCGTCCTCGTCCTTCTTCGCCCCGACCCCGACCTTCTCGGGCTCGGGCTCGGGCTCGGGCTTCTTCGGCGGCTTCTTCAGCGGCTTCTTCGGCGCGACGATCTCCAGCCTCAGCGGCCTGTCGTCCTCGTCGCCGGAGGGGTCGCGCTCGACCCGCACGGTCGACCCGGGCGCCATCTCGCCCTGGCGCAGCACCTCGTCGGCGAGCGGGTCCTCGATGTAGCGCTGGATCGCGCGGCGCAGCGGCCGGGCGCCCATCGAGGGGTCCCAGCCCTTGTCGACCAGCAGGGTCTTGGACTCGTCGCTCAGCTCCAGCTGCAGCTCGTGCTCGGCAACCTGGACGCGGACGCGGTTGATCATCAGGTCGACGATCTCCTTGACCTCGTCCTTGGCGAGCTTGTGGAAGACGATCACCTCGTCGATCCGGTTGAGGAACTCGGGCCTGAAGACTTTTTTCAGATCGCCCATGATGCGGTTTTTCATGTCGCCATATGACATCCCGGTCTCGTCGGCGACGGTGAAGCCGATCGAGGTGTTCTTGGCGATCTCCGAGGCGCCGATGTTCGAGGTCATGATCACGATCGCGTTGCGGAAGTCGACCGTGCGCCCCTGGGCGTCGGTGAGCCGGCCGTCCTCGAGGATCTGCAGGAGGATGTTGAAGACGTCCGGGTGCGCCTTCTCGATCTCGTCGAGCAGCAGCACGCTGTAGGGCTTGCGCCGCACGGCCTCGGTCAGCTGGCCGCCCTCGTCGTAGCCGATGTAGCCCGGCGGCGAGCCGACCAGGCGGCTGACCGCGTGCTTCTCCATGTACTCGGACATGTCGATCCGGACCATCGCCTCCTCGTCGCCGAAGAGGAACTCGGCGAGGGTGCGGGCGAGCTCGGTCTTGCCGACCCCGGAGGGGCCGAGGAAGATGAACGAGCCGGACGGGCGCTTGGGGTCCTTGATCCCGGCGCGGGAGCGGCGGATCGCTTTCGAGACGGCGGTGATCGCGACCTCCTGGCCGATCACCCGCTTGTGCAGTTCCTCCTCCATGCGGATCAGTTTCTTGGTCTCGGCCTCGGTCAGCTTGAAGACCGGGATCCCGGTCCACATCGAGACGATGTCGGCGATCTCCTCTTCGCCGACGTCGGGTCGGTCGCCGCCCTCACCCTCCGACCACTCGTCTTCGAGCTGGCGCTTGCGGGTGGTCAGCTGGCGCTCGGTGTCGCGTAGGTTGGCCGCTTTCTCGAACTCCTGGGCCTCGATCGCCGACTCCTTCTCGCGCCGCGTCTTTTCCACTTCGTCCTCGAGGTCGCGGTAGACCGGCGGCGCGCTCATCGACCTGATCCGCATCCGCGAAGCGGCCTCGTCGATCAGGTCGATCGCCTTGTCGGGCAGGAAGCGGTCGGAGATGTAGCGGTCGGCGAGCTCGGCGGCGGCGGCCAGGGCGTCGTCGGTGATGTTGACGCGGTGGTGCTGCTCGTAGCGTTCGCGCAGCCCTTCGAGGATCTTGACCGTGTCCTCGACCGAGGGCTGGTCGACCTTGATCTGGGCGAAGCGGCGCTCCAGCGCGGAGTCGCGCTCGAGGTATTTGCGGTACTCGTCGAGGGTCGTCGCGCCGATCGTCTGCAGCTCGCCGCGGGCCAGCGCCGGCTTCAGGATCGAGGCGGCGTCGATCGCGCCCTCGGCGGCGCCCGCCCCGACCAGGTTGTGGAGCTCGTCGATGAAAAGGATGATGTCGCCGCGCTGGGTGATCTCTTTCATCACCTTCTTGAGCCGCTCCTCGAACTCGCCGCGGTACTTGGAGCCGGCGACCAGGGCGGCCAGGTCGAGGGTGTAGATCTGCTTGTTGCGCAGCAGCTCCGGCACCTCGCCGCTGTTGATCCGGGCGGCCAGGCCCTCGACCACGGCGGTCTTGCCGACGCCGGGCTCACCCAGCAGCACCGGGTTGTTCTTGGTCCGGCGGGAGAGGATCTGCATGATCCGCTCGATCTCGGTTTCGCGGCCGATCACCGGGTCGAGCTTGCCTTCCTCGGCGAGCTTGGTCAGGTTGCGGCCGAACTGGTCGAGCAGCTTCGAGGACTTCTTGCCGCCCTCGCCCGGGGCACCGCCACCGCCGCCCTGGCGCCGTCCGCCGGGGCCGGACAGCATCCGGATCACCTCGTTGCGGATCTTGTCCGAGTCGGCGTCGAAGTCGAGCAGGATGCGGGCGGCCACGCCCTCGTTCTCACGCACGAGACCGAGCAGGATGTGCTCGGTGCCGATGTAGTTGTGGCCGAGCGAGAGCGCCTCGCGCAGGGCCAGCTCGAGCACCTTCTTGGCGCGGGGGGTGAAGGGGATCTGGCCGGAGGTGACCTCCTCGCCCGAGCCGACGATCCGCACCACCTGGGAGCGGACCCGCTCGGTCGTGATGTCGAGCGACTCGAGGACGCGGGCGGCAAGGCCCTCCTCCTCGCGCAGCAGGCCGAGCAGGATGTGCTCGGTGCCGATGTAGTTGTGCTTCAGCGTGCGAGCCTCTTCCTGGGCCAGGACGACTACCTGACGGGCTCGCTCAGTGAATCGCTCGAACAAAGGCTTCCTCTCTCGACCTTCGATAGGTCAAACGCGATTGGCGGTCGGAAGTACCGGAGGCGCCCTTCGAGTATCGGGAGGCGCCCATGTCCTTTACCAGGATACCGAGAGTGCCCAACCGGCCTTGGGCCCTCCATTGCCGCTCCTAGCGGCAATCTGCGCGTCGAAGCGGTGGCTCAGGCGCGCATCGCCGGGTAGAGCACGACCTCGCGCAGGCTGGCGGCGCCGGTCATGATCATCACCAGGCGGTCGATCCCGAGGCCGACGCCGCCGGTCGGCGGCATGCCGTACTCCAGCGCCTCGACGAACGCCTCGTCGTAGGGCTGGGCCTCCTCGTCGCCGCGCTCCAGCTCCGCCGCCTGCTGCTCGAAGCGCCGCCGCTGCTCGTCCGGGTCGTTGAGCTCGCTGAACGAGTTGGCGATCTCCATCCCACCCGCGAACGCCTCCCAGCGCTCGACCAGGCCCGGCTCGGAGCGGTGCGCCTTGGCGAACGGCGAGAGCTCCGCCGGGTAGTCGGTGACGAAGGTCGGCTGGATCAGCTCCGGCTCGACCGACTTGGAGAGCAGGCCGTCGACCAGCTTGCCCCAGCCCTCGGCCGGGTCGGGCTCGCTGTCCATCGCCGCCGCCAGCGCCTCCCGGGTCGGGTGCTCGGCGATGTCGATCCCGGCGTGCTCGCGGATCGTCTCGCGCAGCGTCACCCGCCGCCAGGGCGGCGCCAGGTCGATCTCCACCCCGTCGCGCTCGACCACGGTCGTCCCCAGCACCCGCTCGGCGACCTCGGCGACGAGCAGCTCGAGGTCGTGCGCGGTCTTGCCGTAGTCGGCGTAGGCCTCGTACCACTCGAGCATCGTGAACTCGGGGTTGTGCTTGTGCGAGACCCCCTCGTTGCGGAAGTCCTTGCCCAGCTCGTAGACCTTGTCGATGCCGCCGACGACCAGCCGCTTGAGGTAGAGCTCGGTGGCGATCCGCAGGTAGAAGTCGCGGTCGAGGGCGTTGTGGTGGGTGACGAAGGGGCGCGCCAGAGCGCCGCCGTAGAGCGGCTGCAGGACCGGCGTCTCGACCTCGACGAAGCCCCATTCGTCGAGCCGGCGGCGGGTCTCGGAGATCGCCCGGGCGCGGATCGCGAAGGCGCGGCGGCTCGCCTCGTTGGCGAGCAGGTCGAGCTCGCGCTGACGGTGACGGGTCTCGACGTCCTCGAGCCCGTGGAACTTGTCGGGCGGCGGCCGCAGGCTCTTCGCCAGCAGGCGCCAGCGGTCGATCGCCAGCGAGAGCTCGCCGCCGCGGCGGGTGGCCAGCGCCGTGCCCTCGACGCCGACGAAATCGCCGAGGTCGAGGTCGACGAGCAGCTCGAAGGCCTCCTCGCCGAGCTTGTCGGCGCTGGCGTGCAGCTGGATCTGTCCACTGCCGTCGCGCAGGTCGACGAAGGCCGCCTTGCCGTGGCCGCGACGGGCGACGATCCGCCCCGCGACCCGGTGCCGGGACTCGGTCTCCACGCCCGCGGCCAACCCCTCGTGCGCCGCCCGCACCTCGCCGATCTCCTCGCGTTCCTCAAACGAGTGAGGAAACGGATCGATCCCCGCCTCCCGCAGGCGCTCCAGCTTCCCCCTCCGGTCACGGAGCACATCCGAGAGTTTCGGCTCGTCAGCCCGGTCCTCGCTCATCGAGGCGAGCCTATAGCGCCGGCCAGGAGGTATCCCGGCAGGGGTGGAGCGTCTTGTACTTTTTCCGCGGCGAGGCTCGCGGACAGCCACCAACTGTCTTCGGAAAAAGTTAAGTGGAACCCCTACCGGGATTGCCTCTACGCGCTCTCGATCTTCGTGATTTTGAGTTTCTTCTTCGGGCCACGCGGCACATCGACCGTGACGATGTCGTTGCGCTTGTGGCCGAGCAGCGCCTTGCCGATCGGCGACTCGTTGGAGAGCTTCTGCTCGGCCGGGTCCGCCTCGGTCGAGCCGACGATCTGGAATTTCTGCGAGTCGCCGCTCTTCTGGTCTTTGACGTGGACGATCGAGCCGAAGCCGACTTCGTCGGTGGCGGCGTCCTTCTCGTCGATCACCAAAGCCCGCCGCAGGCGCTCTTCGAGCTGGGCGATGCGCGCCTCCAGCAGCGCCTGTTCGTTCTTCGCGTCGTCGTACTCGGCGTTCTCGGAGATGTCGCCGAACTCGCGCGCCTCCTTGATCCGCTCGGCGACCTCGCGCCGTTTTGTGGTCGTCAGGTACTCGATCTCCTCTTTGAGCTTCTCGAGCCCTTCCGGCGTGATTACCGCTTGACGAGTCACTTTGCGCTGACCTCGCTTTGATTGCTGGGATCGTGGTTTACCCGGCCCTGAGACCAAAAACGCCCGGGTGCGGGGGGCTGCGCCACGCCACACCTGGGCCGGAAGTCGCGGGATTATAGCGAGGGCGTCAGCCCGGCACTCAAGGGAATTTGGGCGGCGATCAGCTGCCTGGCGCGGGAGAGGTCGGCGCTGCGCTGCAGCTCCGCCGCGACCGCCGGCGACGCGCCCAGCGATCCCACGTACCAGGGGTAGAACTTGCGCAGGTAGCGCGCCGCCCGCTCCGCTCCCAGGTGCTCCTCGGCGCGGTCGATCGTCCAGAGCAGCTCGGCGACGATCTCCTCGCGCGAGGGCGGCTCGCTGCGGCGCCCGGTCAGCTGCTCGAACAGCCACGGGTTGCCGAGCGCGCCGCGGGCCAGCATCACCGCCGCGGCGCCCGACTCGCGGTAGGCGCGCCGCGCGGACTCGGCGCTGTCGAGGCCGCCGGAGACGATCACCGGCGCCTCGATCCGCTCGGCCAGCTCGCGGGTCAGCGCGTAGTCGGGGCTGCCCTTGTGCTTGGTGGTGGCGGGGCGGGGGTGGAAGCCGATCGCCGCGGCGCCGCCCTCCTCGGCGAGGCGGACGGCGAGCTCGAAGCCGGAGCGATCGCCCGGCCGCAGCCCCGAGCGCAGCTTCACCGTCACCGGCAGGCCGCTGCCCTCGCGGGCGCCGCGCAGCAGCGCCAGGGCGAGGCCGGGGTCGGCGAGCAGCTCGACCCCGGCGCCGGTCTTGCGCACCTTGCGCACCGGACAGCCCATGTTGATGTCGATCAGGTCGGCGCCCGCGGCGGCGGCGACCGCGGCGCCGGAGCGCATCACCTCGGGATCGTGGCCGAACAGCTGCACCGAGACCGGATGCTCGTCGGGATGGATCCGCATCAGCTCGCGCATCGTGCGCTCGTTGCGGTGGTGCAGGCCGAAGCTGGAGATCATCTCCGAGACCGCGAGCCCGGCGCCGTGGCGCTTCGCCTGCAGGCGCACGAACCAGTTGCCGATCCCGGCCAGGGGCGCCAGCAGGACGCGATTGGCGAGGCGAATGCCGCCGATCTCGAAGGGGGAGGTGAGCTCGGGCTGCCGGCTACCGGTTGCGCTCATGGATCAACCGTAGGCCCTTCAGCGTCAGCATCTCGTCGACCTCGTCGATCGTCTCGGTGAAGGGGACGATCGCGGCGGCGAGACCGCCGGTGGCGAGCAGGCTGACGTCCGCGAGCTCGTCCTCGATCCGGCGCACGACGCCGTCGATCAACCCGGCGAAGCCGAAGACGACGCCGGACTGGATCGCGGCGCGGCTGGAGCGGCCGATCGCCGTCTCCGGCTCGGCCAGTTCGATCCGCGGGATGCGGGCGGCGCGCTCGACCAGCGCGGTCAGCGAGATCTCGAGCCCGGGCGCGATCGCGCCGCCGAGGTATTCGCCCGCCTCGGAGACCGCGTCGAAGTTGATCCCGGTGCCGAAGTCGACCACCACGCAGGCGCCCTTGAAACGGTCGAAGGCGGCGACCGCGTTGACCAGGCGGTCGGCGCCAACCTCGAGCGGGTTGTCGATCCGGATCGGCATCCCGGTCTTGACGCCGGGGCCGACGGTCAGGCAGGTGGCGTCGGCGTAGCGCTCGGTCAGCTGCTCGTACTGGGCGCCGAGCGGCGGCACCACCGAGGAGACGCAGACCGCGTCGAGATCGCCGAAGCCCATCTGGCTGAGCGCAAGCATCCCGGCGATCCGCTCGGCGAGCTCGTCACCGGTCGCGCCGGCGCGGGTCTGGAAGCGCCAGTGCTCGACCAGGCGCTCGCCGTCGAAGGCGCCGAGGTGGGTCTGGGTGTTGCCGACATCGATCGCGAGCAGCATCTGGTGGCGGCGATTATGATGGCTCGCCGTGGACGTGCGTCTCTTCGTCATACCGGGGTCCCATCCGTCGATGGCGGCGCGGCTGATGCTGGAGGCCAAGGGCATCCCCTACAAGCGCACCGACCTGATGCCGGTGATCTCGAAGGCGGTCCTGCGCGGGCTGCGCTTCCCCCGCAACACCGTGCCGGCGATGAAGATCGACGGCAGCCGCGTGCAGGGAACCGGCGAGATCGCCCGCGAGCTCGACCGGCGCCAGCCCGAGCCGCCGCTGGTTCCCGCCGACGCGAGCAAGCGCAAGGCAGTCGAGGAGGTCGAGCGCTTCGGCGACCAGGAGCTGCAGCCCGCCGTGCGGGCGATCCTCTGGTGGGCGCTGAAGCGCGACAAGGAGCCGCTGCGCAGCTTCTCGGAGGGGGCGAAGCTCGGCATCCCGATCGGCCTGGCGCTGAAGACGGCCGCTCCGATCGTCGCCGCCTCGGCCCGCTTCAACGAAGCGACCGACGAGAACGTGCGGCGCGGCCTGTCGGCGCTGCCGGCGACCCTGCAGCGGATCGACGACTGGATCGCCACCGGCGTGCTCGGCGGCGAGCGGCCCAACATCGCCGACTACCAGATCGCCCCCAGCCTGCGCCTGGCGATGACTTTGGACGATCTGCGGCCGGCGATCGAGTCGCGGCCGGCGGGCGAGCTGGCGAAGCGGATCGTCCCCGACTATCCCGGCAGGATCCCGCCGATCCTGCCTCCTGCCTGGGTGCAGCCGCTGCGTAGCGAGTCGGTGGCTTGAAGCCGGTCCCGGCAGGGCCTCCACTTAACTTTTTTTGAAGACAGGTGGCGGGCCATCCGAGAATGGCGCCGCAAAAAAAGTACAAGACGTTCCGGCCCTACCGGGACCGGCTTCAGTTGAGGGGGGAAGCTTGGTTGACCCTTTGGCCGGGGCCGAGGGACCTGAGGGCATCGGCGAGGCGGGTGCCGTCGGGGAGGGTGAGGTCGGGGTCTAGCTCGAGTAGGGGAGCGAGGACGAATCGGCGGCTGGTTACCTCTGGGTGGGGGAGGGTGAGGCGGTCCGTGGTCAGCTGGAGGTCGCCGAGCAGGAGGAGGTCTACGTCGAGCGGGCGGGGGCTGTGGCGGGCGGCGTCGAGGGCGCGGCCGCGCTCTGCCTCCACCTCCTTGCAGAGGTCGAGCAGGGCTTCGGGCTCGAGCTCGGTGCGGATGCGGATCGCGGCGTTGAGGAAATCGGGCTGGTCGAGCACCTCGCCCACGGGCTCGGTCTCATAGGCGGAGGAGACCGCCTCGACCTCGACCCCGCGCTCACGCAGCAACTCGACTGCGGCCCGCAGGTGCTCGAGGCGGTCGCCGACGTTGGCGCCGAGGCCCAGGTAGCCGCTGCGGATCATCGGTGATCGAGATCGCGTGTGAGGTTGACCACCCATACGGTGGTCAACCTCACACGAAACCCCCTAGGACGCCTCGCCATCCTCTTCGTCCTTTTCCTCGCTGCGTTCCTGGGTGACCTCTACGCCGACCTCCTGGATCGACAGCGGCAGCGGCGGCTCGGGCTTGGAGGCGCGGACGCGGACCGAGTCGCAGCCGTAGCGCTCGGCGAGGCGCTCGCCGATCACCTGGGCGAGGCGCTCGAGCGTGCGGTAGCTGCGCTCGGTGGCGGCAAGGGCGACTAGGTCGCAGACCTCGCTGTAGTCGACCGTGTCCTCGATCCGGTCGGTCAGCACCGCGTCGCAGTCGGGCACGTCGAAGGAGAGGTCGAACTCGAGCCGCTGGCCGACCTCCTGCTCGGCGTCGCTGACGCCGTGGTGGGTGTAGATCGAGAGGCCGCGCAGGTCGACCTCGACCCTGGACTCGACCCCGTTGTCGTGCTCTTCCACCGGGAAAACCTACCTAGGACCTATCTCGATAGGGATATCGCACCCCTGGATACGGCCCAGGACCGGCGCGGATTCGCCCCTGTCGCTAGCGACAGCTTCCGCTGTTCCTTTTGTTCGCATAGGACACAAAAGGAACAGCGGAACGCCCGAGTCAGAGGATCGCGCTGGCGACCTTCATCGCCTGCGCTGCCTCGGCGACGTCGTGGACGCGCAGCACGTCGGCGCCCGCGGCGGCGGCGAGAACGGAGGAGGCGATCGTGCCGCCGAGGCGATCGCCCACCTCCGAGCCGTCGATCTCGCCGATGAAGCTCTTGCGCGAGGTGCCGACCACGAGCGGCCGGCCGAGCGAGCGCAGCTCGCCGAGCCGGCGCAGCAGCTCCAGATTGTGCTCCAGGGTCTTGCCGAACCCGATCCCCGGATCGAGCCAGATCCGCGCCTCGGCGACGCCGGCGTCGACCGCCGCCTGCAGCCGCTCGGCGAGGAAAGCCTTGACGTCATCGACCACGTCCTCGTAGCGAGGGTCGGCCTGCATGGTCCGCGGATCGCCCTGCATGTGCATCAGCACCAGCCCGGCGCCGCGGTCCGCACACAAAGAGGCGATCTCAGGCGCCGCCCGCAGAGCGGTGACGTCGTTGACAATCGAGGCCCCCGCATCGAGCGCGGCCTCCGCCACAACCAGCTTCGACGTGTCGATCGAGACGACATGGCCGGCAGCGGCAAGCGCCCGAACCACCGGCTCCGTCCGCCCGATCTCCTCCTCGACCGAGACCTCCTCAGCCCCAGGCCGAGTCGATTCCCCCCCGACATCCAAGATCCCCGCCCCCTGCCCCGCCAGCTCTGCCCCATGCTGAATCGCCTTATCCGCGTCAAGGAACTGCCCCCCATCGGAAAACGAGTCGGGGGTGACGTTGACGACACCCATGAGGGTGGGGTTCATAAGGGAAGTATCGCGCGCTTCGAAGGGGCGCAGTGGGTGCCTCTCGAACGGGCGGATCCTCAAAATGCCGGGCTAATTAGCCCGGCGATGCGTATCCGGTTTGCTCCTTCCGCAGATTCCACGATCACGATCGGAGGCCGCAGCACGGCCCGCGCGGGGCTCCCTCACGCCCGTCGGGCGGTACCCGCGTGCGAGTTGACTCGGTTAAGCGCCAGTGGGGCAGGTGAACACGTCGTTGGAGCGAACCGGATACGCATCAGCCCGGTATTCCGGGCGAGAGGCACCCACTGCGCCCTGCCACGGGTCCGGACGTGGGCGTCCGGCGAGGCTGCCCCGATCCCCTCTGCACCCCTGCCACAGGTCCGGACGGGGCGTCCGGCGAGGCTGCCCCGATCTAACCGGCATCCCCGCCGGCGAACCCGGGCCTTGGCCGGGGGTTCGGCCGGGCGCCCTCGCGAGCCGCCTTTTCCGGCTCCGGCACCGGCTCGGCCGGCTGCTCCGGCTCCTCCTCGTCGGCGAACACCTCGTCCTCCGGGGCCCCCTCGAGCAGGGCGACGAACTGCTCGGCGTCGATCGTCTCCCGCGCCAGCAGGGTCTTGGAGATCGTGTCGAGCTCGTCGTGGCGCTCGTTGAGCAGGTCCTTCGCGGTCTGGTGGGCGGACTCGACGATGCGGCGGATCTCGTCGTCGATCTCACGCGCGATCTCATCGGAGTAGTCGGGTTCGGCGCTGAATTCGCGGCCGAGGAAGGGCTGGCCGCGATCGTGGCCGAAGACGCGCGGGCCCAGCCGCTCCGACATCCCGAACCGCATCACCATCTGCTTCGCCGTCTCGGTCACCTTTTCGAGGTCGTTGGAGGCGCCGGTGGTGATCTCGCCGAAGACGATCTCCTCGGCGGCGCGGCCGCCCAGGGTCATCGCCATCGTGTCGGTCAGCTCGGCGCGGCTGGTCAGGAACTTGTCCTCGGTCGGCAGGCTGATCGTGTAGCCGAGCGCCTGGCCGCGGCTGATGATCGAGATCTTGTGGACCGGGTCGCAGTTGGGCAGCAGGTGGCCGACGATCGCGTGGCCGAGCTCGTGGTAGGCGGTGATCAGCCGCTCCTTCTCGCTCATCACCCGCGTTTTCTTCTCGGGCCCGGCGATCACCCGCATGATCCCCTCCTCGAGCTCCTTCATCGAGATCTCGCGCTTGCCCGTGCGGGCGGTCAGCAGCGCCGACTCGTTGATCAGGTTGGCGAGGTCGGCGCCGGTGAAGCCGGGCGTCTGACCGGCCAGCGCGTCGAGGTCGATCTGCTTGGCCAGCGGCTTGCCGCGGGTATGCACCTCGAGGATCCTCTTGCGGCCTTTGCGGTCGGGCCGGTCGACGGCGACCTGGCGGTCGAAGCGGCCGGGCCGCAGCAGCGCCGGGTCGAGGATGTCGGGCCGGTTGGTGGCGGCGATCAGGATGATGTTGTCCTTCATCTCGAAGCCGTCCATCTCGACCAGCAGCTGGTTGAGGGTCTGCTCGCGCTCGTCGTGGCCGCCCCCCATGCCGGCGCCGCGGTGACGGCCGACGGCGTCGATCTCGTCCATGAAGATGATGCAGGGCGAGTTCTGTTTGGCCTGCTCGAAGAGGTCGCGGACGCGGCTGGCGCCGACGCCGACGAACATCTCGACGAAGTCCGAGCCGGAGATCGAGAAGAAGGGAACGCCGGCCTCGCCGGCGACGGCGCGGGCGAGCAGCGTCTTGCCGGTGCCGGGCGGCCCGTAGAGCAGCACGCCCTTGGGGATGCGGGCGCCGAGCGACTGGAATTTCTTCGGGTTCTCGAGGAACTCCTTGATCTCGTGCAGCTCCTGCACCGCCTCGTCGACCCCGGCCACGTCGCGGAAGTTGATTTTCGGCGCGTCGACCGACATCCGCTTCGCTTTCGATTTGCCGAAGCTCATCACCCGCGAGCCGCCGCCCTGCATCTGGTTCATCAGGAAGATCCAGAAGCCGAGGAAGATGATGAAGGGCAGGATGTAGATCAGGGCGTTGAGCAGGCCGCCGCCGCCGGTCCCCTTTACCGCGGTTTTCACCTCGTTCGCCTCGAGCGAGTTGAGCAGGGTCTGCTCGGTGTTCGGCGGGTAGCCGGTGGAGAAGGTTTCGCCGCCCTTCTCGGTGACGTCGAGCGTGTTGTCCTTGGTGTTGATCGTCACCTCTTCGACCTGACCGCTGGCGATCAGGCCGGCTTTCGGGTCGACCAGCTGGGTGTAGGACGGCGGCTCGTTCTCCTCGCCCGGGCTGATCGCCCGCTGCGCCACGAAGGCGAGGATGACCACGAGCAGGATCGGGAAAGCCGCGCTTTTGAAAAACCGTCTCACGGGGAAATCCAGCGTACCAGGGGGGTTTCAGCCCGCGGCGGCGCTATCCGTCCAGGGCTGCGACGTAATCGAGGTTGCGGTAGCGCTGCGCGTGGTCGAGGCCGTAGCCGATCGCGAAGCGGTCGGGGATGCGGAAGCCGACGTAGCGCGGCTCGAGGTCGACCCGCAGCCGGTCCGGCTTGGTCAGCAGCGCGCAGACCTCCAGCGAGGCCGGGCCGCGGGCGTTGAGGTTGCGCATCAGGTAGTGCAGGGTGAGGCCGGAGTCGATGATGTCCTCGACGATCAGCACATGACGGCCTTCGATCGGCGCGTCGAGGTCCTTGAGGATGCGGACCACCCCTGAGGAGTCGGTCTGGGAGCCGTAGCTGGACACCGCCATGAAGTCGACCTCGCAGGGGACGGTCAGGTGCCGCATCAGGTCGGCGAGGAAGATCACGGCGCCCTTCAGCACGCCGACCATCAGCAGGTCGCGACCGTCGTAGTCGGCGCTGATCTGCAGGCCGAGCTCGGCGACGCGCCGCTGCAGATCCTCGCCGGAGACCAGGGTCTCGCCGATTTCGTCGCTCACCGCCGCCAGTCTACGTGCCGGTAGTTAGCCGCCCATATGGGCGGCTAACTACCGGCACGTCCTGTTCACACCTGGTGGTCAGCGCTCGGCGCGCAGGGTGCCGCGCTCGGCGATCGCGCGGACGCCGCCGCCGAGGTCGAGCATCGCGGTGCCGGTGCGCCGCAGGGCGGCCACCTCCTCGGCGTGGCGGGCCGCGCCCGCGACCGGGCGGCCGGCGGCGCGGTCGGCGAGCCGCTGGACGACCAGGCGCTGCAGGGCCGGCGGCAACTCGGCGAGACGCTCGAGCTCGATCGTGTTGCGGGGCGAGCCGTTCGAGGGGTCGAGCTCGGCGGCGACCAACGCGTCCAGCACCTCGGCCTCGTCGCGCAGCAGCTCCGCCGTGCGCAGCACGTTCTGCGCAGCGGCCGGATGGACCTCGGCCAGCGCCCGGGCGAGGCCGTGGCGGACGCGGTTGCGGGCGTAGGCGCCCTCGTCGTTGCTCGGGTCGTCGCGCCAGGCAAGCCCCCGCTCCTCGCAGTAGGCGGTGGTCTGCGCGCGGGTGAAGCCGAGCAGCGGACGAGCGAGCCTGCCGTCGCTCGGCTTCATCCCCAGCAGCGCCCGGCGGCTCGGCGAGGAGGCGAGCCGGTAGAGGATCGTCTCGACCTGGTCGTCGGCGGTGTGCCCGGTGGCGATCAGGCCGTTCCCCTCCTCGGCCAGCCGCGCCGCCGCCGCATAGCGGGTGTCGCGCGCCCAGGCCTGCAGGTTGCCGGGACCCTCGGGCCGCCGCGGCCGCTCGACCTCCAGCTCCACCCCGAGCCGCTCGCACAGAGCAGCGCAGTGCGCCTCGTCAGCATCGGAGTCATCGCGCAACCCGTAGTTGACGTGCAGCGCCGTCACCGCGCCCGCCCCGAGCAGCCGCACCGCCAGGTCAAGCAAGCAAACCGAGTCCCGGGGGGGGGGGGGGGGGGGGGGGGGGGGGGGGGGGGGGGGGGGGGGGGG
>JBBDTK010000139.1:0-16552 GCA_040904405.1 Solirubrobacterales bacterium | reverse complement strand
GACCACGAGCCGCTCGCCTACGTCCTCGGCCGCGCCCCCTTCCGCCAGCTCGAGATCGCGGTCGACCCGCGCGTGCTCTGGCCGCGCCGCGAGACCGAGCTGCTGGTCGAGGTCGGCGCCGAGCTGCCCGAGGGCGCCCGCGTGCACGAGGTCGGCACCGGCTCCGGGGCGATCGCCCTGGCGCTGATCTCCGAGCGGCCCGACCTGCGCGTCACCGCCTCGGACCTCTCGCCGGAAGCGGCCGAAGCTGCGCGCGAGAACGCCGAGCGGCTGGGGCTGGAGCTGGAGGTCAGCGTCGGCCGCGGCCTGCCGCAGGGGCTGGAGGGAGTCGACCTGGTGATCGCCAACCTCCCCTACGTCACCGACGAGACGATCGACGAGCGCTCGCCGGAGATCAAGCGCGAGCCGCGGATCGCCGTGACCGGCGATTGCGGCGCCGACGGGCTCGGCGTGATCCGCGGCCTGATCTCCGAAACGCCGAGCGGCTGGCGGCTGGCGCTGGAGCACGACACCCACCACGGGCCGGCGATGCGGGAGATGCTGCGCGACGCGACGACGATGCGCGACCACATGGGCGGCGAGCGGGTGACCGTCGGCCTCGCGCCCTGAGGATCTGCCCTGAGCGCGGGCGGCGCGGGCAGCGAATAGCGTTGGGCCATGACCGACTCGCCTGACGCCGGGCCCGGGGCGCCGGAGGCGCCCGCCGGATCCACCCACGCCGAGCGCCTGGCCAAGGCAGAGCGGCTGCGCGCCGAAGGCGTCGATCCATACCCCTTCTCCTTCCCCGATCGGGACCGGATCGGGGACGTGCTGGCTGCGCACGATCCGGCCGAGCTGGGCGACGGCGAGCACGCCGAGTTCCACTACCGCGTCGCCGGCCGCGTGGTCGGGCAGCGCGGCCACGGCAAGACGCTCTTCTTCGACCTGCGAGACGTCTCGGGCTCGATCCAGGCCTACGCGCGGCGCGACGAGCTGGGGGAGGGGGCCTTCGACCGGATCGAGGACCTCGACATCGGCGACCTGGTCGGGGTCGACGGTGTCCTGCACGTGACCAAGCGCGGCCAGCTGGCCGTCGGGGTGCGCGAGTGCGTGCTGCTGGCCAAGGCGCTGCGCGACCCGCCCGACCTCTTCCACGGCATCTCCGACCCGGAGGTGCGCTACCGCCACCGCGAGCTCGACCTGATGGCGAACGAGCGCTCGCGCGAGGTCTTCGCGATGCGGGCGAAGGTCGTGAAGGCGATCCGCGACCACCTCGACGAGCGCCACTACGTCGAGCTGGAAACGCCGGTGCTGCAGCGGATGACCGGCGGCGCCGCGGCGCGGCCGTTCAAGACCCACCACCGGGCGCTCGACCGCCACCTCTACCTGCGGATCGCCACCGAGCTCTACCTGAAGCGGGCGATCGTCGGCGGCTTCGAGAACGTCTACGAGCTCGGCAAGTTCTTCCGCAACGAGGGGATGTCGCCGCAGCACAACCCGGAGTTCACGATGCTCGAGTGGTTCGTCAGCGGGGTCGACTACCACGGGGTGATGGACGTCGCCGAGACGCTGGTCGCCGACGTCGCCGAACGGGTGCTGGGGACGACCAAGGTCGAGCGCGACGGCGAGACGATCGACCTGAAGCCGCCCTGGCCGCGGCTGCGCCTGCGGGACCTGCTGCTGGAGGAGACCGGCGTCGACATCACCAAGGCGAGCCGCGACGAGCTGGCCGGGATCGCCGGCGAGGACGCCGAGCCGGGGGACGACTGGGCGGCGCTGGTCGACAAGCTGCAGGGCAAGCTGGTCGAGCCGAAGCTGATCCAGCCGACCTTCGTCATCGACCTGCCGCTGGCGATCTGGCCGCTGGTCAAGCCGGTGCCCGAGCATCCGCAGTTGCTGGCGGCGGCCTTCGACGGGATCGTCGCCGGGATCGAGATCACCGGCGGGGGGACCGACGTCAACGACCCGATCGAACAGCGCCGCCACTTCGTCGAACAGCGCGAACGGCAGGAATCGGGGGCGGAGGAGACGCCGCACGAGCACGACGAGGAGTACGTGCAGGCGCTCGAATACGGGATGCTGACGGCGAGCGGCTCGGGGCTCGGGGTCGACCGCCTGATGATGATCCTCAGCGGCGCCAAGACGATGCGCGACGTGGTCCTCTTCCCGGCGATGCGGGAGGCGCCGGGGGACGAGTAGGGCCTACGGGTGCCGATCGATCTGGACCAAGCGCTCGGGGCGGTGCTCCACCTGAAGGGTCGTGTGACGGATGCCGAACTCGTGCTCGAGCAGGTCGGCCAGCTGGAGGCGGGCGCGGTGGCAGTCGTCGTCGCGGCCGACGATGACGTGGGCGGAAAGGGCGGGGAAGCCGGAGGTGACCTCCCAGACGTGCAGGTCATGGACCTCGACCACGCCCGGCTGCGCGGCCATCGTGCGGCCGATCCGGTCGGGGTCGATGCCCTTCGGCGAGGCCTCGAGGAAGATCCGGCCGGAGTCGCGCAGCAGCCCGTAGGCGGCGTGGAGCATCAGCGCGGCGACCAGCAGCGAGGCGATCGCGTCGGCCCGGTCGAACCCGGTCAGCAGGATCGCCGCGGCGGCGACCGCGGTGCCGATGAAGGCGAAGAGGTCGGTGAGGATGTGCTGGAAGGCGCCCTCGACGTTGAGGCTGCGGCGGTTGGCGCTGGCGAGGACGGCGGTGGCGGCGAGGTTGACCCCGATCCCGGCGAGCGCGACGACGAGGACCAGGCCGCCGTCGACGCCGGGCGGGTCGAAGAGGCGCCGCACCGCCTCGATCGCGATGATCGCGGCGAGCACGAGCAGGGTGATGCCGTTGGCCTGGGCGGAGAGGATCTCGACCCGTTTGAGGCCGAAGGTCATCCGGCCCCCGGCGGGGCGCTCGCTCAGACGCAGGGCGACCAGCGTCAGCGCGATCGCGGCCGCGTCGGTGAGCATGTGGGCGGCGTCGGAGAGAAGCGCCAGCGAGTTGGCGAGGATCCCGGCCACCACCTCGGCCGCCATGAAGCCGAGGATCAGGGCGAGGGCGAGCCAGAGCTTGGCGCGATCGGCGTTCGGGTCGAGGCGGTGGCTGTGGCCGGCGTGGGAGTGGCTCATCGGCCCATCGTAGGGTTTGGCCGGAGCTGGACGAGGTCGTTGCGGGACGGCTGGGGGGGCCTCAATCCAAGTCGCCGACCTTCTGCCGCCGGTCGGTGGGCGCTTGCTCAGAAGGTCGAGCGCAGCGCCCCGCCGTCGAGCGGGATGACGGCGCCGGTCAGGTAGGCGGCTCGTTCGGAGCTGAGGAAGGCGACGAGGTCCCCGTACTCCTCGGGTCGGCCGAGTCGGGCGGCGGGCACGTCCTCGCGGGCGCCGGCTTCGGCGCCGGCAAGCGAGCCGGAGGCGTCGGCGAGGCGGTCGGTGGCGAAGAGCCCGGTGGCGACGGTGTTGACGGTGACGCCGTCGGCGGCGACCTCGGTGGCCAGGGTTTTGAGGAAGCCGTTGGCGGCCATCCGGTGGGCGTTGGAGAGGTTGAGGCTGGGAATCGGCTCACGGGTCGAGGTGGAACCGACGTTGACGATCCGCCCCCAGCCGCGTTCCCTCATCCCCGGCACGACGGCGCCGGCGAGCACCCGCGGCGCCAGCACGAGCGAGCGATAGGCCGTGTTCCACTCGTCAAGGTCCTGGTCGAGCGCCCCGCCGAACGGCGGCCCGCCGCTGTTGAGGACGAGGACGTCGATCGGCCCGAGCGCCTCCGCGACCTCACCCGGCAGCTGCGCCAGCCGCTCGAGGTCGTCGGTATCGGCGACGAAGGGGCGGACCTCGGCTGCGGTCTCGCCGTCCTCTGACCTACTGGCAGCGGCAGCCTCGGCCGTGACGCGGCTGCCGGCCTCGGTGGTGGCCTGCTCGGCGGCCTGCTCGGCGGCTTGGGCGGTGATCTCCCCGGCCGCCGCCTCGATCCGCTCGCGCGTCCGGCTGGCGATCCCCACGCGGGCGCCCTCGCGAGCCAGCGCCGTGGCGATCCCGCGCCCGATCCCGCGGCTGGCCGCCATCACCAGCGCGACCCGCCCCTCGATCCCTAGCTCCATGCCAGCCCCTTTCCCGGCCCCAGGGCCCGTCCAACCGGCCCGCTCCCCGGCCCCAAGTCCGGGCGACAATGCTCCAACGAGTTCACGCCGATAAAGTTAGTGGCTTGGGGCGCCCGTAGCTCAGTGGTCAACGGTCCCTTCACGGGGACCAAAGAGCGTCGGTCTTTCAAAACGCTCCGCCACAGCCCCGGCGTTCCTCATTCCGAAGCGGTTTCGGCAGGAAAGCCCTGCTTGTCGATGGTTCCGGGTTGACCAGAGCGACCCACTCGATGCCGATGTTCTCCCGGCTTTGCCCTTCTCGGAAGGGCGGAATCGGGGCCGGACGCCAATCGGCGCAAGGTTCAAGGCCGAACCCGCTGCCGCTGTGACATTCCCTGCCAAGATTGATAGAGGCATCCAACGGCACAAGACGAGGATCGAATGAACCAGCCCCAACAGCAGCCCAAAACCGGCGAAGCAAGCTATGAGGCGTTCCTTGCGGAGCGCCAGCGAATGGGTAGATGGAACCGCCACCTCATCGACAGAGCGCGTGCAGGTGGTCGCGACAAGGTCTTGCAACAGGAGTTCCGTCGCGATCAGTCTGGAGGTCCTATGCGCCGAGTGACCTATGTCGAGTCGATGGCCCGCATTGACGAGCGCGAGCGCCTTGCCCGAGGGGAGGCCGATCCGCGTGACAACGGAAGGCAATGGCGGCAGAAATACATTGCCGACGATGGGACGGTTTCGTATGACGCCGCCGCCATTCGTGCATTCAATGCTCGCTTGAAGGCGTGCGAGGCTCGCCGTCGCCCGCCACGTTTGTCTGCACAGCCAAAGCCCCGTGCCCGGCAGTCGCATGGGGGTGCGGCTCGGACTCGTGGTTCAAGACGAAGCTCTCCATCGGGCGGCGGTGGCGACTCCGGCGACGACCCCGGCGAATCCGACCCCGGCGGAGACAGTCAACCGCCAGCCGCCGGGGAGACAGCCGAGAAGCGTTGTGAAAATTGCGGTCGGAGATTTTGCAAGCCAGGAAGAACCTGCGAGCGTTGCCGCAAGCGCGAAGAACGTGAGCGTGATGCGCAGGCGAAGCTAGACGCGGAGCCCTGCGAACCTCTACTTGCGCCCACCTGCCGTTGCGCGCCCAAGGTTGGCTGTGTGCATGATGTTGACGGCCAGGTTCAATGCCTGACTTGCAGTCGCATCAGGCGGTTGGAGGGAACGCTATGAGCCGCGAGGCTACAGATCCCCGTCCCAGGCGACTTCTCAACGTTCCTGACGCTGCCGACTATCTCGGCACCAGCGAGCGGCACATCAGGCGGCTCGTGGAAGAGCGCCGTATCGCATTCATCAAGCTCGGGGACGGTCGCTCAGCTCCGCTGCGATTCGACACGACTCGCCTGGACTCTTGGCTTGACGCTCACACATTTGAGCCGGAGAGCGCGTTATGACAGGCAGCCAAAAAAAATCGCCACAGCGGAAGGGGAAGAAAGCGCCTCGCCAGAAGTCGCAATCGTCGGCACTCGTAAGCGACCTGGTGACGTTCATTCGTCGCTATGTCGTCATGACCGACCAGCAGTTGCTGGTGGTGGCCTTGTGGGTTATCCACACTCACTGCGTGCGGGAGTTCGAACAGACCCCATATCTATCTGTGAACAGCCCGGAGAAGCAGTGTGGAAAGTCGCGACTGCTTGAGGTCTTGGAGTTGCTGGTCAACGAGCCGTGGAGTGCAATCGGCCCCTCTGAGGCTGTGATGTTCCGGAATATTCACCTCAAGATGCCGACGCTGCTTCTAGACGAGGTTGACACGCTCTTCAACCCAAAGACGGCGGATCGGTACGAGGGCCACCGAGCGATCCTCAATGCGGGCCATCGCAAGGGAAGCCGGGTGCCCCGTTGTGTTGGGCCAAGCCAGGACATCCAAGAGTTCCGCGTCTTCTCCCCGAAGGTTCTTGCTGGTATAGGCAGCCTGCCCGAGACGGTCGCGGATCGGTCCATCCCCATCCGGCTGAAACGCAGAAGGCCAACAGAGGCAGTCGAGAAGTTCAAACGCCGGGACGCCAAGCCAGAGGCAGAGAAGTTGAAAGAACGGATT
Organism: Solirubrobacterales bacterium; assembly: GCA_040904405.1. Lineage (GTDB taxonomy): Bacteria > Actinomycetota > Thermoleophilia > Solirubrobacterales > 70-9 > VRUE01. The sequence continues at coordinate 10,423 of JBBDTK010000139.1, read as the reverse complement.
ATCGGATGGGTCGAAAGCCATGTTGATTCGCTTGGAGAGGTGCGTCCAGAGATGCCGGATGATTTGAGCGACCGTGCTCAGGAGGGGTGCGAGTGCCTGATCTCCGTTGCCGACACTCTTGGCGTCGGCAAAGACGCTCGAAGCGCTCTCGTGGAGCTTCTGACGGATGAGCGCCTCGATGATCGTGAATCCATGCGCTTGCGCCTGCTGAAAGATCTCAAGACGGTGTTTGAGGAGAAGGATGCAGAGAAGGGGCGGCGGGTCAACGGAATCGCAACTGCGGACCTCCTAATCAAGCTGCGCGCGATGGACGAGTCGCCCTGGGCCAGTTATTACGGGCGCGAGTTCGACGCGCGCGATCTAGCGACGTTGCTTGCCCACTACAACATCGGGCCGACCACGCTGCGATTTAAGGGCGGCAAGTCCCGCAAGGGCTACAAGCGAGACCACCTTCACGAGGCCTGGGATAGGTACCTCTCGTAACGGACGTAACGGTGAACGGGAAAGACGGGCATACCCACTCGTTACCACCTTACTAACTAGTAGATGAAAAAGAGAGAGGAATTAAGACGCGTGACGCCAGCCGCATATCCAGCTCGGCAATCTGCCGTTACGTGGGTTACTCCCGGTTCGGCCCGAACCCCGAATCGGCTACGTAATCCGATGCTCGCCGTGCGGGAAATTGGACGACATCTGGATTCGCCGCGCCGTTGCGAGCTGAGTGCCCCGATTCTGCCCCGATTAACCCTGAAAGGGACTTGTGCGACCCACACAGCGACCGTTACCGTTCGAGGGTTGATCTACACAAGGAGCAGATGTTATGGGTGAGTCGATCAAAGAGCGGCGGGCGCGGACTCGGAAGGCGGGGAAGTGCCAGATGTGTGAGTCCAAGGTACCGCTGAAAGACCAGTACACGGTAACAAATGATCTAGAGCAGGGCAGGCCGGCCAAACGAAAGAACGCCGCCCGCAAAGGTGCCGAGGCAGCATCGCACTACTGCGGTGACTGCGCCGACCGGCGAGTCAAGCAGAAGCAGGCCTGGCTGAACGCCCGCGCGAAGCGCCTTGCGAAGGGGTCCGCGTGAACATCAACAAACGTGTCTACGGCGACGGGCGGGTCAGGTGGCGGGCGCGCTACCCAGACCCGACGCGCGGCGGGAAGAAGCAGGTAGAGCGTCTGTTCTCGACCCGGCGCGAAGCCGAACGCTGGCTCACGGCGCAGAAGGCGGCGATCCAGCAAGGCGAGCACATCGATCCGAAGGACAATCACCGACGCTTCGAGCAGGTAGCCGAGGCTTGGCGGGAAACCTGGCTCGACCTTGAGCCGAAGACCCAGGCGGGGTACCGGGCGATCCTAAATCGGCATGTCCTGCCGCGTTGGACCGGCGTTCGGATCGGTGCCGTCTCGCCGGAGGCGATTCAGGAATGGATCAACGACCTTGCCCGTGAGCGCCACCCCAACACGGTGCGTCGCATCTACTCGGTGTTGCGGGCGGTCCTGAAGGTGGCGGTGGAGCGCCGCTACTTGACCACAAATCCCTGCGACGCCGTGAAGCTCCCTCGCGCCCCGGCTGTGGCAATCGACCAACGGGTGTTCCTGTCGGCGGGCGAGGTTGCAGCCCTTGCCGAGGCGATCACCCCGCGCTATTGCGTTCTGGTCTACACGGCCGCGTATACCGGCCTACGCGCTGGCGAGCTTGGGGGGTTGCGCCGCCGCGACGTGGACTTGCTCCACGGCACGCTGAACGTGGAGCGGGCGCTGAAGGACGTCAGCGGGAACCTCATCTTCGGCTCGACCAAGACGGCAAAGGCTCGCCGCGTCGGGATGCCGAGGTTCCTGATCGACATGCTCTCCGAGCACCTGGAGGCGCTGGACGGTGGCCCGGACAGCTTGGTCTTTCGAGGGCGGAACGGCGGGCCACTGCGCCACGGCAACTTCTATCGGCGGCACTTCAAGCCCGCTGTTGCCACAGCCCTGCCGCCCGAGAAGCACGGCCTTCGGTTCCACGACCTGCGCCATACCTGCGCCGCCCTACTGATCGCGGCCGGGACCCACCCGAAGGCGATCCAAGAGCATCTGGGCCACAAGGACATTCAGACGACCTTCAACGTTTACGGCCACCTGCTGCCTTCGGCGCGGGAGGCTCTGGCAGCGGCGCTCGATGCCGCCTTCGACAGCGAGCAGCCAAACAACGTCCGAATCCTGCCGACTGCGGCGGGAGCAAACAAATGACCCCGCGCCGTTTGAGCCGACGCGGGGCCGTACACGGGAGGTACGTCCCATGCATGACCACAGTACCGAGCGCGATCCAGCGGATGAGGACGCGAAGTTTCAGCGCCTTGTCCTTGAGCTGGTTCTGGAAGTCCATCCGGCGCAGCTGACCAAGGCTGAGCTAATCCGCGAGGCGACCGACGATCCCGAGAGCTTCACTCAGCGCGACGGGACCACGAGGGCGGTCCGCGATCTAACGCGGGTTGGAGTCCTGCATCGTCACGGCGATTTCGTGCTGCCCACCCGAGCGGCGCTCCACATCAACGAGCTTTGGGGCGTGATCGCATGACGGCTGCGAAAACGCGGTCGGAAACCGCGCGGCAGTTCGGAAGCAACCTCCGATACTCCCGTAGGCGATCCGGCGTGTCTCAGGAAGAGCTTGGCTATCGCGCGTCGCTCCACCGAACCGAGATCAGCCTTTTGGAGCGGGGCGAACGGACGCCGAGGATCGACACGCTGGTCAAGCTCGCCCACAGCCTTGAGGTCCCACCGGAAGAACTCCTCGATGGCATCGAGTGGTCGCCCGGCAGGGCTGTGGCCGGCAATTGGGCGGTCAGCGTGGAGAACGGCGACTGAGAAGGCCGTCCAGAAGAAGGTCGGGCGAGGCATCGAGCGCGGCCAGCAGGCGCACCAGCGTGGTCAGCCGAATCTCGCGGACCCCGCGCTCGATGCGCGACACCTGCACGGTGGCGAGGCCCGACTCATGGGCCAGGTCTTCCTGCGTCCAGCCCTTCGCCTTCCGCGCTGCCCGGACGTTGGCGCCGAAGCGCTTGACCGCTCGATCCATGAACCGGATCGTCTGTGGGGATAACCAAAACGTCTAGAACCAGACCGGTAAGCTCTTGCGCCGCGCCGTTAGTCAAACGACAGCAGGGAGGTTCCCTTGGCGTTCATCGTCCGGAGTTCAATGGCTGCAAGCCTCGCCGTGCTGCTGGCGCTCACCGCCGCTATCGCCGGATGCGGTGACTCCAAGACGCCAGCCACGGGGAATGATGCGGGCGGGGGCGACGAAGTGGCGACGGAGGCGATCACGGCCGACCCGACGCCGACCGACTGCGGAGACCTCTACCTCCAGCGGATGGAAAAACTGGTGGACAAGTACCCGCAGTCGGACCCTCGCACGGCCAGGCTACGACAGGGTAATCGAGAAATCGCACGAGAAAGGTGCGAAAACAACGAACGCGCTGCCCTGGGTGAACGGCCGGAAGCTTGGGAATGTGCGGCCTTGGAAGTAAAGGCTGAGCAGCCGCCGTACTCGGTGGTTGACGAAGAAGACGCAATCGATTGTCGGAAGGCGAGGGGAGAAGAGTGATGAGCAGGGGACAGCGGACGAGACGAAACGTCGCAATTATGGCTGTCGTAGCGACCGGCGCGATTGCCTGGACGGGCTGTGGAGAGGATGAAGGCGAAGCGACTCAGGAACCGGCAAGCAACCCCGCGCCAGCCTATACGCCTCCCCCGGAAGTTGAATCGAGGCCAGAATCTGAACCGAACCAGGAACCTGAACCGGAATCAGACTCAACGATCACCCAAACTGAGAAGCAGCGGATTGTCCGACGCGACGCCCGGTACCTCTGCGAAAACTCCACGCCGGAGGAAATCGCGAGCGCGTACGGCGGCAGCGTGAACGACCTGCCGTCATTGGCTCGGGCATATGCCGAAGGCAGCACTACTGAAGACGTTAGGGACCTGGCCGAGGCTGGATGCCTGGAAGGGCTCGTCGGCCGTTAGTACGTCCTCAGGATGGGGGGCATGGTGGCCGGTTCTCCAATAGGCAGTTGCCATCCGCCGATAACCAAAACGGCTAGAACCAAAGCGGTAAAATCGTGAAAGATCGAATCGAAGGCGAAGGTGGGAGGAAGCATGAAGCGGAGTCACGTAACCCCCGGTGCCAACCGGCGATTGCCATCGCGGTTGCCGGGCATCAATCTAATTATCGGGGCGGCGGCTGTGGCTGTATGCATCCTCCTGCCGACTGTTGCGTCAGCCTCTCCGATGGTCAAAAACGAACCGAACGTTTCTCGCACTACGTTCTCCGTTCAGAACCGCGCTGGATATCAAGGCAGCGGATGCCCGCTTCCACCAAAGGTGTACCCGCCGCCGAGGCCGGACGAACCCTGGACCGAGGGCTACAGCTACCAGCCGGAACACACGTGCCCGTGGTCCGTCGCGGTCAAGCAGGGTGGCCGAGTATTGTGGCAGCGAGTTTTCTCTGGCGATGGAACGGTTGTTGCCGCCGTGGGGGAAGAAGACTTCAACGGCGATGATGAAGGTGCATTCGGCTCCGCTGGCTATCTGTGGTCATGCGCTAACACCGGCCGGATGCGATGGGAAACGACCGTATGGGACGACCTGGGTTCCGGCTGGCAGGAACATTTAGTCGGCGTCTTCAAAGTGCCCCGCTGCGTCCCAACTCATCGAGTTGGGGAACCCCGCTGGAAAGCTCACCGGGCGATCTTGCGACGGCTCCGAAGTCAATACGTAAGCCGCCTGCGCTGTGCGGCTCGAAAAGGGGGGTGGCGGTGCGCGGCGATATACAACAACACGTTCCGCCTGTGCAGCGCGGTCTTCCGCGTTGATTTCTACGGCGAAGTTGAATTCGGAGAACAGCGGCGCTACCCGGAGATCAAGCGCCGCAAGCGCCGCTGCGTCTTCTTTTGATCGGCGTCTTCGCAACTATCTGCCGACGCGAAGGCTTCGGCGCGGCTGTGGCTGCCGGTCAGCCAAATAAGTAGTCGCCAATGCCCGGCCATACGAGAAGGCCCCGTTGCCACAGCGGAGACCAGATACGCGCCCCGCTCGCGGCTTCGGGCGGGCTTTCCTGGGCTACCCCTTGGGTAGGGGCCAAGCGGCCAGGCAACGTGAGAGCTAGGCCAACCTGCCCATGATCTCCTCAAGCACCTGCATATGGCGTTTCAGGCGTCGCGCCTTCTCGCTTTCCATAGACCCGAGGCCGGCCATGCGCGCTATCGGGCTATCCACCTCAGCTTTGAGCGGTGCGACCCGAAACTTTCCTCTGGCGGCAGGGGGCAGGGCTTCCAGCACTCGTCTTTTCCAGTTGTCGATGTCCGCATCGCTCGGAGGCGGGCCGTAGCTCATCAAGCCACCGACCGCCGCGATGAAGGGGGTCGCCGCTTTCTGCATTCGGTCGCCCTCCGTATAGAGCTTCTCCAACGCGGCCATGCCTGAGGGACTACTGGACCTTGCCGTCGGCTTCACCTTCTCTTCGCCTGGCTCGGAATCATCCCCGCCATCACCGGGTGAATCCGGAGGCTCGGTATGCGGCACCCGTGCCGCTTTCAGGTCGGCCCAAGTCATTGGCCGGGTTGGAGGCGATTCCGGCGCTGAGCGCTCCTTGGCCGGGCTCATCCGCCCCCGGGCCTGTCGCTCGATGTAGGGGAGGGCTAGCAGGATCACGCCGACCGCAATCAGAGCGACGGTGAATACGGTCAACGGGTTGTTTCCGACTACCGCGACTACCGCTCGCAGCAGGCCGAAGAGGAAGAAGGCCCCACCTGCCCACCGGACGTATCGGTTGTCCAGAACCTTGTCCAGAAACGAAGCCGTGGTCTGCCAGCCGGGAACCCGCACACGCTGAGCCTAGCCAGACTGGTCCTCGCAATCGAGAAAGCAGCTTCCCTGACGCAGGCCGTCGCGGCATCGCCTGGGCGGCTCGCCTAGAATCGGTTTGCTGCAACGCGGCTTTTGAGGGGCGCGGAAGGGCGGAATCGGGGCCGGGCCGTTTGAGGTCTTCCCGATGGGCTCGGAGATGCGCCCCGAGAAATAGCCGATTTGCAGGAATAGGCGCCCGTAGCTCAGTGGTCAACGGTCCCTTCACGGGGACCAAAGAGCGTCGGTCTTTCAAGCCGAAGGTCGCGAGTTCGATTCTCGTCGGGCGCATTCCAGCTTCGAAGCTGCACTCATTACAGGCTGCGCTTTAGGATATGCAATCCTAACAAGTACTCTGTAATGACTGCCGCTCCGAGAAAGAACCCGTATCGGCCTGGCGTAGGCGTCCGTCCGCTGTATCTCGCTGGTCGTGCTCCGTCGCTTGGCCGCTTCTCGGCGATGCTGCGGGCGGCGCCCGAGCAGCAGGCGTGCATGCGCGTCACGGGATTGCGAGGGGTCGGCAAGACGGTGCTCCTTGGAGCATTCGCCGAGCAAGCCGAGGAGGCGAACTGGCAGCCGGCCGAATTCGAGTTCCAGCCTTCGCACAACACGGACGAAACGCTTCAGGGCGCCGTCGGCGGGCTGCTCCAGCAGACGCGGGAGCGGCTCTCCCGCTTCGAGCGCATTCGCACGGCGGCCGGACGTGCCCTGCGGGCAGGCAAACTCTCGATCACCTGGGAGGACGTCTCGCTATCCATCGCTCCAGGCTCTGAGCGAGAGAGCGACCTCGCCAAGGAACTCTTCGCCAGCGTGGAGATGGCGGTGGCCAAGGGCCGCGAAGGGATCGTCCTGCTTCTGGATGAGGCGCAACTGATCCGGGACGAGCGTGACCGTCATGGCGACCACCCGCTGTCTCTCCTGATCGCGCCCATCGTGGCGCTCCAGCGGCAGGAGTTGCCCCTGGCACTGGTGGTCTGCGGGCTGCCCACGCTGGCGGGAAATCTGCAGCAGGCTCGTTCCTATAGCGAGCGCCTCTTTCGCGGCGAGGAAGTCGATTCGCTTCCTCCGGAGGAGGCGGTCGCCGCGTTCAGCCGGCCGCTCGAGGCAACCGGACGCAGGGCGGACGATGCGGTTGCGGAGGCCGTGACCCAGGAGGTGGAGGGCTACCCCTACTTCATTCAGCTATGGGGATCGGAGTTGTGGGACACTGCCGAAGTCGCCGGAGTTGACCGCATCACGAGCGACTTGCTCGGCGCGGCGCGGCCTGAGATCTACAGGCGCTTGGACACCGATTTCTACGAGCCCCGTATCTCAACCCTGACCCCGGCTGAGCAGGATGTGTTGCTCGCCTCCGCCGAGTGCAGGTATCCACCGCTGCGCGCGTCCGATCTCGCCAGGGTTTCCGACAAGACTCCGGGCAACGTCAACGTTTTGCTTGGCAGGCTCGTCGAGGCTGGCGCTCTGTATCGAGTTCGCAAGGGCGAGTATCGCTACACGGCCCCCAAGTCCCGCGACTTCCTGCTCCGCCGCAGCGCCTGAGCCCGGAAGCTTCGAGGACATGCACCGCTTCGCCAAGGCCGCCGGCCGCTACGAGGCGATGGTCCGCGTCTTCACTGATCCAGCCTCTCTCCCACCAATCTTCCTGGTCGTGGCGGTGATAGTTGGCCTTGATCCAGTAGTTGCGCGATACGGCGGCGCTTGGCCCCTCAGCGAGGATCGCTTCGAGATCCTCCGCACCGTTGAGAGCCAGTTCGGGGAATGGCGTCGACCTCTACGGCCGTCCCCTTGCGGTTCAGGACCATCTCGGTCCGAAACCGCCCGGCGTCGGCCGGGAACGTGGTCTCGAACCAACGGAAGTGGATCTCTTTGACCAGCTGGAGGTCGAGCGGACGTGGCTCGGCCGAGGTGGCGACGGTCTCCCGCCACCGCAACGCCTCCTCGCCGCCGTGCTGAATCTCGTCTGCGGTCGCGAGTGGATCGTGATCGAACTCAGCAGACGCGTCGAACGCTCCCGGCACGGTGCGCCTGTCTCGATCCGAGGACTACGTAGGCCGGGCCGTGTCGGCGCTGGCCCGCTCTTCTGCCTGCGACCTCGACGCCTCAGCGAGGCGCATCGCCGTTCCAGTCGATCGCTCGATCTCCTCGGCGGTTAGGTCGAGCTTCGGGGGGGCGTTGTCCCGCAGACGGCGACGACGACCGGCCGCAAGGATCTTCAAGGCGTCGCGATGCATGGCCCCCAAGATACTCCCCGCCGGCGTCGATACCTTTCTCCTCAGGTTGCCGACGATGGGAACGCCGACATTGCCAGATGGATATCTCTTGCCCTCGGGCATGACGATGGCCGACGTTCGGCGGCTCGAACGTGAGTTGCTTACGAGCGAGGGTTTGAAGATCGAGGATCTGGAGGCAGGGGGCGGTTGCGAGGAAGACCGCCCGCCCGAGCGGTAGCTCCTGCGGGTCTCATTCCAGTCTCATAACCGCTGCAACCTCGCTCCCCATGCGGGCCACCGCCGTCCTTTCAAGCCGAAGGTCGCGAGTTCGATTCTCGTCGGGCGCATGGAGGGGCCGGTATCGAGGTAAAGGCTCAGCGCCTACCCGTCGGAGACGACGGGCCGTGGCATGTGGGCGCACCAGGCGGCGAGGATCGCCACGGCTACCAGCGCTCCCAGCCAGTGCAGGCCGAGGATGACGAAGAGCAGGCTGGGGATGCCGGCGAGGACCGCTCTCGCCAGGACCGGCACGGGCGGCAGGCCCACCACCCAGGCGGTCAGCCGGGCGCAGAGCAGCCAGGCGAGCGGTCCGCTCAGCCAACCCCAGCTCTCGAAGAAGCTGCGCGGCAGCAGCAGGGCGAGTAGCAGCGAGAGCGCCACCACCCCGGCGGCCTGCACGACCGCCACCCGCCAGAGGATCGCCGAGTCCACGCCCGCATCCTGCCAGGTCGCCGGGGCGGGATGAACAGCGGCCGCATCCTGATCATGAGACGCCCTGCGTCGACCCCCGCCGCCTGCGAGTCTCCCCACGGGGCTGGACTCCGGCAGTCCCAATGCCGCATAATCGAGGCTCCCCGGGCGGTTAGCTCAGTTGGGAGAGCATCTGCCTTACAAGCAGAGGGTCGGCGGTTCGAGCCCGTCACCGCCCATCCCGACACGGCCTGCTCACTCGCGCGCCGGGTCACCGCTATCGTCCGCGCGGTGAGCGATAGGGACCTCTCCGTCGTTGTCTTTGGCGCCTCCGGCGTCACCGGCCGGCGTGTCGCCGCCTACCTGGCGGAGCGCGCCGGCGAGCTCGACGCGAAGTGGGCGGTCGCCGGGCGCGACCCGGCCAAGCTCGAGCGCGTTCTCGCCGAGGTCGGTGTCACCGCGCCGGAGACGATCGTCGCCGATGTCGCCGACCCCGACTCCCTGGCGGCGATGGCTTCGCGCACCCGCGTGGTTCTCGACCTCGTCGGCCCGTACACGCTCTATGGCGAGCCGGTGATCCAGGCCTGTGTCGCCGGCGGCGCCCACTACGTCGACCTGACCGGGGAGATGCCCTTCGTGCGGCGCACGATCGACGCCTTCCACGAGCGCGCCGCCGGGGCCGGGGTGAAGGTGGTCCAGGTGAGCGGCTTCGAGGCGCTGCCGCCGGACCTGGTCGTGCAGCTCGCGGCCGAGACCGCGCGCCAGCGCTGGGACGAGGACCTCGCTGAGGTCGACCACGAGGTCGCGACCCAGCAGCCCTCGGGCCGGCTCGGCCTCGCCGACATCGTCTCCGGCGGGACGATGCAGAGCACCGCCGAGGCGATTGGCGCCGAGGGCGCGACCGAGATCGCCGACCCGGCGGCGCTGATCCCCGACCCGGCCACGGCGGCCGAGGTGCGGCAGCGCAGTCCGATCCCGCTCGCACCCCGCGTCAACGTCGACGGCGAGGTGATCGCGCCGATGGCGCCCGCGGCCTTCATCAACCCCGCCGTGATCCACCGCACCGCCCTGCTCGCCGCGGCCGCCGCCGGCCGCCCCGCCACCCCCTTCCGCTACCGCGAGGGAATGACGATGCCCGGCTCTTCCGCCACGCTGCCGTTGCGCTACGTGGCCGCCGCCGCGCTGGCCGGCACCCAGGCCGGCTTCCGCGCGCTCAGCCGCGCCAACCCCAAGGTCCGCAGCCGGGCCGCTGCCGCCCTGCGCCGAGTGCTGCCGGGCTCCGGCTTCGGCCCCTCCGGCGAGCGGCTCGAGCAGTGGAGCTGGCAGGTCGAGGTCGACGCCCGCACTAGCGGCGGCCACCACGTTCGCACCCGGCTCGACGCCGACGGTCACCCCGGCTACCTGGCGACGGCGAAGATGCTCGGCGAGGCCGGGCTGATGCTCGCCGAGCCCGGCATCACGCCCGAGCGCGGCGGCTGCCTGACGCCGGCGATCGCCCTCGGCACCGCCGGGCTCGACCGCTTCGAGCGCGCCGGGCTGCGCTTCTCGGTCGTCTCCTGAGCAGCGCTGCGGACTTTGTACGTCCCAGGGCACGTACAAAGTCCGCAGCGGCTAGTACACGCAAACGGAAATTAAGATCGTTT
>JBBDTK010000138.1:0-16573 GCA_040904405.1 Solirubrobacterales bacterium | reverse complement strand
ATCGGGGCGCCCGGATTTGAACCGGGGACCTCACCGACCCGAACGGTGCGCGCTACCAGGCTGCGCCACGCCCCGAATGCGGCGATTATCTCAGAGGCCGGCGGCAGGGGCCGTTCAGGCGGGCGGGGGAGGGTCGCGCTCGGCAGCCGGGCCGCTACTTTGAGGGCGGTCCCTGTTTCATCCGATGCCTTGATCCGCAAGCTCGCCCCGATAGCCCTCGCGCTCGCGTTGCTGGCGCTGCCAGCCGCCGTAGCGGCCGGCCCGGCCCCGCCGGGGATCGTCGGCATCTCCCCGCAGACTCCCTCCAGCAGGGTGGACTTCGACCTGATGGAGAGGGCCGGCCTGCGCAGCATCAGGCTGCCGCTCTTCTGGATCGGCGTGGAGCGCCACAGTCCCTACCTCGTTGCCCCCGACTGGGACGACTTCGACCGCTCGGTGGGGCTCGCCGCCGAGTACGGGATGCGGGTTCTCCCCTTTGTCTGGGGCACGCCCGCCTGGCTCGCGGCCGAGCCGCAGGTGGAACCGGTGCGCAGTGGCTGGGCGCGCCGGGCCTGGGCCTCGTTCCTGCGCCGCGCGGTCAAGCGCTACGGCCCGCGCGGCTCCTTCTGGCGCGCCAATCCTGCGCTGCCGCGGCTGCCGATCCGCGCCTGGGAGGTCTGGAACGAGCCGAACATCGTCAGCTTCTCCGACCGCGCCAACCCGGAGCGCTTCGCGCGGCTGATCCGGGTCGGCGGCCGGGCGATCCGCCGCGCCGACCCCGGCGCCGAGGTGATCCTCGGCGGGCTCTTCGGCCGGCCGCTGCAGGTGCCGCCGAACGTCGGCTCGGGCGACTTCCTCCGCCGTGTCTACCGGGCAGGGGGAGCGAAGCGGTGGTTCGACGGCGTCGCCCTGCATCCCTACGTCGCCGACGCGAGCGCGATGCGGCCGCAGATCCGCAACCTGCGACGGGTGATGCGGGCCCACGGCGACGCCGCCACGCCCCTCTACGTGACCGAGCTCGGCTGGGGGTCCGACAGCTTCCAGACGCGCTGGGAGCGCGGCCTGCTGGGGCAGGCCCGGGAGCTCGACCAGGCCTTCTCGATGCTGGCCCGCAACCGCAGCCGCTGGCGGATCGGCGGCGTCTGGTGGTTCTCCTGGGCCGACGTCGACGGCGGCTGCCAGTTCTGCGACTCCGCCGGCCTGCTGACCAAAAGCCGCAGGGCGAAGCCCTCCTGGTACCGCTTCAACCGCTGGACCGGTGGCGACTCCGGCATCGTCCCCCGCGCCGACTTCGAGATTGATTTCGCCGGCGCTGGGTAGGACACTGGGTGCGTAACCCCCGAGCATTGGAGGAACGATGGAGGCTTCAGCGCCCAGCAAGGGAATCTTCGACAGCGCCCACCTGGAGGCTCGCGAGAGCGTGGTCGAGCTGCTCTGCACGGCCTACTGGATGGAGATCGAGACGGTGATGAGCTACATGGCGGCGTCGGTCAACCTCGACGGTGTGCGGGCGCAGGAGATCAAGGAGTCGTTGGACGAGGACATCGAAGAGGAGCTCGACCATGCGAAGCAGTTCGCTCGGCGGATCAAGGAGCTCTACGGCGTGGTGCCGGGCTCGCTCGCCTTCAGCGCCGAGCAGAGCTACCTGCAGCCACCCGACGAGCAGACCGACATCGTCCATGTGATCCGCGGCGTGATCAAGGCCGAGACCGGGGCGATCGAGCACTACACCCGGATCGTCGAGGAGACCGAGGGCGTCGACCCCGTCACCCAGGACATGGTGATCGCGATCCTCCGCGACGAGCAGGGCCACCGCCGGCTCTTCGAGGGCTTCCTGCGCGAGTACGAGGTCGAGGGGATCGCCTAGATGGTTGATTCCACGACCCCGCACGCCGGATGACGCGCGTGGCATAACCATCTAGGAGCGGCGCGATACTGTGTTTTGAGTAGAGGCCCGGCGAGCAGAACTGGAGGGGTGGATGGGTTGGATCGAGATCGCGGCGCTGGCCCTGCTGCCCATGCTCGCGGTGCTCGTCGCGATGGCCGTCCGCGAGCGTCAGGCGAGGCGGCGCTTCGAGATCCTCGCCGAGGTGGCCGCCGTCTCCGACGCCGGTGGCACGCTGGAGGAGACCTTCGACGCGATCTGCGCGATCCTCGTGCCCGAGCTCGCCGACTTCTGCATGATCGACGTGATCGACGTGATCGACGAGGACGGCGTCCCACGCCGCGCCGCCGTCCGCGTCGCCCCCGGCGGCGACGCGGGGATCGAGGCTCGCCTGGCGGAAAGGTCGCCGTCGGTGCCCGGGCCGATGCTCGAGGGCGCCGGTAGCGACTCGTTGAAGCCGCGTTTCTTCGAGCGCATGTCCGACGCCGACCTGCGCGAGCTCGCGCACGATCCCGAGGACCTCGGGTTCCTGCGCCGCCTCGCCCCGCGCTCGGCGATCACGGTGGCGCTCAACGCGCGCGGCCGCGTGACCGGGACGCTGACCCTCGGCGTCGCCTGGTCGCGGCGGCGCTACCGGCGCGAGGACGCCCGCTTCGTCTGGATCCTCTCCGGCCGCGTCGCGCTGGCGCTCGACAACAGCGGCCTCTTCGCCGACCTCGAGCGGGCCGAGCGGGCCCGGGCCGAGATCGGCGAGACCCTGCAGCGCGGGCTGCTGCCCTTGCCGCTGCCGCACATACCGGGCTGGTCGATCGCCGCGATGTACCGGCCGGCGGGGGCGCAGAACGAGGTCGGCGGCGACTTCTACGACGTCTTCCGCGTCCCCGGCGGCTGGATGCTGGCGATCGGCGACGTCACCGGACGTGGCGCCGACGCCGCCTCGATCACGGCGGTCGCCCGCTACACTCTGCGCACCGCCGCGGTCCTCACCGACGACCCCCTGGTCGCCCTGCGAACCCTGAACCGGGCGCTGCTGGCTCGCGGCGACGCCGCGCTCTGCAGCCTCGCCGCGATGACCCTCAGCGAGGACCCGTTGGAACCGGTGCGGCTCGCGGTCGCCGGCCATCCGCCGCCGCTGCTGGTCGACGGCGAAGCGGTGAGCGAGGCGTCTGCTGCCTCGGACCCGGTGCTCGGCGCCTTCCCCGATGCCGAGTGGGGAATCACCCGCAGCGAGGTCGAGCCGGGCCAGCAGCTGGTGATCGTCACCGACGGGATCGCCGAGGCGGAGGGCCCGGGGGGCCGCTTCGGCGAGGAACGGGTGCGCGACGAGCTGCGCGGCACGACCAATCCGGCGCAGGCGCTGCAGCGCCTGGAAACCTCGCTGCAATCCTTCACCGACGGCGCCCTCGACGACGACGTAGCGATCCTGGCGATCGCCCGCGCGGGCGATGTCTGAGGCCCACCGGGCGCTCGTCGAGCGCCTCTACGAGGGCTTCAACGGCCGCGACGAGGCTTGCATCGTCGAGGTCTGCGATGCCGAGATGGAGTTCTTCCCGATGATCACCGCCGGGGCGGTCGGTCGCGACGCCCCCTACAAGGGCCCGGCCGGCCTGCGCGACTACTTCGACGACGTCGGGCGGGTCTGGGAAGAGCTGCGAATCTCCCCCGGGGAGACCGAGAGCCGCGGCGACATCGTGCTCGTGCGGGGGCGGGTCTACGCGCGCAGCCGCGATCTCGGCATCCGCGACCTGTCGATCGCCTGGGTCTGGGAAATCCGCGAAGGCCGCTTCGTGCGCGGCGAGGTCTTCCCCGACCCCGAGCAGGCGCTCACCCGCTTCTCTGCGCAGCCGCCGACCCCAGCCTGAGGCATTCGCGATGCGGCGCGGCCGGGGTCGGGATCGAAGCGCTCAGCCGCGCAGCTCGGCGAGCGCGGCCTCGCGCTGCTCATGCGTCGAGATCGAGCTCTCGACGCCGGTGATCTTCAGCAGCCGCCGCACCTGGTGGTTGTTGCAGCAGAGCACCAGCCGTCCGTCGCCGCCGTCCTTCTCGAGCCGCTGCCAGGCGCGCACGATCAGGGCGATCCCGGTCGAGTCGATGAACTCGCAGGCGGAGAGGTCGAGCATGATCGATGCGCCCGACTCGGCGATCGCCTCCTCCAGGGGGCGCTCCAGCTCGGGCGCGGTGCTCATGTCGAGCTCGCCACACACGGTGAACGCGCGAATCCCCCCCTCCAGCGTCTCGGACGTGACTTCGAAGGTCGCCGGGCTCACGAGCTCGATCCTACCGGAGAATCGGTAGTCGTTCCTGTCTTTGCAGGCCTTTCCGAACCGCCGGGTTTGCCCGTTCCGGCGCAGGGGTAGCGGAGATCACCGAACCTCCGACGACTATGCTCGGCTCGGCGGAGCTGGTGCTCCGCGGCTCAGGATGCGGTCAACGTCAGAAACTTCGCCGATGGAAGAGAGGCCCAGGGGGCTTCAGATGGTGCTACCCGCCAAATCGGAGAACGTCGCCGTGATCCGTCACGCGCTGGCCGGCCTCGCCGAGGAGATCGGCATGGACGAACCCGGCCTGGCCGACCTGAAGACGGTCGTCACCGAGGCCTGCATGAACGTCGTCGTCCACGCCTACCGGGGCCGGCCGGGGCCGCTCAAGGTGGAGGCGTTGGCGGACTCCGACGCGCTCACCGTGATCGTCCGCGACGAGGGCGAGGGGATCAAGCCGCAGGCCGATACCGAGCGCGACAGCCTGCGCCTCGGCCTCTCGCTGATCGCCGCGCTCTCCAGCAGCTTCTCGATCTCGGGCGGGATCGACCGCGGCACCGAGGTCTCGATGCGGGTGCCGCTGAACGGCGGCGGCGCCGACGGCAGCGGCGACAGCGTCCCGATGAGGCCACCGGCGAGCGACCTCGCCGAGGTCACGATCGATCGCCCGGAGCTGCTCGGGCCGGTGCTCTCGCGAGTGGTGGGGGCGCTGGCGGCGCGGCGAGACCTATCGGTCGACCGCGTCTCCGACGCGGTGCTGATCACCGACGCGATCGCCGTTTCCGCCCCTTCGCGCTTCGCCGACGGCCGCGTCAGGCTCGGCTTCGACGACCGGCCCGAGGGGATCGACCTGCGGCTCGGCCCGATGGAAGCGGGCGCCGCGAAGCGGATCCGCGAGGAGCTCGACGTGCCGGACGTCGGCGGCTCGCTGGAGGCGCTCGCCGACGAACTCACGATCGAGGAGTCCGACGACGGCGAGTACCTGGTCATTCGCTTTGCCGCTGCTCCCTGATCTGCTCGCGGACACGGGCGAGGGCGCGGCGCAGGATCCGCGAGACGTGCATCTGCGAGTGGCCGATCCGCTCGGCGATCTGCGACTGCGTCATGTCCTCGGCGAAGCGCAGCCGCAGCACCAGGCGCTCGCGGTCGTCGAGGAAGGGGAGGGCGGCGTCGAGCGCGATCCTGCCCTCGACCAGCTCGAAGCCCTCGTCCTCGCTGCCGATCCACTCGCTGGGCGGCGACTCGTCGGGGTCTTCGGCGCCCGCGGGCCGGTCGAGCGAGAGCGGCCGGCGGTTGTGGCTCGCCTCCATCACCTCGAGCACGTCGGTCTGCTCGATCTCCAGCCGCTCGGCGATCTCGCCGACCGAGGGGGAGCGCTGCAGCTGCTTGGTCAGCTCGGTGGTCGCTTTGTCGACTTCGGCCATGCGGTCGTGCAGGCCGCGCGGCACGCGCACCGTCCAGACGCGGTCGCGGAAGTGCCGTTTCAGCTCGCCGAGGACGGTCGGCGAGGCAAAGGCGGTGAAGGGGATGCCGCGCTCGGGGTCGAAGCGGTCGATCGCGCCCAGCAGGCCGAGGTTGGCGACCTGGAGCAGGTCGTCGAAGGACTCGCTGGCGCCGCGGTAGCGCAGCGCCAGCCGCTTGGCGAAGGGCATGTTGCGCCGCACCAGCTCCTCGCGGATCGCCGGATCGCGGCTCTCCGCAAAGCGTCGCCATAGCGCGTCGTCGTCTTGTCGCAGCTTCGATCCCATAGCTCAATGCCGGGTCGGTCCCCGAACCGATGCCGCCCTTCGAGCCCCACGCCGCGGGCCGTGCAGCCACTCCGAGGACAAGCTAGCAAGCAGCTAGGCTCCAGCAGGACTTCCAAACCGAAAACAAGGAGCTTTCAGATGGCTTTTGCGGTTCCCGACCTTCCATATGCCTACGACGCGCTCGAGCCTCACGTCGACGAGGCGACGATGCGGGTCCACCACGACAAGCACCACCAGGCCTACGTGGACAAAGCCAACGGCGCCCTCGAGGGGACCGAGTGGGCCGACCGCGAGGTCGAGGACGTGCTGAGGAGCCTCGACAGCCTGCCCGCCGAGAAGCAGGGCCCGGTCCGCAACAACGGCGGCGGCCACTACAACCACAGCCTCTTCTGGCAGATGCTCAGCCCCGATGGCGGCGGCGAGCCTAGCGGCGAGCTGGCGAGCGCGATCGAGGCTGCCTTCGGCTCCTTCGAGGACTTCAAGGCGAAGTTCAAAGCAGCCGGCATCGGCCAGTTCGGGTCCGGCTGGGCCTGGCTGGTCAAGGACGGCGACGGCGTCGCGATCGTCTCCACCCCGAACCAGGACTCGCCGATCTCCGCAGACAGGACGCCGCTGCTCGGCTGCGACGTCTGGGAGCACGCCTACTACCTCAAGTACCAGAACAAGCGCCCCGACTACATCGACGCTTTTTGGAACGTCGTCAACTGGAGCTACGTCGAGCAGAGGTTCACTCAATAGCGGACGCTGCAAACCAGCGCATCTCGCGGTCCTCAGTCGCTCGGATCGGGTCACGCACAAAAAAGTGCGCTCCCCTCACCTCGCTCCCTGCGTCCCACGACCTGCTTGGTTTTCGCGCCCGTTCTAGGGACTGGCTATGGCTGGCTGCGCGGCCTTGGGCAGGTCGCGCGGCTGCGCTCCCTCTTTCGAGGGGACCTCGGCCATCGCGTGCTCGGCGAGGGCGGTGATGGTGAGGCTGGGGTTGACGCCGACGTTGGCGGGGATCGCGGCGCCGTCGCAGACCAGCAGGTTCTCGTAGCCGAAGACGCGCTGGCGCTTGTCGACCACGCCGTCCTCGGGACCGTGGCCGATCGTCGCCCCGCCGAGGATGTGGGCGGTGGTGGGGATGTTCAGCGTCGCCTCCATGATCGAGCTCTGGGCGACGCCGCCGGTGCGCTCAGCCAGCCACTCGGCGGCTTCGTTGGCGACCGGGATGAAGGTCGGGTTGGGCCGCTCGGGGTCCTGCTCGGTCTGCAGTCGCACTTCTCCGTTGCGCCTCAGCTTCGGCCGCAGGGCGATCGCGTTGTCGAGCGTCTGCATCACGAGGACGATGATCGTGCGCCGCGACCAGCCCTTCGGCCACAGCGTCCTGGCGAAGCGGGCCGGGTGCCGCAGCGCCTGCGCGAGCAGCTTCAGCGGCCGGGTTACGCGGCTGCCGTCGCCGACCAGCAGCGTGTAGAGGGTGCTCATCGAGTCGCCGGCCTCGCCGTAGGTGACGGTCTCGATGTGGGTGTGCGGGTCGGGGTAGATGCTGGAGCTGATCGCCACCCGCTTGGTCAGGTCCTCGGGATAGTCCTCGGGCACGGTGACCGCGAGGATGCTCTCGCTGTTCGTGCGGACCAGCTCGCCGAGGCGGTCGGAGATGCGCGGCAGCGAGCCGCCGAGGCGGCAGCGCTGCAGCAGCTTGTTGGTGCCGAGCGGGCCGGCGGCGACGACGACGCCGCGGGCGCTGATCGTGCGCCGCCGGCGCCCGCGCAGCATCCCGGAGCGCTCGCTGGTCACGGCGTATCCCTCGCTGCCGTCGGCGGCGCCGAGCGGGCGGACGTCGGTGACCGTGCGCTCCGCCTGCACCTCGACCCCGCGGTGCTCGGCCAGCCAGAGGTAGTTCTTGACCAGCGTGTTCTTGGCTCCGTGTGGGCAGCCGACCATGCAGCGGCCGCACTGCATGCAGCCGGTGCGCTGCGGGCCCTCGCCTTCGAAGTAGGGGTCGGCGACCGTCTCGCCGGGGTTGTCGAGGTAGACCCCGATCGGGGTCTTGCGGTAGGTGTCGGCGACGCCTAGCTCCTCGCCCAGCTCGCGCAGCAGCTGGTCGGCCGGGTCGTCGCGGTCGTGGACGACGACGCCGAGCATCCGCTGCGCGGTCTCGTAGTGGGGAGCGAGGGCACGCTGCCAGTCCTCGAGGTCGGCCCACTGCGGGTCTTCGAAGAAGGGCGAGGGGGGGACGTAGAGCGTGTTGGCGTAGCCGAGGCTGCCGCCGCCGACGCCGCAGCCGCTGACCACGGCGATGTCCTTGAAGGTGCTGAGCCGGAAGATCCCCTTGAAGCCCAGTCGCGGCGCCCAGAAGTAGCGGCGGCTGTCCCAGGTCGAGCTGGGGAAGTCGGCATCCTCGAACCGCTTGCCGCACTCGAGCACGGCGACGTCGTAGCCCTTTTCGGCCAAGCGAAGCGCCGAGACGGAGCCCCCGAAGCCCGAACCCACGACTATCCAGTCGTAGTCGAACGTCATCTGCGAGCGCTTCTCCGGATCCGCCGGCCTAGGCCTCTCCAGGCTCGAGCGGCCTGAAGTCGGAAGTCCGCGCGCCGCAGACGGGGCAGAACCAGTCTTTCGGAATGTCCTCGAAGGCGGTTCCGGGGGGGATGCCGCCGTCCGGATCGCCGATCGCGGGGTCGTAGATGAACCCGCAGCTCTCGCAGATCCAGAGCGTTGCTTCGGCGGTCGCGGTCATGTCCAAAGCTTAGTGCTCCGGGAGCACTAAGGCGAGACGCTCATTTGTCGAAGCTGACCGCGACCGGCTCGCGCTGGGCGGCGTCCTCGATCTCGAAGAACTCGCGCTGGGTGAAGCCGCCCTGGTTGGCGACGATCGAGCCGGGGAACTGTTCGATCTCGGTGTTGTAGGCCTGCACGTTGGAGTTGTAGATCCGCCGCGCGGCCTGGATCTCGTCCTCGAGCTGGGAGAGGTTGCGGCTGAGCTGCTGGAAGTTCTGCGTCGCTTTCAGGTCGGGGTAGTTCTCGGCGACGGCTTTTAGGTTGGCTAGCGCTCCGGTCAGCTTCTGCTCCGCCTTCGCGGTGTCCTCGACGCTCTCGGCGGCCATCGCCTCGGCCCGGGCTTCGGTCGT
The DNA here is from genome assembly GCA_040904405.1 of Solirubrobacterales bacterium. Lineage (GTDB taxonomy): Bacteria > Actinomycetota > Thermoleophilia > Solirubrobacterales > 70-9 > VRUE01. The sequence continues at coordinate 7,590 of JBBDTK010000138.1, read as the reverse complement.
CTCGGCGAAGGTCTCACGCTCGTGCGTGGCGTAGCCCTTGACCGTCTCGACCAGGTTGGGGACGAGGTCGTGGCGGCGCTTCAGCTGCACGTCGATCCCGCTCCAGGACTCCTCGACCCGGTTGCGCGAGGCGATGATCGAGTTGCGCTTCGCGATGAAGTAGAGGGCCGCGATCACCGGGCCGCCTCCGGCCCGATCAGGACACCCGCCGGCGGGGCTTCCGGTGCGCCTTATGTGTCCAGGAGACACATAAGGCGCACCGGAGCGCTCTAGGATCGCCGGGCGATGGGCGCGAAGCGGGAAGCGGCGGAGTGGGCGGAGGTCGTGCGCCGTTACGGCGAGGGTCGCTCGCTGACCTACGAGCCGGTCGGCGGGATCAACGCCAAGGACGGGCCCGTGGCGCTATGCGTCGGCGGCGGCAACCGGCTCACGGGGCAGCTGGCGGAGGGCTTCTGGGGCGCCTGCTGCGATGCCGACGAACGCGAGCAGGGCGGCCTCTTCGGCAGGGCGCTGCTGCCGACGGCGCTGCTGGCGAAGGCGCACATGCCCGACCTGGCGCAGGTGGTGCCGGCCTTCAACGTCGAGTCGATCGAGGGCCACGAGGCCATCGCCCAGCACCTCGCCCGCAGGGTCGAGTTCGAGTCGATCGAGTTCAACCGGCGCTTCGTCGCCACCGTGCCGAGCGAGTACGACCCGGTGAAGCTGCGCGAGCTGTTCGGTCCCGGCTTCCTCGCCTGGACGACGACGATGACCGGCGAGGTCGACTTCGGCGTCAACGACCGCCAGCTCTGGTTCCTCTGGCGCCTGCGCGAGCGCAGCGAGGCGGAGCTGAAGGCGGCGCTGGGGAACGCCGGCCAGCTGTTCGAGCGGATCCAGGGCGAGATGGTCGAGAGCGGCATCCACACCTACCCCGCGGGCCCGTGGCACGCGGGCTTGGCGGACTTCCCCTAGTGCGCGGGTCCTGTCGCGAGGGTTGCCGTTATGTGGGGTAGCCCGGGTCGCCGGGGAGCACCACGCGGTGCTCGTCGGGGGTGCCGATGACCTTGGGCAGGATCGGCTCGACGGCGCGGCCGCGGTGCGCCTCGATCGCCTCGGCGGAGGTGCGGTAGGGGAGCATGGAGTCGAGCTGGTGGATGGTCGGGAAGGAGAGGCTCAGCCCGCCCGCCCGCTGGGCGTCGAGCGCGGCACGGGGCTCGAACCAGGCGGCCTCGACGGTCTCCGTCCCGTCCGGCTCGGGCGGTGAGTGGGCTGGGGCGAGGGCGAGGAAGAACCAGGCGTCGAAGCGGCGCGAGACGACCTCGGGCGTGATCCAGCGCGAGAACAGCACCAGCTCCTGCTCCGCCGGCAGCGCGATCCCCGCCTCCTCCTCCAGCTCGCGCACCGCGCAGGCCCTGTAGGCGCCGTCGCCGTCGCCGTCGACATCATCGACTGCCCCGCCCGGGAAGACCCAGACGCCGGGCATGAACCTGGCGCTCTCGGCCCGCTTCACCAGCAGCACCTCCAGCGCCCGCTCCGCGTGCTTGCCGCCCCGCCGCAGCAGCACGATCGAGGCCGACGGCCGCGGCACGGCCGGCTCGCCCAAATTCGGCGCCTCCGCCGGGCCCTTTCGCCGACTCCCCATTCAGCGACCTTACCGCCGGCCACTAATCGCGCAGCTGGGCTGCCAGCTCATCGAAGCGCAGCTTGCGACGATCTTCCTCGCCGACCAGGCGATGCAGCCACCGGTCCACCTCCTCGACGTCGAAGTGGTCGCTGAAGATCAAGGCCTGCTCGATGTCGACCCAATCCTTGCTCCGATCGAAGTACGCCTTGCAGATGACGAGGTGCTCGGGCGCCAGCACCTCCAGCTCGGTATCGCCGAATGGCACCTTTCTGGCGGTTTCCCGCATCGCCTCGTGGACGTCGTCATAGGAGAAGAACAGGTCGACCGGCGTTCGGCCCCACCAGAGTCGGCACTGTCCATCCTTCTCCAGCGCCGTCCGGTCCTCCTCGGACTCGAGTGGCGTTACCCCGAGAGGGGAGAGCGCGTCGTTCACCTCATCGATTCGCGCGACGGGCACGAAGACGTTGAGGTCTATATCGATCGTCGCGCGTGGCTCGGCGCAGTATGCGAGTGCCAAGGCGCCACCGAAGGCGTGTGGGATGCGGGCCTCCTTCAACTGCCTATCGATGGCGACGATCTTCTCCGGTAGCGAGGGCTTGGCCATTGCTATGCGCGTCCGAAGCGGGGGAACTGAATTCGATCCAGCCGGCGGCGCTGGGGCAGCGCGTCAGCCAGCAGAAGCAGCTCCCTCAGCGTGTCGCCGTGTTCCTCTGGCGTGGCGAGGAGCCATTCGCCGACCGAGCTTCCCGACTCGGAGAAGGGGCGGCGCTTTCGGTCCGTGACCGCGTCGTCGAGCAGGTGGCGAAGTGCACGCCGCGGCTTGCGCCCGGCGCCCAGCTCGGCGAGGAGCTGCTGGGCCGCTCGGTCGGCGGGCGGCGTGGCGAGGGGCGCGCCAGCTCGGAGCGCCGAGCGGCGCAGCGCGTCTCGGTCGAGCTGCTTGTCGCTGCGGGTCTGCGCTCGTGCGATGACTTCGTCGTTCAGCTCGCGAAAGCTGGCGAGCGTCCTGCTGCGGGGACCGGAGGGGCCAGACCGCGTTTCGCGGATCTCCCAACTTCCGTTCTTCCGGGGAACCACAAAAGCCATAGTGGGGAGTATAGCCCACTGAATCCAGCTGTCAGCGCCGATCAGGCGGCGCGGGGGAGAGCCGCCGGCGCGGATGCCGCGGGGTGGGCGGAGGCGTGGGCGGCCGCGATCGAGGCGGCGGTGACCCCGACCAGTTGGCGCAGCTCGGCTTCGCCGATGGAGAGCGGGGGCATGAGGACCACGACGTCGCCGAGCGGGCGGACGATCGCGCCGCGCCGGCGCGCCTCGAGGGTGACGCGGTGGCCGAGCCGCAGGGCGGGATCGTGCTCGCCGAGGTCGATGCCGACCATCGTGCCGCGGCGGCGCACCTCGCTCACCTCGGGCATCGCCGCGACCTCGCCCAGCAGCTCGCCCAGCAGCTCGATCTTCGGCCCCAGGCGCTCCAGCGTGCGCTCCTCCTCGAAGGCGTCGAGGCTGGCGATCGCCGCCGCGCAGGCGAGCGGGTTGCCGGTGTAGGTGTGGCCGTGGAAGAAGCTGCGGTACTCCTCGTGGGCGCCGAGGAATCCCTCGTAGATCCGCTCGGTCGCCAGCGTCGCCGCCAGCGGCAGGTAGCCGCCGGTCAGCCCCTTGGCGAGGCAGAGCAGGTCGGGCGCGACGTCCTCCTGCTCGCAGGCGAACATCGTCCCGGTGCGGCCGAAGCCGGTCGCCACCTCGTCGCAGATCAGCAGCACGCCGAAGCGGTCGCAGAGCTCGCGCGCCGCCCGCAGGTAGCCGGGCGGGTGGACGAGCATCCCGGCTGCGCCCTGGACCAGCGGCTCGAGGATCACCGCGGCGACCTCTTCCTCGTGGGCGCAGAGCACGCGCTCGAGGTCGGCGGCGTCGCCCGGCTCGGCGGCGTGGGTCTGGAACAGCAGTGGCCGGTAGGTGGAGTGGAAGAGGTCGATGCCGCCGACCGAGACCGAGCCGATCGTGTCGCCGTGGTAGGCCTGGCGCAGGTGGACGAAGGAGGTGCGGCGGGCGTGCTGGCCGCCGCGCTGGCGCTGGTACTGGAAGGCCATCTTGAGCGCGATCTCGGTCGCGGTCGAGCCCGACTCCGAGTAGAAGACGCGGCTCAGCCCCGGCGGCGCGATCTCGACCAGGCGGGCGGCCAGCTCGGCGGCGCCGGGATGGGAGAGGCCGAGCATGGTCGAGTGGGCGACCCGCTCCAGCTGCTCGCCCACGGCGGCGTCGATGCCGGGGTGGCGATGCCCGTGGACGTTGCACCACAACGAGGAGACGCCGTCGATGTAGCGGCGGCCCTCCGCGTCGATCAGCTGGGCGCCCTCGGCCCGCTCGATCATCAGAGGATCTTCCTCGACCCAGCCCTGCTGCTGGGTGAACGGGTGCCAGAGATGGTCGCGATCGAGCTGCGCCTGATCCACCGACGTCGCCACGAAACGACAGTAATGAGAGGCCCGGCGGGAAAGCGGGTAGGCAACGTGCGGTGCTTCACAGAACATGACATCAAACTATGTAACATCGAACGATGGCTGAGCGTGGAGCGACCCCGCAGGTTCACCCGCTGCGGAGGCGGGCGCTGCGGGCTGTCAGCTCGCTCTTCACCCCCCTGCTTCCGGACGACTACCTGGAGCTGATCAACCCGCTCTGGTCGACCCGCGAGCTGCGCGGCCGGATCGAGCGGATCGACCCCGAGACCGCCGACGCCGCCACCGTGCTGATCCGGCCGGGCTTCGCGTGGTCCGGCCACCGGCCCGGCCAGTACCTGAGGATCGGAGTCGTCGTCGACGGGGTGCATCACTGGCGCGCCTACTCGCTCACCTCCGAGCCCGAGCGCCCCGACGGGTTGATCGGCATCACCCCGAAGCTGGTCGACTCGGGCAAGGTCTCGCCCTATCTGGTCCGCCGGGCCAGGCCCGGGGACGTGGTCCGCCTCGGTGGCGTCGAAGGGACCTTCGTGCTGCCGGACCCGCCGCCGGAGAAGCTGCTCTTGATCAGCGCCGGCAGCGGGATCACGCCGATCATGAGCATGCTGCGCAGCCTGCATCGCCAGGACGCGGTGGGAGACGTGGTTCACCTCCATTCCGCCCGCGCCGAGGACGAGGTGATCTTCGCCGACCTGCTGCGCGAGATCGCCGCCGCTCGCAGCGGTTACGACCTGCGGCTGCGGCTGACCGGCCGCCAGGGCCGGATCGCGCCGCAGGACCTGGACCGGCTCTGCCCCGACTGGCGCGACCGCCATGCCTTCCTCTCCGGCCCGGCCGAGATGCTCGACGCGATGAGCGAGCGCTGGCAGCGGGAGGGGGACGCCGAGCTGCTCCACCTGGAGCGCTTCCAGCCTGTGATCGGCGGCGAGCCGGGAGCGGGGGAGGGAGGCGCCGTGCGCTTCCTGAACAGCGGGGTCGAGGCGAGCTGCGACAGCGGCACGCCGATCCTGGTCGGTGGCGAGGAAGCCGGCGCCACCCTGCCCTTCGGCTGCCGGATGGGCATCTGCCACACCTGCGTCGGCAAGCTCTGCAAGGGGCGGGTGCGCGACCTGCGCACCGACAAGGTCCACGGCAGCGACGGCGAGATGATCCGCACCTGCGTCAACGCCCCCGAAGGGCCGATCGAGATCGCGCTTTGAACCTACGAAAGGGAGACCGATGACCGCAACCACCGCCGAGGGGCCCAGCCCGCTCGCCCACCTCTCGGCCGAGCAGCTCGAGCAGCTCGCCCGTGAGCTCGACGCGATCCGCGACCGCGTGCATGCCGATCTGGGCGAGCGCGACCGCCGCTACATCGAGAGCATGATCGCGTTGCAGCGCCGTCTCGCGGTGATCGCCCGCGTGCTGCTGCTGGCCGCGCGCCACCGGCCCGCCAGGATCGCCGGGACGGCCTCGCTCTCGGCGGCGAAGATCCTCGAGAACATGGAGATCGGCCACAACGTCCTGCACGGCCAGTGGGACTGGATGAACGACCCCCAGATCAACTCCTCGACCTGGGACTGGGACACCGCCTCCACCGCCGAGGCCTGGAAGCACTCCCACAACTACGTCCACCACACCTTCACCAACATCCTCGGCAAGGACAAGGACCTCGGCTACGAGATCATGCGGATCGACCCGCAGCAGAAGTGGAGCCCGGTCTACCTCTTCCAGCCGCTCTACAACCTGCTGCTGATGGCCTTCTTCGAGTGGGGCGTGGCCCTCCACGATCTCGACTTCGAGGCGATCCGCAAGGGCCGCAAGTCGAAGGCGCAGGTGAAGCGCGAGCTGGCGGGCATCGCCGGCAAGGCGAAGAGCCAGGTCGTCAAGGACTACGTCGCATGGCCGCTGCTCAGCGGGCTGGCGATGGCCGCGGTCGACGCCGCGCTCGAGTCGCGGCGGCCCGGTCGCGGCAGAGGTGGCCGGGGCCGGGCCGGGTGGCGCAGGGCAGGGCTGGGCCGGCGGCGCCGCGGCGGCCTCGCCGGCGTCCTGACGGCCGCCCTCTCCGGCGGCGCCGATACCTATCGCGCGGCCGCCGGGGCGAACGCCACCGCCAACATCGTCCGCAACGTCTGGGCCTACGCGATCATCTTCTGCGGCCACTTCCCCGACCAGACCCATACCTTCACGCCGGAGGAGGTCGAGGGCGAGAGCCACGGCGGCTGGTACGTGCGGCAGCTGACCGGGGCGGCCAACATCGAGGGGAGCCCGCTCTTCCACGTCGCCAGCGGCAACCTCGGCTACCAGGTCGAGCACCACCTCTTCCCCGACCTGCCGAGCACCCGCTACGCCGAGATCGCGCCCCAGGTCAAGCAGATCTGCGAGCGCTACGGCCTCCCCTACAACGGCGGCCCGTTCATGCAGCAGCTGGGCATGGTGCAGAGGACGATCCTCCGACTCGCCTTCCCCGGCGGCGAGCCGCGTCCCAAGCCGGGCCCTTGGGGCTCGGGCACGAATCATTGACGGTTTTGACGGAGTCTGGACACGCCTGACGCCACCCGTGGGAATCGTCGATGCTCGGCCCATCGACGATCGAGCGCGAGGTTGCATCCGTGCCCGCTATGCGGGTCGAAATGCAACCTCGCATGCCGATGAAGAAGTTCGACCTAGTGCTGCGCCGTGCCTACGGCGGCGCCTGAGCGGAGGGGTCGAGTCGGGGCAGGGTGGCGACCTCCACCTCGCCCAGGGCGGTGAGCGTCTCCCGGTTCGATCGCTCGACCCGGCTCGGCTGCTCGGGCCAGGGGGTGAGGACGACCCTCTCGACTTCCAGCCCGGCCGCGCAGGCGGCCTCGATCGTCAGCAGCGTGTGGTTGATCGTGCCGAGGCCCGGCGGTGCGGCTATGACCAGCGGCAGGCCGAGCTCGACTGCCAGGTCGCGGACCAGGTAGGCGCCACTCGCCCCCGCGTGCACCCCGCTGGCTCGAGCCCGCATTTCTCCGGTCATCGCGCGCGTTCCGCCGGTCACGGAGAGCGGCACGAGCAGGCCGCCGACCCCCTCGCAGACGAGGAAGTCGGCGCCGGAGGCGGCGTCGATCGCCGCCCGCACAAGGCGCCCCGGCTCGATCTTCTCCCCAGCCAGCTCGGCGGCCAGGTGGGGCGACATCGGCGGGCCGTAGCGGTAGGGAGCGATCTCATCGTCGCTCTGCGCCGACTCGGCGGCGCGGCGCAGCAGCGTGTGGTCCGGCTCACCTCCCTCGTCCAGCCCGGTCACCGCCGGCTTGAAGACGGCGACCTGCTTCCCTTCGCCGGCCAGCGTCCGGGCGATCGCCGCCGCGACGACGGTCTTGCCGACGCCGGTCCCCGTCCCCGTGACAAACACTCCACGCCGTCCTGCGGATGCTGGAGGTTGCATGCGTCTCAAGGTCCCATCTCGGCAGGGGTGGAACGTCTTGTACTTTTTCCGCGGCGAGGCCGGCGGACAGCCACATACTGCTTTCGGAAAAAGTTAAGTGCTCCCGGCCGTAAGTGGCGTCGCGGATTGGCGAGTGGCCGGGCGTGGCT
>JBBDTK010000137.1:0-16710 GCA_040904405.1 Solirubrobacterales bacterium | reverse complement strand
CCGCGCAGTGTGTCCGGTGCCGCCAGACGTGCGCGGGGGTTTGTGGATAGTCACTAAGTGAAACCCCTACCGGGACGGGCTCTTGGTCGGCTACAGCGGCTGACGGACGACCGGCTTGCGGGTTGCCTTGACCTCGTCGAGGCGGCGGACCGGGGTCGTGTAGGGGGCCTGCCTGGCGATCTCCGGGTCCTGCTCGGCCTCGGCGAGGATCTGCTCGATCGCCTCGGCGAAGGCGTCGAGGGTCTCCTTGGCCTCGGTCTCGGTCGGCTCGATCATCAGCGCCTCCTCGACCAGCAGCGGGAAGTAGACGGTCGGCGGGTGGAAGCCGAAGTCGAGCAGCCGCTTGGCGAGGTCGAGGGTGGCGATCCCCAGCTCGCGCTTCATCGGCTTGCCGGAGAGGACGAACTCGTGCATGCAGTGGCGCTCGAAGGCGACCGGCAGGTGCTTGCCGGCGCGCCCCTCGGCGAGCCGCGCCTTGAGGTAGTTGGCGTTCAGCACGGCGGTCTCGGAGGCCTCGGCGAGGCCGTCGGCGCCGAGGCTGAGGATGTAGGCGTAGGCGCGGACGAAGACGCCGAAGTTGCCCTGGAAGCCGCGCAGGCGGCCGATCGACTTCGGCCGCTCATGGTCGAGGTCGAAGAACGGCCCGCTGCTGCCGCCCTCCCGCCGCACCACCTGCGGCCGCGGCAGGAAGGGCTCGATCCGCTCCGAGACCGCGATCGGCCCGGCGCCCGGCCCGCCCCCGCCGTGAGGCTGGCTGAACGACTTGTGCAGGTTGAGGTGGACGATGTCGAAGCCCATGTCGCCGGGGCGCGAGTGGCCCATCACCGCGTTGAGGTTGGCGCCGTCGTAGTAGAGCGTCCCCCCCGCCGCGTGGATCAGGGCGGCGATCTCGGCGATGTTCTCGTCGAAGAGGCCGAGCGTGTTGGGGTTGGTCAGCATCAGGCAGGCGACGTCCTCATCGACCTTGGCCCGCAGGTCGTCGACCGCCACGCCGCCGCGCTCGTCGGTCGCCACCTTGACGATCTCGTAGCCGGCCATCGTCACCGAGGCCGGGTTGGTCCCGTGCGAGGTGTCGGGCGCCAGGACCTTGTGGCGCTCTTCGCCGCGGTCGGCGTGGAAGGCGCGGGTCAGCAGCAGGCCGGCGAGCTCGCCATGCGAGCCGGCCGACGGCTGCAGGCTGACATGGGGCAGGCCGCAGATCTCGGCCAGCGACTCCTGCAGCAGGTACATCAGCTCCAGGGCGCCCTGGGCGCGCACCGGGTCCTGCGCCGGGTGCAGGCGGGCGTGGCCCGGCAGCGCCGCAACGCGCTCGTTGAGCCGCGGGTTGTGCTTCATCGTGCAGGAGCCGAGCGGGTAGAAGCCGCTGTCGAGGTCGAAGTTGCGGCGCGAGAGGCGGTTGTAGTGGCGGACGATCTCCGGCTCGGCTACCTCGGGCAGGCGCGGCGGTGCGGTGCGCAGCAGCCTCGCCGGGATCAACTCCTCCAGCGGCGGCTCGGGCACTTCCGCCGCCGGCAGGACCGCGGCGCGGCGTCCCGGCTTCGAGCGCTCGAAGATCGTCTGCGCCGGTTCGCGCTGCATCGGGGCCTCGGAAGCCGTCACCGGCCGGCCTCCTGCGTCACAGGCCGGTTATCCGTCGTATCGACGGGTAAGCGGCCACGCTCCGCCGCGATCGCGGCGCCGAGCGCCTCGGCGAGGGCGTCGATCTGCTCGCGGCTGCGCCGCTCGGTGATGGCGACGAGCAGCCCGTCCCCGTGCTCGGGGTACTCGCGGCCGAGCGCGTAGCCGGCGGCGATGCCGCGCTCGGCGCAGCGCTCGAGCACCGCCTCGACCGGGGCGTCGAGGCGGAGCGCGAGCTCGCGCGCCACCGGCGCCCCGTGCAGGAGCTCGACCCCGGCGACCGCGGCGAGCCGCTCGCCGGCGTACGCAGTGCGCCGGACCAGCAGCTCGCCGAGCTCACGGAAGCCCCCGCGGCCGAGCCAGGCGAGGTGGATCGTCGCCGCCAGCGCGTTCAGCGCCTGCGCCGTGCAGATGTTGTGCGTCGCCTTCTCGCGGCGGATGTGCTGCTCGCGGGTCTGCAGGGCGAGGACGAAGCCGCGGCGCCCGTCGACGTCATCCGTTTCTCCGGCGATCCGGCCCGGCAGCTTGCGCAGCAGCGCCTCGCTGCCGCAGAAGAAGCCAAACGAGGGGCCGCCGAAGTCGAGCCGGTTGCCGAGCGGCTGGCCCTCGCCGAGGGCGATGTCGGCGCCGCACTCCCCGGGCGGCTTGAGCACGCCCAGGGTCATCGGGTCGCAGGCGACGACAAGCAGCGCGCCGTGCTGCCTGGCCGCCGCGCCAAGCGCCTCGACGTCCTCGACCGCGCCGAGGAAGTTGGGGCTCTGCAGGAATACGGCGGCGGTCCCGCCGCCGACCGCCGCGGCCAGCGCCGTGGCATCGGTCAGCCCGTCCTCGAGCCCGACCTCGGCGATCTCGGCGCCGAAGCCGCGCGAGTAGGTGGCCAGCGTCTCGCGGCTGTGCGGGTGGAGCCCGCGCGAGACGACGAAGCGGCGGCGCCCGCCGCTCGCCGCGATCGCCAGGTAGCCGGCCGAGGCGACCGAGGAGGGGCCCTCGTAGAGGCCGGCGGTGGCGACCGGCAGCGCGGTCAGCTCCGAGATCATCGTCTGGAACTCGAACATCGCCTGCAGCCCGCCCTGGGAGATCTCCGGCTGGTAGGGGGTGTAGGGGGTGAGGAACTCGCTGCGCTGCACGATCGCGTCGACTATCGCCGGCACGTAGTGGTCGTACATCCCGGCCCCGAGGAAGCAGACCTGCCGCTCGGCGTCGACGTTGCGCGCGGCGAGCGCCGCCAGCCGCTCGTGGACCTCGGCCTCGCTGATCCCCGGCGGCAGGGCGAGCGGCCGGGCGAGGCGCAGCGACTCGGGAATCTGCTCGAACAGCTCCTCGCTCGACTCGACCCCGATCGCGGCCAGCATCTCGGCCCGGTCCTCGGGCGTTGCGGAGGTGTACCGACTCACCCGCGTAAGGCTACGCAAGCGGCTGGAGGCGCTCCTCTACGCGTTTTCCAGCAGCTTGCGGTATTCCCCGGCGTCGAGCAGGGCGTCGGCCTCGGCCGGGGCACTCAGCTTCACCTTGACCAGCCAGCCCTCGCCGTAGGGATCCTCGTTGACCTTCTCCGGCGTGTCCGCCAGCCCGTCGTTGACCTCGACGATCTCGCCGGAGAGCGGCGCGACCACCTCGGAGACCGCCTTCACCGACTCGACCTCGGTGTAGGAGGAGTCTTTGTCGACCGTCGCGCCGACCTCCGGCGGGTCGTAGAAGACGACCTCGCCGAGGCTGTCCTGGGCGTACCAGGTGATCCCGAAAGTTGCCTGGTCCCCGTCAATTCGCGCCCAATCGTGCTCCGGGTGATAGAGCAGATCATCTGGATAGGAGGCATCGGTCAATTCAAGATCCTTTCCGTGAGTTCCGACTGAAATGAGCGCGAATCCGGGGGTCGATGACCAAGCGGGGACGGGCCGCGGTCATTTCAGGAGGGACTCGCATACAGCGGCCTGGAAGCTACCCGGGCGGGGCGGCGCTTGCCGCGCACGTCGATCTCGATCGCGGTGCCGGGCTCGGCGAGCTCGGCCCGCAGGTAGGCCATCCCGACCCCGATCTCGAGCGAGGGCGAGAAGCTGCCGCTGGTGACGACGCCGGCCGGCTCGCCGCCGGCCAGCACCGGGTTCCCCTGGCGCGGGATGCCGGGACCGTCGATCTTGAACGACGCCAGCTTCTCGGCGGTGCCCTGCTCCCGCGCCCGCGCCACCGCGTCGGCGCCGACGAAGCCGGTCGCCTCCTTGCAGCACCAGCCGAGCCCGGCCTCGATCGGGTTGCGGTCGGGGGCGAGGTCGTTGCCGTGCAGGTGGAAGCAGGCCTCGAGCCGCAGCGTGTCGCGGGCACCGAGGCCGCAGGCGACGACGCCCGCGTCGAGCAGCTCGGCCCAGATCGCCGGCGCCACCTCGGGGTCGATCAGCAGCTCGACCCCGTCCTCGCCGGTGTAGCCGGTGCCGCAGGCGAGCGCCGGGCGACCGCCGATCCGCACCGCCCCCACCCGCATCCGCGCCGGCAGCTCGACCCCGAGCGTGCGGGCGAGGACCGAGCGCGCGTGCGGGCCCTGCACGGCGAGCATCGCGTAGCGGTCGGCGACGTCGCGGACGCTGACGTCGAAGCCGCGGGACCAGCGGCCGAGCCAGGCCAGGTCGGCCGCGTGGTTGGCGCTGTTGGTGACCAGCAGGAAGCGGTCGCCGCCGAGGCGGTAGGCGAAGAGGTCGTCGAGCACGCCGCCGTCCTCGGCGCAGAGGCAGGAATACTGGGCGCCCCCCAGGCCGATCGCAGCGACATCGTTCGAGAGCACCCGCTGCAGGAAGGCCAGCGCCCCGGGCCCCTCGACCTCGACCTCGCCCATATGGGAGACGTCGAACATCCCCGCATGCGTCCGCACCGCCATGTGCTCCTCCCGCACCCCCTCGTAGGACACCGGCATCTCCCACCCGGCGAACGGCACCAGCTTGGCGCCGGCTTCCACGTGCTGCTCATACAGAGGGGTTCTGTTCCTCGCCTCGTCGGTCACGGACCGGCAGGGTATTGAGCGACGTAGGAGGGCCCGGTGCCCCTCCCCCGGAGGCTCCCGGAACCACGCCTGAACCCTGACGGGCGATTCAGCTGCGCGACGGCCTCCGGGGGAGGGGCGCCGGGCCCTCCCCACCCTTATTCCTTGAGAAAGCCAGGCACGTCGATGTCGTCATCCGACACCCGCAGTTTGCGGATATCGGTGTCCTCGGCCGAGATCCGCGGACGGCTCTCGTAGCGACGCCGGACCCGCTGCGGCGAGCGGGCGAGCAGCTCGAAGCCCTCGAAGCCGGTGGCGATCACGGTCACCCGGACCTCGTCGCGCATCGACTGGTCGACGACCGAGCCGAAGATGATGTTGGCGTTGTCGTCGGCTTCGGCCTGGACCAGCTGGGCGGCCTCGTTGACCTCGAACAGGCCGAGGTCCTCGGGGCCGGTGATGTTGAGCAGCATCCCGGTCGCGCCCTTGATCGACTCCTCGATCAGCGGCGAGGTCACGGCCGCCTTGGCGGCGTCGACGGCGCGCGACTCGCCCGAGGCGGCGCCGACGCCCATCAGGGCCGAGCCGGCGTCGCGCATGATCGTGCGCACGTCGGCGAAGTCGAGGTTGATCAGGCCCGGGATCGTGATCAGGTCGGTGATCCCCTGCACCCCCTGGCGCAGGATGTCGTCGGCCTGGCGGAAGGCCTCGAGCACGCTGGTGCGCCGCTCGACCGCCTGCAGCAGTTTCTCGTTGGGAACGATGATCAGGGTGTCGACGTTGTTGCGCAGCTTCTCGATCCCCTCGAGCGCCTGCTGCATCCGTCGTTTGCCCTCGAACTCGAACGGCTTGGTCACCGCGCCGACGGTCAGGGCGCCGATCTCCTCCTTGGCGATCTCGGCGATGATCGGGGCCGCGCCGGTGCCGGTGCCGCCGCCCTCGCCGGCGGTGACGAAGACCATGTCGGCGCCCTTCAGCGCCTCCTTGATCTCGTCGCGGCTCTCGGCTGCCGCGCCCGCGCCGACCTCGGGGTTGCCCCCGGCGCCGAGGCCGCGGGTCAGCTCCTGGCCGATCGAGAGCTTGATGTCGGCGTCGCAGGCCTGCAGCGCCTGGGCGTCGGTGTTGACCGCGACGAACTCGACGCCGCGGATGCCCGCGTCGACCATGCGGCTGACCGCATTGGTGCCGCCGCCGCCGGCGCCGACGACCTTGATCACTGCCAGATAAGTGGATTCCATCTTGAGTTGAGCCTTTGTTCCGTCCGAGGCTTCAGCGATGCTTGAGGGTCCCAGCCCTTGCCTCAACCGCGGAAATTGCGCTCAACGTAGGGCATTTCGGGTCCCCTGTCAAACGTCCGGGAAGCATCCTGCAAGGCGATACCTTCGAGTCCAGGTCGAGGGTTGGGCCAGTCTAACCCTTTGGTCGAGGCTTTAAGGAAGGGGCGGAAGCGTATGCCCAGAGCCACCCACGGCGGGGCGCCCGGGCGCATGCAGGTCTACATAATCGAGCGCCGCGATCGACGGGTCGGCGAGCACCGCGGCGGCCGCCCTCCACTTCTCGCCGGCGCGCGAAGAGTCGCCGAAGCGCAGTTCGATCCCCGAGACCAGCTCGACGTCCACCCCGCTCTCGCCGTAATAGCTGCTCTCTATATAGGGGCGCAGCGTCGCCGGAGCGGCGCCGAGCACCCGCGCCTGCTCCAGCGCCGGGCCGGCGAGCCGGCCGCTCGGCGGCGGCTCGGAGAGCGGCAGGCGTGGCAGCTGCACCTCCTCCGGCAGCTCGACCCAGTCCAGCACCCGGCCGTCGGGCCCGACCGCGACCGCGCCGGCGCCGCTGCCGATCGTCGCCGTCGGGCGGGGAGCGATCAGGTTCGGCTGCACCGACGTCGTGCGCAGCAGGAAGAGGTAGGCGAGCCCGCCCAGCACCAGGAGCATCGCGGCGAGAAGCAGCGCCCGCCTCACAGCTCCCAGTCCTCCGGCCAGCGCACCTCGCCGAGCAGCTGCACCTCGGGCTCGAGCACGATGCCGAAGCGCGCGTGAACCCGGCGGCGCCCCTCCGCCATCAGCTCCAGCACGTCGGCGGTGCTGGCGCCGTCGACGTTCTCGACGAAGTTGGCGTGCTTGGCGGCGAAGCCGGCGCCGCCCGCGCGCAGGCCGCGGCAGCCGGCCGCCTCGAGCAGCTGGCCGGCGCTGCGACCCTCGGCGCGTGGATCCTCGGGGTTCTTGAAGGTCGAGCCGAAGGTCCTGATGCCCGAGGGCTGCGCCTCGTGGCGGCGTTCGCGCATCGAGGACATCGCCGCCCTGATCGCATCCGGGGCGCCGGGAGCGAGCGCGAAGGAGGCGCGCGAGACGACCTCGCCGGGGCCGAGGTTGGAGCTGCGGTAGGCGAAGCCGAGCCGTTCGGGCGGGCGGCGATCGCGACCGGCCGCGGTGCAGACGTCGACCCACTCCAGCACCGAGGCCAGCTCGCCGCCGTAGGCGTTGGCGTTCATCCGCACCGCGCCGCCCACGGTGCCGGGGATGTTCACCCCGAACTCGATCCCGGAGAGGCCCCAGCCGGCGGCCTTGGCGGCGGCCGAAGGCAGCCGGGCGCCACCGCCGCAGAGCAGCCGCTCACCCTCGCGCTCGACCGTCGCCAGCTCGCCGTCGAGCTTCAGCGCCAGGCCACGGAAGCCGTCGTCGGCGACGAGCAGATTCGAGCCCGAGCCGACGATCCCGATCGGCAGGCCCTCCCCGCCCGCCCAGGCGAGCAGCTCGACCAGGCGCTTCTCGTCCTCGGGTCGCGCGAACCAGTCCGCCTCCCCCCCGGTTCGCACGGTCGTCAGCCGGGCCAGCGGAAAGTCTCGCTCGGCATCGACCGGGGGTGCGCTCACCGGATGCCCTCCCCTGTGGCCAGTGCCTCGGCCAGCCTGGAGACCTCGCCGGCGCCGACCGCGATCACGATCCGTCCGGGACCGAGCCTGGCGGAGAGCGCCGCCAGGGCCTGCTCCATACCGGGCACCCAGAGCACCGGCTTTCCCCCCATCCGGTCGGCGGCGGCGCGGGCGACATCGAGGCCGCTGACCCCCGCAAGCTCGCCGACCGGCTCCTCGCGGGCCGGGTAGACGTCGAGGACCGCCACTTCGTCGGCCAGCGCGAGGGCCTCGCCGAAGCGCTCGGCGAGCGCCTTGGTGCGCGAGTAGAGGTGGGGCTCGAAGACCGCGATCAAACGCCGCGGGCGCTGCTCGCGCAGCGTTTCCAGGGCGACCGCGATCGCGGTCGGGTGGTGGGCGTAGTCGTTGTAGATGCGAGCGCCCTCGCGTTCCCCTTTCAGCTCCAGCCGGCGGAGCACGCCGGGGAAGCGGGCGAGCGCCTCCGCAGCGGCGTCCTCGTCGATCCCCGCCAGCCCCGTGGCCGCCAGGGCGGCGCGGGCGTTGAGCGTGTTGTGCAGCCCGGGGACGGTCAGTCGCAGCTCGGCGGGGCCGGGGATGGCGGCGTCGAAGCCGGCCGTCGGCCTTCCCTCGGTGACGTCGGCGAGACTGCCGTCGGCGGGGGCGACGACCGCCTTGGCGGGGGCGACGAACTCGCGGAAGGCAGCGCGCAGCTCGGCGCTCGAGCCCCACTTCGCGTGGTGGTCCATCTCGACGTTGGTCACGACCGCGACCTCGGGCTGCAGGCGCAGGAAGCTGCCGTCGCTCTCGTCGGCCTCGGCGACGACCCACTCGCCCTCTCCCCAGCCGGCATTGGTGGCGGCGCCATGCGGGCCCAGCCCAGGCGCCTCGCCGCCGATGAAGAAGGCGGGGTCGGCGCCGCACTCGCGCAGAGTCCAGGCGATCATCGCCGCCGTCGTCGTCTTTCCGTGCGCCCCGGCCACCGCGATCAGCCGCTTCTCGGCGCAGAGCTCGGCCAGCAGCTCGCCGCGGTGCAGGACGGTCTGGCCGCGCTCCCGGGCCAGGGCAAGCTCGGGGTTGTCGGCGCCGATCGCGGTCGAGACCACGACCTCCGCCCCCTCGGGCAGCTGCGCCGCGTCGTGGCCGACGGCCGGCTCTATCCCGGCGGCGCGCAGCCGCTCCATATAGGAGGAGTCGCCCCGGTCGCTGCCGCTGCCGCTTGCCCCCAGCTCCTGACAGACCAGCGCCAGACCGCTCATCCCGGCGCCGCCGATGCCGACGAAGTGCAGCCGGCGCCCCGCCATCTCGCCGCTCACGCGGCCCCACCGCCCTTCCGCTGCGCTTTTTGTGTCCCACGTACACAAAAGGAACAGTGGAAGCTCATCGGGCGGCCCCCAGGACCTCTTCGGCGATTCGTCGCGCCGCGTCGGGCTTGGCCAGCGCCGCCGAGGCGGCCGCCATCGCGTCCAAGCGGCCCGGGTTGCCGAGCAGGGCGCCGACCCGATCCGCCAGGCGCTCGGGCTCGAGCTCCTCGTCGCGGAGCACGCTCGCCGCTCCCGCCTCCGCCATCCAGGCGGCGTTGCCCTCCTGGTGCCCCGCCGCGGCGTGCGGGTACGGGACCAGGACGGCGGGGCGGCCGGCGGCCGTCAGCTCGAAGATCGAGCCGCCGGAGCGGGCCAGGACCAGGTCGCAGGCGGCGAGGCAGTCGCCGAGGTCGGGCTCGTAGGCGAGCAGCGTGTAGCGCTCGCCGTGGGGCGCGGCGGCGCGCCCCTCGCGCAGCCCCGCGTAATCGCGCCGGCCGGCGAGGTGGACGACATCGAAGTCGCGGCCGGACCGCTCGGCCAGCGCCGCGATCGCGCACTCGTTGATCGATCGCGCCCCCTGGCTGCCGCCCATGACCAGGAGGCAGCGGGCGCCGGCGGCGATGCCGAAGCGGCGCCGCGCCGCGCCGCGCTCGGCGCTCAGCACCGCCGCCGGGACCGGCCGTCCCGTCACCCGGTAGGGCTCCCCGTCGCGGCCGGCGATCGGGAAGGCGAGGCAGACGCGCCGTGCCCGCCCGGCCAGCAGGCGGTTGGCGAGGCCGAGGTGGCTGTCGGCCTCGGTCAGGACCAGCGGCGTGCGGCTCAGCACCGCGGCGAGGCCGGCGGGGCCGGCGACGAACCCGCCGCCGCCGAGCACGGCGTCGGCCCGGCGGCGGCGGATCGCCCGCAGCGCCGTGCCGACCGAGCCGAGCGCCTCGACCCCGGCCACCAGCGCCCGCGCGGGATTGCGCCGGTCGAGGCCGCGCGCCCGCAGGAAGTCGATCTCGTAGCCGGCCGCGGGGACCAGCTCGGCCTCGATCCGCTCGCGGGTGCCGAGGAAGCTGACCTCGGCGCCGCTAGCCCGAAGCTCGTCGGCGACCGCCATTGCCGGCACGACGTGACCGGCCGTTCCCCCGGCCGCCACCACCACTCTTGCGTTTGCTGGCACCGCTCGATCGACTCCTTCCGCGGGCAGGCGCCCGCCCACCCTCGACGACCCGCAGTTTGCCAGCGCGGGCGGTCCCCCCGCGGGCGACGTTGAGGATCAGCCCCACCGCGAACAGCGAGGCCATCAGGCTGCTGTTGCCGTAGGAGACGAACGGCAGCGGCACCCCGGTCAGCGGCGCCAGCCCCATCACCGCGAAGAGGTTGACCGTCGCCTGGACCAGGACCATCGAGGTCAGGCCGGCGACGAGCAGCTTGCCGTATGCGTCCCTGGCTTTCCTCGCCACCTGCAGGCCGGCGTAGCCGAAGAGCGAGAAGAGGCCGACCACGCCAAGCACGCCGACCAGGCCGAGCTCCTCGCCGATCACCGCCGAGATCATGTCGGTGTGGGCCTCGGGCAGGTAGAAGGCCTTCTGCACGCCGTTGCCGATCCCGACCCCGAGCAGGCCGCCGGAGCCGAGCGCGATCTTCGCCTGCGCCGCCTGGAAGCCGGCCCCGGTGGCGTCGGCGCCGGGGTTGAGGAAGCCGGTCAAGCGGGCCATCCGGTAGGGCTCGACCACCGTCATCAGGAGGGCGAAGAAGCCGAGCGCCAGCCCGATCAGGGCGAGGTCGCGGATCCGCGCCCCGGCGGCGACCAGGGTCACCGCGACCGCCAGCGAGACGACCATCGCCGTGCCGAGGTCGGGCTCGGCGACGATCAGCAGCGAGGCGACGCCGACGACCAGCAGGAAGGGCATCAGGCCCTCCAGCGAGCGCACCCGCTTCGGCTTGCGGGCGAGCAGGTCGGCGGCGTAGAGGATCAGCGCCACCTTGGCCAGCTCGGAGGGCTGGATCTGGAGGAAGCCGGAGCCGAGCCAGCGGCTGGAGCCGTTGACCGTGGTGCCGGCGAAGAGCACCGCGACCAGAAGCAAGAGCGAGACGCCGAGGATCGCCGGCGTCAGGCGGCGGAAGAGCTGCAGGCCGTGGCGGGCGGTGAGGTGCATGACCAGCAGGCCCGCGGCGCCGAAGAGCAGCGTCCGCTTCAGGTAGAAGGCGCTGTCGGAGAGGCCGCCGTCGCTGAGCACGCGGGTGGTCGAGCTGGCCGAGAAGACCATCACCGCGCCGAAGGCGAGCAGGCAGAGCGTCGCCGTCAGCAGCATGTTGTACTCGGCCGGCGGGTTGGCACGGCGCTTTTTCTTCTTCTTGCCCCCGCTGCCGGGCAGACGAAGTGAGATCCCGCGCGCACTCACCCGAGGCCCCGCACGATCTCGCGGAAGCGATCGCCCCGCTGTTCGAAGTCGTCGAACTGATCGAAGCTGGCACAGGCGGGTGAGAGCAGGACGACCTCGCCGGGGCGCGCCGCGGCGGCAGCCTCGTGCACCGCCTGTTCGAGGTCGGCGCAACGGTGCAGCTCGACCCCCCGCACGATGGCAGGCGCCAGCTCGGTGGCTAGCCGATCGGCGGTGGCGCCGATCGGGTAGCAGGCGGCGCAGTGCTCGCTCAGCGGCTCGACCAGCGGCGCGAACGGCTCGCCCTTATCGCTGCCGCCGAGGATCGCGTGGACGCGGCCCTCGAAAGCACCAAGGCCGACGACCGCCGAGGCGACGTTGGTCGCCTTCGAGTCGTTGACGAAGCGCACCCCGCCGATCTCCGCGACCGGCTCCAGGCGGTGGGGCACCCCGGCGAAGCCGCGCAGCCCCTCGCGCACGGCGTCGCGATCGAGGCCCATCGAGAGCGCCGCGGCGGCGGCGGCCATCGCGTTGGCGGCGTTGTGCTCGCCGAGCAGGCCCAGCTCGGCGACGGCCAGCAGCGGCTCGCCGCGATGGAAGATCGTCCCCTGATGAAGCCAGACATCACCGTGGGGTCGCATCTCTCGCCCGGACGCAACCTCGTCACGGTCTGACTCATCGCGGGCACGGGAGGGCGAGGGCATCGATGTCGAGAAGGCGACGCGGCGGGCGCAGCCGCCGAGGTCGACCCCGGCCAGGGCGGGCTCGTCGGCGTTGTAGACGGCTGCGTCGTCGTTGCCCTGGTTGGCGAAGATCCGCAGCTTCGCCTCCAGGTAGGCGTCGAGGTCGGCGTGGCGATCGAGGTGATCGGGAGCGAGGTTGAGGAAGACCGCGCACTCGGGCGCGAAGGCGACGGTGTCCTCGAGCTGGAAGCTGGAGGCCTCGCAGACGACGGTCGCGCCCGGGTCGATCTCGCTGGCGAGCGAGGAGAGCGGCGTGCCGACGTTGCCGGCGACCGCGACCGGCTCGCCCGCGGTGCGGTAGAGGTGGCCGAGCAGTTCGACCGTCGTCGTCTTGCCGTTGGTGCCGGTGACGGCGAGGAAGCGGTTCGGGATCGCCCGCCAGGCCAGCTCCAACTCACCGATCACGTCCACCTCGCGCTCCAGCGCAGCGGCGATCGCCGGCGCCTCCCGGGGCACGCCCGGGCTCTTGACCACCGTTCGCACGCCGTCCAGCTGAGCCACTCCATCCGTATCCAGGACAACTTCGACGCCGGCGGCGGCCAGACCTGCCGCCCCCTCGGGATGCCCCGAATCGACCCCGACAACCGCCTCCCCCCGCCCGGCCAGCAACCGCGCCGCCGCCTGCCCCGACCGCGCCAGCCCCACGACCAGGTACGGACCCCCGGGCAGCTCCGGGCGTAGCTTGGGGGGCGGCGGCGCACTCATCTCAGGCATAGATTCGCGCTCGCGCCAGTCGACCCTGTGCGCTACACCGGCGGGCCGCGGGGCGCCGCCTCCCGCGGCTTGTACTTTTTCCGCGCGACGATCCACGGATGACCGCCCCCTGTCTTCGGAAAAAGTTGAGCGGGAGGCGATGCCCCGCGGCCCGCCGCCCCTACCGCCCAATCGACTGCTGGTACAGCGTGAACCCGATCCCCGAGCAGACAGCGGCGATGATCCAGAAGCGCAGCATTATCTTGGTCTCCGACCAGGCCATCATCTCGAAGTGGTGGTGCAGCGGCGCCATCAGCAGGACGCGGCGGCGGAAGGCCTTGAAGGAGAAGACCTGGACCGCCACCGAGAGCGCCTCGATCACGAAGATGCCGCCGATGATGATCAGCAGCACCTCGGTCTGGGTCATCACCGCCAGCGCGCCGATCGCGCCGCCGAGGCCGAGCGAGCCGGTGTCCCCCATGAAGATCGAGGCGGGGAAGGCGTTGAACCAGAGGAAGCCGACGCAGGCGCCGACCAGGCAGGCCGAGAGCAGCGCCAGGTTCTGCTGCTCGTTGGTGACGAAGGCGATCGCGGTGTAGGCGAGCAGGACGATCGCGCAGCAGCCGGCGGCGAGGCCGTCGAGGCCGTCGGTCAGGTTGACGCCGTTGGAGGTGCCGGCGATGACGAGGAAGACGAGGACGAAGTAGAGGACCGGGCCGAGGTCGATGCTGGCTTCGCCGATGCGGAAGAAGAGCGTCGGCTCGAGCCCGACCTCATGCCGCGCCACCCACCAGAGGCCGAGCGCGAGGAAGAGCTGGGCGAGCAGCTTCCAGCGCGCCGAGAGGCCGAGCGAGCGGCGTTTGACGATCTTGGTGAAGTCGTCGGCGAAGCCGAGCGTGGCGCAGCCGAGCGCGACGCCGAAGACGGCGAGGCTCTGGGCGTCGAGGTCGGAGAGGACGAGGTAGGGGACGGTGATCGCGGCAAAGACGATCAGGCCGCCCATCGTCGGCGTGCCGGCCTTGGCGTGGTGCTCCTGCGGCCCGTCCTCGCGGATGTGCTGGCCGAACTCCTTCACCCGCAGGTACTCGATGAACTTCGGCCCGAGGAAGATGCAGATCAGCATCGCCGCCATCCCCGCGATCAGCACCTCGCCCATGATTAAGCGCGGCCTCCTCTGCTCCCGTGCCCGGGGGCCGTTTCTCCCTGCATCAATTCGGCAACCGCCTCGAGGCCGGCCGAGCGCGAGCCCTTGACCAGGATCGCGTCGCCGGGCTCGAGCTGGGCGGCGAGCAGCTCGGCCGCCTCGGCCGGGTCGCCGACCAGCTCGTCGGGCGCGTACTCGCGGGCCGGCTGCCCGACCCCGACCACCAGGTCGACGCCGGCGGCGCGCGCATGCTCGCCGATCTCGCGGTGGTAGGCGGCGGCCTCCGGGCCCAGCTCCGCCATCTCGCCGAGGACGGCGATCCGCCGCGCGCCCGCCATCGTGGCAAGGTGGTCCAGCGCCGCGCGCATCGACACCGGGTTGGCGTTGTAGCAATCGTTCACCAGGACAATCCCGTCTCCAAGCTCGAGGCGCTCGCCCCGGAAGCTGGAGAAGCCTATGCTCGCAGCGCGGTCGGCCATCTGCTCGAGCGGCGCGCCGAGGGCGACGCCGGCCGCGATCGCGGCCAGGGCGTTGGTCAGGTTGTGGCGCTCGGCGAAGGGAAAGCGGAAGCGGGCCTCGCCGCCGGGCGCGGCGACCAGCGCCTCGGTCACGCCCTCCTCGACCCGCTGCTCGACCGCGTCGACGTCGCCGCCGGGGCCGAAGCGGAGCACTCGCGGCGCCGTCGCCAGGTGAGGCTCGAGCTCGCCCGCCTCGGCCGGGACGACCGCGGTCCCGTCCTCCGGCAGCGCCGCCAGAAGCTCGGCCTTCGCCGCGGCGATCGCCTCGACCGAGCCGAGCAGCTCGACGTGGACCGGGCCGACGTTGGTGATCACGGCGACCCGCGGCTCGGCGATCCTCGCCAGCTCGGCGATCTGGCCGGCGCCCCGCATCGCCATCTCCAGCACCAGCAGCTCGGTCTCCGCGGGAGCCTCGAGCACGGTCAGCGGCAGGCCGATCTCGGTGTTGAGGTTCTCGCGGTTGGCGTGCACGCGGCCGGGCAGCAGCGCCCGCGCGATGTCCTTGACCGAGGTCTTGCCGACCGAGCCGGTGATCCCGACGACCGGCACGCCGAGCTCGCGGCGCCAGGCTTGCGCCAGCGCCCCCAGCGCGGCGAGCGGGTCCTCGACCGCGAAAACCCAGGCCTCGCCGAGGTCATCCTCGCGCGCGCGGTCGAGGTCGCCGCCGCTGTCCGATGCCAGTCTCGACCGCGCCTCGGAGGGGATGACGACCCCCCAGGCGCCGGCGGCGATCGCCGCGCCGGCGAACTCGCTGCCGTCGACCCGGGTGCCGCCCAGGCCGAAGAAGAGGGCGCCGGGGCCCGACTGGCGGGAATCGATCGTGGCGCGAGCCGGCGAACCCTCGCCGCCGCGAACGACGCTCTCCGCCCCGATCGCCGCCGCGATTCGCTCAGGGGTGAGGTTCATGTCGACTCCCCCGGCGGCGGCTGCCATTCGCCCAGCAGCCGGCCTTCGCCGGCAAGCTTGCGCAGCTCCTCGCGGGCGACCTCGCGGTCGTCGAAGGGCAGCTTGCGCCCGTCCTCGAACTCCTGGCCCTGCTCGTGCCCCTTGCCGGCGATCACAACCGTGTCGCCCGGCCTCGCTTCGCCGAGAGCCAGCGCGATCGCGGCGCGCCGGTCGACCTCGAGCTCGACCGCGCCGCCGCCCTCCGCGCCCTCCGCCACTTCGGCCACGATCACGTCGGGATACTCGGAGCGCGGATTGTCGGAGGTGACCACAGCGAGATCGGAGAGCGCCACCCCCGCGCGACCCATCAACGGCCGCTTGCCCCGGTCGCGGTCGCCGCCGGCGCCGAAGACGGCGATCACCCTGCCCTCGGTCACCCCCCGCGCCGCCCGCAGCACGTTCTCCAGCGAGTCCGGCGTGTGCGCGTAGTCGACCAGGACGGCGAAGCCCTGCCCCTCGTCGATGGGCTCAAGGCGCCCGGGCGGTGGTGTGGCCTGTTCCAGGCCGGCCGCGGCGGCATCCGGCTCCACCCCCATGGAGACCGCGGCCGCAAACGCAGCCAATGCATTCGAGACATTGAAATGACCCGGCAGCCGAGTACGCACAACCCCGGCCGGTGGGTAATGAATGGCGCCGGAGGAGGTTTTGAGGCCGCCCAGTGGCTGAGTCACGAGGAACTCTGCGCCGGTCGGCTCGAGGACGATTTCAGTCGCAACGATGTGCGCTTCGTTGTCTTCTGAGGAATACGTGAGGCAGCGCGAGCCCATGGCTTTCTCGAGGTCGATGGCCAGACGCTTGCCGTATGGGTCGTCGACGTTGACTATCGCCATGCCCGGACCCAGATCGAAAAGCAACCGCTTTGCCTGGAAGTAGTCCTCCATGTCGGCGTGGAAGTCGAGGTGGTCCTGGGTCAGGTTGGTGAACAGCGCCACGTCGAACTCGATCGCGTCGCAACGGTGCAGCGCCAGCGCGTGCGAGGAGACCTCCATCGCGCAGGCCTCGTCGCCGGCGTCCGCCATCCGCCGCAGCGTCGCCTGCAGGTCGATCGCCTCCGGCGTGGTCCGCTCGACCTCCTCCTCCACCCCACCGACGACCTGCTTCACGGTCCCCAGCAACCCGCACTGCCTCCCGACTGCCCCGAGGATCTCCCGAACCAGAAACGCGGTGGTCGTCTTGCCGTTGGTCCCGGTGACCCCGACCAGCCCCAGCTCGCGACTCGGATCCCGGTGAAACCGCGCAGCGATCGGCGCCATCGCGGCCCGCGCGTCCTCGACAACGACCAAGGGCACCCCCGACTCGGCAAGCCGGTTCTCCCGCCCACGCTCGACGACGAGCCCGACGGCCCCAGCCTCGATGGCGGCCCCCGCGAACTCATGCCCATCCACCTTCTCCCCCGGCACGCAGAAGAACAAGCTCCCCGAATCAACCCGACGGCTGTCGTAGGCCAGGCCGCCAACCACGACGGAGCCGTCCCCCACGACCCGCGCCCCGCCAGCTACCGCGACAAGCTGATCCAATCTCACGCCCCGATTCTAGAATCGGG
>JBBDTK010000136.1:15393-17035 GCA_040904405.1 Solirubrobacterales bacterium | reverse complement strand
CGCCGCCGACGCCGGCGGCGGCGAGCAGGGCGCCGAGGTCGGCGGCCGGCCCGTGGGCGGCCAGCGCCCGCGCCAGCTCGTCCTCCGACGGCGCCTCCGCGACGCGGTGGACGACGCGGGTCAGGTCGCGGTCGCGGGTCAGCCGCGCCTCGACCGGGTCCGGGCCCTCCTCGCCCGGCGGCGGCGCGAGCAGGCGGCGCACCGAGTCGAGCAGCGGCGAGCGCGCCTCGGCGGCGCCGTTCTCGTCGCAATCGCGGTAGGAGAGGAAGAGCCGCTCGCGGGGCAGCGCCAGGCAGGCGTGGAAGAGGTAGCGCTCCTCGGCGTCGACGTCGCGGCGCGGGTCCAAGCCGAGCGAGTCGCGCTGGGCATCGGAGAGGAAGGGGTCGCCGCCGCGCTCGCGGCGCGGGAACTCGCCGTCCTGCAGCGAAGCGACGAAGACGTGGTCGAAGCGCTCGGCACGCAGCCGGTAGGGGCTGGCGATCCGCACCCGTCCCTCGATCGGGCCGCTCCAGACCCGCAGGCGCATCGCCTCGACCGTCGCCGCGAGGTGCTCCGGCGCCGGCGCCAGCTGCGCCGGGTCCGAAAGCTCGGCGAGCGAGCCGGCGATCTCCGCCGCGGCGCGGTGCTCCAGCTCCTCGCCTGGCAGCCACGACCCGCCGCTCTGCGCGCGCGCCGACCGCGCGGCCATCGCCGTCGCCAGGCCGGCCACGGCCTGCGCCAGCTCGACCGCTCCGGCCCGGGAGGCGTCGCGCAGCCGCTCGATCCCGTCAGGGAGCCGTTCGTAGCGGTCCTCCCAGAGCTTCAGGGCCGCCGCGGCGCTGCCGACCCGCCGCCTGCGCAGCGTCCGCTCGAACCAGTCGACCTGCCCGGGGGCGACGCCGGACGGACCGCGCAGGAAGCGGATCACGCCGCCGGCCCCGCCGTCGCCGAGCAGCGCGTTCAGCAGCGCCACCAGCGCGCCGCCGACCGCCGTCGCCGCCACCGGCAGCTCGGCCTCCAGCGCCGTCGGCGCCCCGTAGGACTCGAGCACCGAGGCGAGCAGCGGGCCGCGGCGCTCCGGCGTCCGCACGGCGATCGCGATCTCCTCCGCCGGGGCGCCCCCGGCGAGCAGCCGCGCCACCTCGACGCCGATCGCTTCCGCCTCGCCGCGCTCGCCGGCCGAGCGCAGGAAGGCGAGGCCGCCGTCGGGGGGGCGCGGCTGTGGGTCGGCGGCGCCGAAGCCGCGCTCCAGGTGGAACAGCAGCGGGTTCGCGGTGTTCTCGGGGTCCGGCTCGGTCGCGGTCTCCTCGGCGACGCCGATCGCGCGCAGCCGCTCCAGCAGCCTCGCCCTCGCGGCGAGGGCGGCGTTGCCCTCCTCATAAGGGAGGGCGACGGTCACCTCGCTCGCCGCCGCCAGCGCCCGGATCAGCTCGAACTGGTTGCCGGTCAGGTCGTCGAGCCCGTAGAGGAAGACCGGGCGTGCCCAGGTGGAGCCGGCCTCGCCGAGCAGGCTGATGGCGCGGCGCGCCGTCTCGTGGGAGTCGGAGCGGCCGAGCCGGTCGCGCAGCCCGGCGTAGGCGCCGAACAGCGTCGCCAGGTCGCCGAGGTAGGCGGAGCCCTCCAGCGTGCCGGCGCCGGCCTCGACCGCGGCGGGGTCGAGGCC
>JBBDTK010000136.1:0-15383 GCA_040904405.1 Solirubrobacterales bacterium | reverse complement strand
GGGGGGGGGGGCCCCGGCCCGCGCCGCCCTGCTGCTCGTCGATCAGCCGCTCGAGCGCGAGCGCGAAGCCGGGGCGGCCGGCCGAGCGGCGCAGCGGGCCGAGGCTGCGGCGCCGTTCCTCGACCGCGAGTGCGATCGTCCGCTGCCGCTGGGCGGCGCTCAGCTCGGCCGCGGGCGGCGAGCCGGCGGCGGTCGCCACCGCGGCGAAGAGGCCGCGGAAGGTCATCACCGCGCCGCCGAGCACGGCGCCGCCGGCGCACAGCTCGCGCTCGAAGCTGAAGACGTCGTCGACGGTCGGCACGACGAGGATCGGGTCGCGGTCGAGGGCAGCCGAGAACCGGCCTCGGATCAGGCCGCGCCGGCCCGAGTTGGGCGGTCCGTGGATCAGGTTCAGCGACATAGCGGCAGGCGACCCAGCATAGGTCCGGCCGCGGCGTGCTCCCGCGCCCGCGGCTCCCGGCGGGAAGCCGCAATTGGGGCGATTCCAGCCGTCGTTTTGCCGTCTTCCGCCCTGACTAGATTGGTCGCAGCGTATGTCCCTCTGCTTCGTAGACCCCGCCGACGCGATCCGCGCGATCGCCGACTCGATCGGCCGTGAGGCCCGTCGTCAGCTGCTCGGCGAGGCGGTCCGCTCCTGGGTCGACGAGATCCCCGACGACGAGCTCGAGGTCCACTACGCGAAGGCGCTCTCCGAGCTCGACGAGCACGACCTCTCGATGCTGGCGGCCTGGCACGGCTCGCTCGAGGCGGGTCAGCCGGTGCCCAACCGCGACTTCCTGATGGGCGCCTTCGGCTCGCTCGGCGAGAACCGCCGCGAGGCGCTGAAGCTGGCCGCCGGCTTCCGCGGCGAGGAGGCGGTCGACGCCGGCGTCACCGAGGACGACGCGCTCGAGCTGGTCCTCGAGCTGCTCTCGCCCCCCCGCCTGATGGAGCTGGCCGCAGAGGCCGTGGACCTCTACGTCTGGGACAGAGCGGGTTCGGACAACTAAGGCGAGGACCCTGCAAACCGGCGCATCTCGGGGTCCTCAGTCGCTCGGATCGGGTCACGCACCAACAGTGCGCTCCCCTCACCTCGCTCCCTGCGTCCCCCGACCTGCTTGGTTTTCGGGTCCTATCTCTGCCCGGATTTCTGCGATCGCCTGCTCGTTGTTTTGAAAGTGGACTGCGGTCATGCCGGCCTTCTCGGCGCCTTCGCAGTTGACCAGGACGTCGTCGACGAAGAGGCAGGACTCGGCGGGCAGGCCGAGGCGGTCTAGCGTGATCGCGTAGATCTTCGATTCCGGCTTGCGGCAGCCGACGAAACCGGAGTCGACGACGGTCTCGAAGATCTCGTCGACCGGCAGCATCGGGCGCCACAGCGGCTCCCACTCGCGCACGTTGTTGGTCAGCATCGCCATCCGGTGACCGGCTGCCTTCAGCTCGCGCATCAGCTCGATCATCTCCGCGTTCGGGTCGAGCGCCTCGAAGTAGATCTCTTTGAAGCGGTGCATCTCCGGCCGGTGGCCGAGCAGCGGCTCGAGGCTGTCGGTGAGCCGCTCGAGAAAGGCGACCTCGGTGATCTCGCCGCGCTCCATCTCGAACAGCGGGTTGTCGCCGTTGGCCTCGGTCGCCGCCTGCATCGCCTTGCCGAGGACTTCGGTGGTGATCCCGGTCCGGTCCTGGAAGGCCATGAAGGATTGGATCAGCGGCGTCGTCAGCACCCCGCCGAAATCGGAGACGACCGCCTCGATCCGGCCGCGCTCAGCCATCGCGCACGACCTCGTAGTGGCCGAGCCCCTCGCGACCCTCGAGCGCCCAGCGGAAGAAGGCGAGGTCGGCGTCGAGCCCGTCGCGCTGCACCCTGGCGGCGCTGATCAGGGTGCCGGCGCCGCGCAGCGGGTGCCCGTCCTCGGCATCGGTCCAGAGCTCCAGCGTCACCCGCCGCTGCACGCCGTCCTCGCCGTACTCGGTCGAGAGCAGGGTCTCGGCGACCTCCTCCGGGGCGCCGTCGGGACCGCAGAGCACCGCGGAGACGACCTCGTCGCCGTGGCCGCCCGAGCGCTCCGGCCGCACCGCGCTCAGCGCCAGCAGCCCCCCGTCGGAGAAGACGATCCCGATCGACCGCCGCACGATCTGCCCCTGCTCGCTCATCGGCGGCATCTTCCCAAACCGGGGCACAGGCGCGGAGCGGGACACGAAGTCTCAGCAGGCCGCGGACCCTGGGCTCCCCCAGGTCAGATGCAGGGGCGCTCGCCCGGCTACCATGAGCGCATGGCAGACGAGCAGACGGACACCCAGGCCGAGGTCCTCAGCGAGGACGACGTGTACGAGGCGCTGGAGGAGGTCATCGACCCCGAGCTCGGGCTCGACTTCGTCTCCCTCGGCCTCGTCTACAACGTCGACATCGAGGGCGAGGAGGTCTACGTCACCTTCACCCTGACCACGCCGGCCTGCCCGATCGGCCCCCAGGTCTCCGAGCAGATGAAGGAGTTCGTCGGCGACCTGCCCGGCGTAAGCGCCGTCCACCCGAAGATGATCTTCGACCCCCCCTGGTCCCCGGAGAAGATGACCGAGGACGCCAAGTTCGCGCTGGGGTTCTGACACCGAGTGAGCCAGGTCACCCGCCTGCCGCGCGAGGCCGTGCGGGAGCGTGAGCTGCCGGTCAACCGGGGAGCAGTTCCTCAAGGCGGTGGGTGCCGCCGTTGAAGTAGCTCGAATGAGTCTGTTTGATCGTCTCCAGCGAGTCGGCGCTCAGGAGAACGACGTCGAGCTTTCGTCCTCGGCATTTGCCCGCTCCGCCTCGGCGTAGGCCGCCTGGGCGGCGTCATAATCGGTGCCGAAGGACTCGACCTCCGTCTCGCCGGTGTCTAGGTCGTAGCTGACTAGGAAATGCTTGATCTCGTCGGGGCTCATTGCCTTGCCTTGCGTTGATCTGCTCTGCGTCGAAGGGTATCGACTCGCCCTCGTAACTCCATGAGCCGCCTATAAGGCGCGGGGTTTGCCGGAAGACCTTGATCCGCGATGGCGAGGAGTTCTCCCAGGGCGACGTAGAAGTCGCGAAGCGCCTGGGGACCGGCGCCGAACTTGAGACCAGGTGCGACGCGACGAGTGTCGGCCTCCACGGAGTTGGCCCAGGCGTCTTGAAGGCGGGTGCGCATCTGCACCTCGATCCGGCGACCGTAATTGCGGTCGATGAGATGAAGTGCTCTGTATCCGTCGGCCTTCGGCTTGGCGACGTAATCCCGAAATTGGACGATGGTCCAGTTCCTCCGTAACTGACTGGCGACGCTGTTGGCGGCGGCCTGGTCAGGAAGCACGGCGCGGACTCCCCCGATGTCCGCCATGCGAGACAGCTCATCGTCGGCTCGCGCAGAAGCTTGTCGATGATCGTCGGGAATTTCTTCAAGCGCTGGGTGACCTTCGGGGTTTCGTGTTGGCCCGCGTAGTGGCGCAAGTTTGCGGCGACTCGCGAGAGCGGCCTCGCGTGCTCTTCGCGCCACCAGTCGATGATCTCGACCGCTTCGAGGACCGCTGGGGAGCGCTCGATGGTCTTCTTTTCATCGACGACCTGGCGAAGGTGCTCGGCGAGTGTCTGCCCAGCCCGGTCGACTCTGCTCTTGCTGTATGGCACTCGTCAACGGTAGAAGACACATCGGCGACGCTCCGCGACCATTGCCCGCGATAGGTCGACCCTGAGGGATCTCGTCCCCACCGCCGTCCCCACGGCGATCAGAAGTAGTTGATTGCAGGGATGTTGAGTCCAGTCTCCCGCGAGATGATGACCGACGACGCCAAGTTCGCGCTGGGGTCTGACAGGGATTGCGGGGTCAGAGTGGGTAAGTGGGGTCATCCCCATCCCCACGGGCTGGATTGAGCCCAGGGGTTACAGGCAGGCAGGGTCGGTCTTGGAAGTCTCCGGCCGCTAGCGCGATATCGTCGCCGCTATGGATGCAGCGCCGCGGGTGATTTGGATGCCGGAGACTGATCGATCGTCAGCTTGCTCCTGAGCGACTGTCAGGTAGTATCTGAGCGATTATCAGATGTCTGAACTCTACTCGAGGCATATCAAGGCTGGACTGGACGCCGCCCTCGACGACACTCCCGTAGCCGTCGTCGTCGGCCCTCGCCAGGCCGGCAAGAGCACGCTTGCATCACTCGTGGCAGATGAGCGGAGCGCGCACTACGTAACGCTCGACGACGACGGCCCCCGGGAAGCGGCGAATGACGACCCGACGGGATTCGTCGAGAGCGCAGCTCTCCCCCTCTGCATCGACGAGTTCCAGAAGGCACCAGCGCTGCTGCCCGCGATCAAGGCGCGCGTCGATCGAGCGCGTGCCGGCGGAAGGCGCCCGGCGGGTATGTTCATGCTCACCGGCTCGGCGAATGTCTGGACGACTCTGCGCATCTCCGAGTCTCTCGTCGGCCGGGCCGAGCGAGTGCCGCTCTGGCCTCTATCGCAGGGCGAGCTCCGCGGCCGGCGCGAGACCTTCATCGACGACCTCTTCGCCGGTCGCGTTGCGCAACTCGCGAACGCGCCAGTCGGCCGCGGAGCCATAGCTGAGGCCCTCGCCACAGGCGGTTACCCCGAGGCCCTTGCGCGCCGGGATCCGCGGAGACGAGGGCGATGGTTCGAGGAGTACGTCGCAATGACCCTGGAGCGAGATGTGCGGGATCTCGTCCGGAACGCGCAGCAGCTCGATCAGCTTCCCACGCTCCTCCGCCTGACCGCCTCTCGTGCCTCGGGCCTGCTCTCGCCGACCGGGATCGCCCGAGATGCCGGCATGAGCCGCCCCACGGCGCAGCGTTATCTCACACTGCTCGAGCAACTGTTCCTGCTGATTCGTGCAAGGGCCTGGAGTCGCAACATCGGCCAGCGCTTGATCAAGGCGCCAAAGGTCTGGTTGCCCGACACGGGATTGGCCTGTCACCTGCTGGACTACGAGCAGAGTCGGTTCGAAGGGGACGAGACGTCGCTTGCGGGATCCCTGTTCGAGAACTTCGTGGCGATGGAGCTCGTCAAGCAGGCAGCCTGGGCTGAGGCAACCGTTCGCATCCACCATTTCCGAACCGCTGGCGGACGGGAGATCGACATCCTGATCGAGAGAGGGGATGGGTCGGTATGCGGCCTCGAGGTCAAGCTTGGCGCCAGCGCGCGATCCCGCGACTTCGGCGCACTGCGCCACCTGCAGAGCAAGCTGGGCGCGCGGTTCAAGGCCGGCGTCGTAGTCCACACCGGTCCCGAAACCTTGAGCTTCGGATCAGGCCTCTGGGCGCTGCCGGTATCAGCCTTGTGGACACCGCACCGAAGTTCGCCGGCAGTGGCTAGAGTCGGCTCCGATGGCCGGCGTGGCTCGAATGAATAGCGCTGAGACGATTGCGGCGGACGTCGCGATCGTCGGCGCTGGTCTGGCGGGCCTGGTGGCGGCGCGGCGATTGTTGGAGCAGGGCATCGATCCTCTCGTGCTGGAGGCTCGGGACCGGGTCGGGGGGCGGGTGCTCAACGAGGAGATCGGCGACGGCAAGGTGGTCGAGGTCGGCGGGCAGTGGATCGGGCCGACCCAGGAGCGGGTTGCCGCCCTCGCGGTTGAGCTGGGCGTCGACACCTTCCCCACCTACGACGAGGGACGGCACTTGATCGAGATCGCGGGTCGCCGCGCCTCCTACAGCGGCGCCCTGACCGACGCGCGGCTCGGCCTGGTCCGCGACCTCGTGCGCGCGATCTCCCCGCTCGCCCTGGTCGACTTCGAACAGGCCCGCGCCCGCCTCGACCGGATGGCGCGGCAGGTGCCGCTGGAGGCGCCCTGGACGGCGCCGAAGGCGGCGAGCTGGGACAGCCAGACCTTCGCCACCTGGGTCCGGCGCAACACCCGGATGGCGGCGGCGCGCAGCCTCTTCGAGCTGGCGACGGAGGCGGTCTGGGCGGCCGAGCCCGCCGACGTCTCGCTCCTCCACGTCCTCTTCTACACCCACTCCGGCGGCGGCTTCGACACGCTGGTGGGGACCGGGGGCGGCGCCCAGCAGGACCGCTTCCACGGCGGCTCGCAGCGGATCCCGCAGCTGCTGGCCGAGGCGCTGGGAGCAGAGCGCCTGCGACTGGACGCGCCGGTGCGCCGGATCGAGCACGACGGGCGGGGCGTCGTCGTCCACGCCGACGGCCCCGGTGGGGTGGCTGGGGGCCTCGCGGTGCGCGCCGCCCGCGCGATCGTCGCCGTGCCGCCGACCCTGGCCGGACGGATCGCCTACGACCCGCTTTTGCCGGCGCGGCGCGATCAGCTGACCCAGCGGATGCCGCAGGGGACGGTGATCAAGACGATGGCCCTCTACGAGCGTCCTTTCTGGCGGGACGAAGGGCTCTCCGGCCAGGCAGCCAGCGACGTCGGACCGGCCCGCGTCGTCTTCGACAACTCGCCACCCGACGGCAGCCCGGGCGTCCTGCTCGGCTTCCTCGAGGGCCGGCTGGCGCGCGAGTGGGGCGCCCGACCGGCGGCGGAGCGTCGCGAGGCCGTCCTCGCCGGTCACGCCCGTCTCTTCGGCGAGCGGGCGGCGAAGCCGGAGCGCTTCATCGAGCGGATCTGGGCGGACGAGGAGTGGACCCGCGGCTGCTACGGCTGCCTGATGACCACCGGCGGCTGGACCGAATACGGCAGCGCCCTGCGTGCCCCGACCGGCCGCCTGCACTGGGCCGGGGCCGAGACCGCCACGGTCTGGAACGGCTACATGGACGGCGCCGTGCGCTCAGGGGAGCGAGCGGCGTCGGAGGTTCTCGCGGCGGCTACGGAGGCTCCCCCGGCGCTGAGCGAGTGACAGGCGAGGTTCGCGTTGGGGTTTTGAGAAGGCAAGCGGCCCGCTCCGACAAAGTGCTTCTGATCGCGGCTATCCGGTGAGCAGGGCTGCGGTTCTGAGGGTCGCCGGTGTCGGCTCGGCGATCTCGTCGGCGCGGGGGGTGAGGAGGCCGGAGTCGCGGAGATCGCCGATCGCGCGGGTGGCTGTCTCGATCTCCCGCTCGTCGCCGCAATTGACGACGATCCTCGCGCACAGCTCGTCGACCGTCAGATGCTTCGGGTGCAGTTCGACTATCTCCTTGAGAATCACCCCGGCGACCGTCTCGGGGTCATATTGGGGCTGGTGGGCGATCATGCCTGCGGCCATCGCATCGTCCGGAGGGGGGACATGCGGCGGACCTCGCCTGCCGTGGCCAGCTCGACCACGCCGAGTTTGGTCAGCCGTCCCAGGTGCCATTGCAGCCGCGATTTCTTGCGCTGCCCCTCGAAGACGCGCATCAGGTCAACGGCCGAGAGCGGCCGGCCGATCCACCGCATGGCTTCGACGATCTCCACCCGGACCGGGTGGAGGACTTGCGCCGCCAGTTCGCTCCAGAAGAAGTCGCGAGCCTGCTCTCCGTCGCTCTCGTTCATTGACCGAAACCCTACGCGCACCTAAGCGTCCCGATCACTTCATCCTTCGCCACTAATAGGGTCCGCCCGCGGGGGATGGAGCTGCTTACTAACTAAGGAGAGTTTTAATAACATCAGCTGGCTAGATCTCGGAGAACGAACTCGGCTGTATTTGGGAACTGTCCTAGACTCTGCTCAGCAGATTGCAACAGTCGAAGGGAGTTCAGTTGGCAGCCCAATTCTGGAGCGGCATCAGGTCAGGGGCGGAGCAGTTGTACCGCCTGTCAATTGTCTTCGCGGTCGAACTCCGGCCCAGAATCGTCAACGAACTCTTTCTGCGTGAAATGAGCCCGACGCAGTTCGGTGAGGAGTTCGGCGGCGGAACGATCTCGAGGTTGGACAGCAACTTCAAGGTGCTGGCCAAGCACGGCTGGCTCAAGTTCATTCGCAGCCGGACGGGCGGCAGTCGCCGGGGAGGGATCGAGCATTTCTACAGGGCGACCGAGCCGGCAGGGTTCAGTTCGGATGCTTGGTCCATGTTGCCGTACTCGGTTCGGGTCTCAGTCAGCTGGACTACCCTCCGGCAGTTCGCCGCGCAGGTGCGTGACGCAATCGCGGCGAGAACCTTTGATGCAAGGCCTGATCGCCGCAGTGACTGCTCGACCATTCAGGTTGACCGTGAGGGATGGGACGGAGTGATAGCGGCCGTCGACAGATTGTTCGGGGTGCTCTACGAGGAGCAGGCAGAGGCCCGGGTGCGCGCGTTCCACTCAGGCGCCGAGCTAGCGCCCGCAACGGTCCTTCTCGCGGCCTTTGAGTCGCCGGCCCCCGGAGCTGAGCGGGCGCCACGGGGACTCATCGAATACCGGGATCCACTGGCGCTATTCGCGGTGCGAACGTCGAAAGTTCTGGCCCATGAGATGTGCAGGGGGATCGTTGCGGCGGCAAATCTTCAGGAGGTGAGCGCGACGGGGTTCCACAGGGAATTCGGCGGCGACAAGGACAGCATCTTTCGCCGTTTCAAGCTGATGGAGACGAACGGCTGGCTGAAGAAGACCGAGGAAATAGGGGGCGGCAGGCGTCGCGGGGGAACGGAGAAGTTCTTCCGCGCCACGGTGCCGGCGATCCTCGGCGAAGACCCTTGGGCAAATGTGCCGGAGTCGATCAGGGACGAGCCGAGCTGGAAGGTGTTCGAACAGATCTCCGAGCGGATCATCGAAGCGATGCGGATGGGAACCTTCGACATCCGCGAGGATCGCTATTTCACCTGGTCGCTCCTGCGCCTGGACCGGCAGGGGTGGGCGAACGTGATCGCCGCGATAGACGAGCTGGACGCCTTCATCCGGGACGAGCAGGCACAGGCGAAGGTCCGCATGAAGGAATCGGGCGAGAAGCAAACCCTGATGACGGTCGCGACGGCCGCCTTCGAGTCACCGCTGAACCCCGCCAAAGAACCGTAGGAGCGCCGCCGGCTACTTTTCCAGCCGCCGGTCGTCCTCGTCGACCTCCTCGGCGGTGGCGTCGAAGTCGTAGTCGCGGCGCGGGGTCGGGCCGGGGCGCTGGTCGCCGGCCATGCCGCCGACGCCGACAAAGACGAAGCGGCGGGTGACGTAGGCGCGCAGCGCGCGGCGGGCGATTGCGCGGGTGGGGGGCAGGAGGAGCAGCAGGCCGACCGCGTCGGTGACGAAGCCGGGGGTGAGCAGCAGGGCGCCGCCGAGGGTGATCATCAGCCCGTCGGCCACCTCGCGGCCGGGGAAGCGGCGCTCGGCGAGGGCGGCGTTGAACGCCTGCCAGGCGCCCCGCCCCTGGTGGCGCAGCAGCAGCGCCCCGAGCAGGGAGACCGAGAGCAGCAGCGCCAGGGTCGGCACGATCCCGATCAGCCCGCCGACCTGGATGATCACCCAGAGCTCCAGGATCGGCACCGCGATGAAGAGGGCGACGAGAATTGCCACGGCTCAGGCAGCCGCGGCGGCAGCCGCGGCCCGCTCCAGCTCGTCGAGCGACTCGTCGATGCCGGCGGCGATCGTCTCGACATCCTCCATCGAGTCGTAGTCGGCGAGCAGGCCGAAGCAGACGCGGCCGTTGTAGCTCATGATCGCCACCGCGAGGGCGTGGTTCTGCGGCAGGAAGGCAACCGGGAAGACCTCTTCCAGCTTGCGGCCGAGGACGTAGAGGGGGAACTGCGGTCCCGGCACGTTGGTCACGATCAGGTTGAAGAGCCGGGTCGAGAAGTTGATCCGCGCCGCCTGCGCGAGCAGCGTCGGCGGGGCGAAGTCGTTGAAGCGCGAGATCACTTCCGCCCCGAGCGCCTGCTTGGAGCGCTTCAGGCCCTCCATCTGCTCGCTGACCACCCGCAGCCGCCGTGCCGGGTCCTCGACGTAGACCGGCAGCGGCCCGCGCATCGCGGCGAGTTTGTTGCCGGGCTCGCCGCGCTCGTCGGCGCTGCGGATCGAGACCGGCACCAGGGCGCGCAGCTCCAGCCCCTCGGTGCGGATCCCGCGCGAGTGCAGCCATTTGCGCAGGGAGCCGGTGACCACCGCGAGCACGACGTCGTTGACGGTGCCGCCGAGGTTGTCCTTGATCCGTTTGAAGGTGCTCAGCTCCGAGCGCGCCCAGGTGAAGCGGCGGTGCGGCCCGATCTCGAGGTTGAGCGGCACGTCGGGCGCCGGTTCGGCGAAGGCGCCGGCGACCTCGCCGACTCCCTCCAGCGCCTCGACCAGGCGCCGGGCGGCGCTCTCGGGGTGGCGTACCGCATCCATCGCGCGGCCCGCCAGCTTCACCGGCGCCGCCGCCGCGTCGGTCGCGCCGCGGGCGATCAGCTCACTCGTGGTCGGCGCCTTCCGCGGCCGCCAGCCGTCTTCGACCGGCGCCGGCTCCGGGATCGGCTCGGGGTCGAAGAGGACGGTGCCGATGTCGACCCCGGCGATGCCGTCGACCGCGGCGTGGTGGGTCTTGGTCAGCAGCGCGAAGCGGTCGCGCTCCAGCCCCTGCACCAGCCACATCTCCCAGAGCGGCTTGGAGCGGTCGAGCTGCTGCGAGAAGACGCGCGCGGCAAGCCGCTGCAGCTGCGCCTCGCCGCCCGGCTCGGGCAGCGCCGTGTGGCGGATGTGGTAGCTGAGGTTGAAGTTGACGTCGTCTGCCCAGA
Organism: Solirubrobacterales bacterium; assembly: GCA_040904405.1. Lineage (GTDB taxonomy): Bacteria > Actinomycetota > Thermoleophilia > Solirubrobacterales > 70-9 > VRUE01. The sequence continues at coordinate 4,865 of JBBDTK010000136.1, read as the reverse complement.
GCGGCCGTCCGGCCTCCAGCGGCGGCACCACCAGTCGCTGGCGGAAGCGCGGCACCTGGTCCAGCTTGCCGCGCACGTGCTCGACCAGATCGACGTAGCGGGGCGGCGGGCCCTCGAAGATCAGGATGCCGCCGATGTGCATGTGACTGGAGCCGCGCTCGTTGGTCAGGAACGAGGCGTCGGTCGAGCTGAGGCGTTCGAGCTGGTCTGTGGGCGCGGGCATTCTGGAAGGCTAGCCCCCGCTACCCTGCTGGGTATGCCTGCAACTTCCACGGCAGCGCCGAAGCGCGTCCTGCTCGCTGCGCCGCGCGGCTACTGCGCCGGCGTCGACCGCGCCGTGCAGACGGTCGAGCGGGCGCTCGACCTGCACGGGGCGCCGGTCTACGTGCGCAAGGAGATCGTCCACAACAAGCACGTGGTCGAGGAGCTCTCCAAGCGCGGGGCGATCTTCGTCGAGCAGGAGACCGAGGTGCCCGAGGGCGAGATGGTCGTCTTCTCCGCCCACGGCGTCGCCCCGGCGGTGCACGAGAACGCCGCCGCCCGGCGCCTGCAGACGATCGACGCCACCTGCCCGCTGGTGACCAAGGTCCACGTCGAGGCGCGCCGCTTCGCCGCCGACGGCTACACGATCGTGATGATCGGCCACGCCGGTCACGAGGAGGTCGAAGGGACGACCGGCGAGGCCCCCGACAGCATCATCCTGGTGCAGACCGTGGAGGAGGTGGCGAGCCTGGAGGTGCCCGACCCCGAGCGGGTCGCCTTCATCACCCAGACCACGCTCTCGGTCGACGAGACCGCCGAGATCATCGCCGCGCTGCGGGCGAAGTTCCCGGCGATCGTCAGCTCCAAGTCCGACGACATCTGTTACGCGACCACCAACCGCCAGATCGCGGTCAAGCAGCTGGCCCGCGAGTGCGACCTGGTGCTGGTGATCGGCTCGACCAACTCCTCCAACTCCAACCGCCTGGTCGAGGTGGCGCGCGAACACGGCGCCGCCTCGCACCTGATCGACTTCCACCACCAGGTGCGGGAGGAGTGGCTGGAGGGGGTCGAGACCGTCGGCATCACCTCCGGCGCCAGCGCCCCCGAGGAGCTGGTCGAGAACCTGGTCGCCTTCTTCCGCGACCGCGGCGCCGACGATATCTCCGAGCTGCGCACCGTCGACGAGGACGTGCGCTTCATGCTGCCCAAGGAGATCCGGCAGGCGCAGGTGGCCTCGGCGTAGAGGCGCTGGGGAACTACTCCCGGCTCAACTTTTTCCGAAGACACCTTGTGGTTGACCGCGGGCGCCGTCGCGGAAAAAGTACAAGCCGCCGGGAGCAGTACCCCACCGCCTCTATCACGGCACTCCCGCGGAGAAGCTGATGGACCAGATGCGGAGGTCGGGGGAGGGGCGGAGGGTGATGGTGTGGCGCTCGTGGCTGGGGTGCTCGGCCAGCGGGTAGAGGGCCGGCCCGTCGATCGGGAGCGGCTCCGCGGAACCGCCTTGGGGTCCCGCGGAACCGCCTTGGGCGGGGTTGCCGTCGAGCTCGATTGCGATCTCGCCCTTGCCCTCGATCGTGGCGTAGGCGCCGCCGGCCTCGTATGGGATCTCCAGCCGCTTGCCGTCCTCGCCGGCGATCCAGGGCTGCTCCCAGCTCTCGCCGCCGGGGAAGATCTCGGGCGTGGGGGGCATGACCCGGGCTCCCGGCGCGTCGCCGGCCCGCAGCGGGTCGAGCGGGGCGGGCAGGTCGCGCAGGGCGTCCTGTTCGCGCAGCTCCGCCTGGATCGCCTCCTCGGTCGCCCGGTACTCGCCCTCGCCGAAGTGAAACCAGGCCAGGGCGCCGCCGAGCTTCCAGAGGAAGAGACTGGGCCAGCCCTCGCAGCCGTAGGCGTGCCAGAGGTCGCGGCGGGCGTCGATCGCGACCGGGAACTCGACCCCGAGCCGGTCCAGGCCCGTGGCCACGGGCCCCGGGTCGGCGCCGAAGGGGAAGCGCGGCGCCTGCACGCCGAGCACGGTCAGCCCGTCGCCGCAGTAGCGCCGCGCCCACTCGCACAGGTAGGGCAGCGCGCGCACGCTGTTGAGCTGGGCGAAGTCGAAGAAGAAGACGAGCGCCGGCCCGGCGGCCGTCGCGACCGGCATCGAGTTCGGCGCCTCGCCGATCCACTCGATCCCGCCCGGCAGTTCGGGCGCCGCGATGTCTTCTCGGTCGGGTCGCATAGGGGCGCGGATCGGGATCCGTCGGCCGCGGGACGTTATCCTGGGTCGCCCCGTACCGGCGAATCAAGGAGGCCCCAGTGAGCAACGACGTCTGGCAGAGGATCGAGCAGGCTCGCAAGCGCTGGGACGTGCTCGAGCACCCCTTCTACCAGCGCTGGTCCGCCGGCGAGCTGAGCCGCGAGGAGCTCGCCTCCTACTCCGGCCAGTACCGCCACGCGACGGCGGCGATCGCCCGCCTCAGCGCCTCTGTGGCCGAGTCCGCCCCCGCGGCCGAGCGCGCCGCACTGCGCCGCCACGCCGAGGAGGAGGCCGAGCACGTCGCCCTCTGGGACGGCTTCGTCGAGGCGGTCGGGGGAGAGGTCGCCGCGGCCCCGACCGCGGAGACCAAGGAGTGCGTCGACGCCTGGACCGCGCGCGAGGACCGGCTCTCGCAGCTGGTCCGCCTCTACGCGATCGAGAGCGGCCAGCCGGCGATCTCCAAGACCAAGCGCGAGGGCCTGGCCGCCCACTACGGGATCGGCGACGGCCCTGGCAACGAGTACTTCCGCCTCCACGAGCAGGCCGACGTCGAGCACGCCGCCGAGGGCCGCTCGCTGATCGAGTCCCACCTCGACGGCGCCGATCCCGAGGCCCTGGTCGCCGCGGCCGAGTCCGCCTTCAAGGCCAACTGGCGCCTGCTCGACGGCGTCGCGGCCCGAGCCTGAGCCGATGCGGGTCAACGCCGCACGGGCGGCGCTCGGCGCGGCGCTGCTGATCGCCGCCGCCGTCCTCTTCGTCGTCCTCCAGGACGGCGGCGAGGACAACGGCACGGCGGGCGGTGGCTACGGCGGCGCGGCCGCGACCGAGGACCGGACGCAGCCGGGGGCCGGCGGGGAAGCCGAAACCGCCCCCCGGCCGACCCGGCCGCCGCTCCCGACGATCGCCGTCCGCGGCGGTGAGCCGGTCGGCGGCGTCGAGCGGCTCGAGTTCTCGGCCGGCGAGCGGGTCCGCTTCGTGGTCGAGTCCGACCTCGCCGAGGAGGTCCATATCCACGGCTACGACATCACCGAGGACGTCCCGGCCGGCGGCTCGGCCCGCTTCGACTTCCCGGCCAGCCTGGAAGGCGTTTACGAGGTGGAGATGCACGGCAGCGGCGCCGAGATCGCCGAACTGCGCGTCAGCCCGTGAGCTGGCTGCCGCTCGCGCACGCGCTGGTCGCCCGGCAGGATCTGCCGATCCCCGCCTGGCTGTTCGCCTGGGGGGCCTCGATCGTCCTGATCGTCTCCTTCTTCGCGCTCTCGGTCGGCTGGCGCCAGCCCCGCTTCGAGCGCGACGGTTGGCGCCCGCTCGGCGCGCGGCTCTCGCGAGCCCTGCTCGGATTGCCGGCGCAGATCCTCTGCGGCGCGGCCGGCGTCTTCCTGCTCGCGGTCGCCGCCTACGCCGGCCTGCGCGGGACCGAGGCGCCCGATCGCAACTTCGCCCTCACCTTCATCTTCGTCACCTGCTGGCTCGGCTTCCCCCTGTTCAGCGTCGTCCTCGGCGACGTCTTCCGACCCTTCAATCCATGGCGCGCGGTCGGCCGGGCGACGGGGGCGGCGTTCGCCGCGCTGGCCGGGCAGCGCCCCCGCCACCTCGCCTACCCCGAGCGACTCGGCCGCTGGCCGGCCGCCGTCGGGCTGGTCGCCTTCGTCTGGCTGGAGATCGTCTACGGCGTCAGCGGCGGCGTCGCGGTCGGCCTCGCGCCCGACGCCGCGGCGACCGCGGCGCTCCTCTACAGCGCCTACACCCTGGCGATGATGGCCCTCTTCGGCACCGAGAAGTGGTGCCGCACGGGCGAGGTCTTCTCGGTCTACTTCGGCATGTTCAGCCAGCTCGGCATCTTCGAGGCGCGGGACGGGCGGATCGGCCGCCGCCGCCCGTTCGCCGCCGCCGCCCGCTGGGCCACGGCGCCCGGCTCGGCGGCGGTGGTGATCGCCTCGATCGCGACCACCAGCTTCGACGGCGCCTCCGAGGGCGCCTTCCTCGGCGCCCTGGAAAGCACCTTCGAGCGCTTCGTCGACGTCGGCTTCGGGCTGACCGCGGCGCTGCGGATCACCGACACGATCTTCATCCTGCTCTGCATCGCCGCCGTCGCCCTGATCTACCTGATCGGGGTGCGCGGGATGGCGGCGGTGGGCGGCGCGCCGCCCCTGCGCAAGCTCTGGTCCGGCTTCGCCCACACGCTGATCCCGATCGCCTTCGCCTACCTGCTCGCCCACTACTTCAGCCTCTTCGTCTTCCAGGAGCAGGCGCAGTTCACCTACCTGCTCTCCGACCCCCTGGGGACCGGCAGAACCGACCTCTTCGGCACCGCCTCCTCGGGAATCGACTTCCAGCTGCTCAGCGCCAACGCGATCTGGTACGTGCAGGTCGGCTCGCTCGTGGTCGGCCACGTGATCGGCCTAACCCTCGCCCACGACCGCGCCACGGCCTACTGGGGCGACTACCGCCAGGCGGCCCGCTCGCAGTACTGGATGCTGGCCGTGATGGTCACCTTCACCTGCTTCGGCCTCTACCTGCTCTCGGCGGCCAACGCCTGATCGCGCGATCGCAGCTTTTTACGGCCCAGAGCCCGGAAAAAGCTGCGATGAAGCGGCTAGTACACGTATCCGGAAATTCAGATCGTTTCGGCGGCGTCTGGACGCAC
>JBBDTK010000135.1:0-2815 GCA_040904405.1 Solirubrobacterales bacterium | reverse complement strand
CGAAGTGTGTCCGGGGCCGCCAGGCGTGCGCGGGGGTTTTGAGACAGGTTCTTAGCCTCCCACCGGCACCGCGGAGTGATCGTTGCGCCCGAAGGGCGCTCAAGATCAGCCCCGCCGAAGGCGGGGCTTAGGCGTAGCCGGGACCGACCCCCGCCCCTCCCCACGGGGCTTAGGCGTAGCCGGGACCGACCCCCGCCCCTCCCCCGTCTCAAGGCTCGGTCCGCGCTTCCCCCGCCTTCAAGAGCCGCTCGCGCAGCTCGCGCTCGTCCTCGGGGCTAGGATCGAAGCGCGAGGGGTCGGACAGCTGGTCGAGGCTGCCGAGCCCGAAGAGGCGCTCGAACAGCTCGGTCGTCTTGAACAGGGCGGCGCCGAACTGCGAGCGGCCCGACTCCTCGATCAGGCCGCGCTCGGAGAGCGTCTGCACCGCCGACTCCGAGGAGACGCCGCGGATCCGCGCCACCTCGGGCCGCGAGACCGGCTGCAGGTAGGCGACGATCGCCAGCGTCTCGGCCTGCGCCTGGGTCAGCGGCGGCGTCCGCGGCTTCGCCAGCAGCCGTCGCGCCGCCTCCTCGCTGCCGGGGTTGCTGGCCAGGGCGAAGCCGCCCCCTACTTCGCGCAGGACCACTCCCCGGCTGCCCTCGGCGAGATCCTCCCGCAGCAGGTCGATCGCCTCGGATACCTGCCCCTCGGTCGCCTCCGTCGCCTCGACGAGGTCGGCGAGGGCGACCGGCTGCGGCGAGAGGAAGAGCAGCGCCTCGATCGTGCGACTCAGGTCGCTCATAGGTCGTCCCCAGAACGGGCGCGAAAACCAAGCAGGTCGGGGGACGCAGGGAGCGAGGTGAGAGGAGCGCACTTTCTGGTGCGTGACCCGATCCGAGCGACCGAGAACCCCGAGATGCGCCGGTTTGCAGCGTCCGCGCTCAATGCTCCTCCAAGCGCCGGATCTCGATCGCGCCCAGCGGCTCGCGCTGCTTCCAGGTCACCTCGCCCTTGCGGTACAGCTCCAGCAGCGCGAACAACGTCACCGCCTGGGTCAGCCGGTCCTCGCCGCCGAACTGCTCGTCGAAGTCGATGCTGGCGCGGCCGGAGAGGGCGTCGCGCAGGGCGCGCAGCCGCCGCTCCAGGGAGACGGTCGGGCGGATGTGGCTGACGTCGAGCGGCGGCGGCGCGGTCAGCAGGTCGCCGAGCGCGGCGCCGAGCCGGTCGGGATCGTAGACCGCGGTCGCCGCCTCGACAGCGACCCGGCGCAGGCTCGGCGGCAGCGGCGCGGCGCGGTAGAGATATCCGCGGGCAGCCTCGAAGCGCTCACTCAGCATCGCGGCCGCATCGCGGTAGCGGCGGTACTCGAGCAGCCGCGCCAGCAGCTCCTCGATCGCCTCCTCGGGGCCAACCTCCTCCAGCTCGGGGTCTGCGCCCGGCAGCAGCAGGCGCGACTTCAGCTCCAGCAGCGCCGCGATCAGGACCAGGAACTCGGTCGCCACCTCCAGCTCCAGCTCGCCGTCGCGCTCGAGGTGCTCGACGTAGGCGACGACGACCTCGCCCAGTTCGACCTCGAGCAGGTCGACCTCCTCGCGCAGCAGGACGGCAAGCAGCAGGTCGAAGGGCCCGGCGAATACGTCGAGCTCGAGGTCGAGGTCGGCGATCATGCGGGGACGGTACCGCCCGCGAGAGACGACCGCCCGTCTACTCGCGACCGCAAGTCCCACGTCCGGCGCCTCGCGGGGGGCGGGAGCCGGGAATGCGGGCGAAACTACCTGCGCCGAGCGCCGATGCCCATCCGCTCGCGCACCTCGGCCAGGGTCGGGGCGGCGAGCAAGCGGGCCTTCTCGGCGCCCGCCGCGAGCGCCTCCTCCAGCGCCGCCTCGTCCGAGCGCAGCTCGGCGTAGCGCTCGCGCACGGGGGCCAGGTACTCCACCACCGCCTCGGCGACCGCCTGCTTGAACTCGCCGTAGCCGGCCTCGCCGAACTCGGCCTCGATCGCCGCCGGCTCGACCCCGCGGGCGACCGCGAGCACGTCGATCAGGTTGGTGATACCGGGCTTGTCCTCGCCGCGACGGACCTCGCGCCCCGAGTCGGTGACGGCGCTGCCGAACTTCTTGCGGATCGCCGCGGGCTCGTCGAGGACCAGCACCGTGCCGGCCTCGGTCCCTCCCGTCGTCGACATCTTTCGCTCCGGCTCCTGCAGGTCCATGATCCGCGCCCCGACCTCGGGGACGCGCGGCTCCGGCACCACCAGCGCCTCGCCGAAGCGCTCGTTGAAGCGGCGGGCGATCTCGCGCATCAACTCGACGTGCTGGCGCTGGTCGTCGCCGACCGGCACCTCCTCGGCCTTGTAGGCGAGCACGTCGGCGGCCATCAGCACCGGGTAGAAGAAGAGCGCCGCCGAGACCAGCTCGCGCTGGCGCGCCGACTTGTCCTTGAACTGGTGCATGCGGTTGAGGTCGCCGTGGGCGGTGACCGCGGAGAGCAGCCAGGTCAGCTCGGTGTGCTCGCGGACGTCGGACTGGCGGAAGAGGACGCAGCGGGCCGGGTCGAGGCCGGCGGCGAGCAGGATCGCCGTGGTGTCGTAGAGCCGCTCGCGCAGCTCCGCCGGGTCGTAGGCGACCGAGATCGCGTGCAGGTCGACGATGCAGAAGATCGCCGGCTCGCCGCGCTCCTGTCCCTCGACGTACTGGCGGATCGCGCCGACGTAGTTGCCGAGGTGCTTGCGTCCGGTCGGCTGGATGCCGGAGAAGATGACGGGAGCGCTCACGCGCGGGAGCCTAGATGGTTGATTCCACGACCGCGTGCGACTGGGGGCGTGCGTGGCCAAGCA